>NZ_NEKA01000016.1:0-169431 GCF_002113205.1 Pseudomonas sp. B16(2017)
GGGCGGCGGCGGCTCCGGTGTCGGCGGGGCCGGCGGTGTCGGGCTGGTCAGCTCGACGGTCATTTCCGGAATTTCCGGTGGCGTGGGCAGCGGTTCGGCCCGCGCCTGCTGGAAAAACCACCAGGCGCCGCCGTGTATCAACGCCGACACCGCCACCAGCAACAGCATCTGCTGTTTGTTCAGGCCGCCGGGCTGCGAAGTGTTGGCCTTAAACACGGGCCGGCCCGCAACCGACGGGAGCGGCGCTTCCCGCAAGGGCCCCGGCGGACTTCTGTGCTTTACCGCATCGTTCATTAAAGCTCCCTCGGCTGGATGAAGGGCAATAAGGTGCCGTTCGAACAACACCGCGTTGTTCGAGTGAGTGGTCGCAACTTTCATACAGGTGTGCAGAAGCCGATAGTTGAACTATCTATTGAACAGGGCTTGTGCAGCTTATTGCTTCAGTAACGTCGACTTCGATGGTTCATTGATCCGGTCCGTGGCTGTTCTTTTATAAGTGAGTGTGCAATTGAGTGGCGAACATCATTCTTGCCCTCATGGTTGATGCAATAGCAACCGCTGTGCCAAAGAGTGACCAAATGTGTATCGGTTATTTCATGGGTGATACGTATGTCGCATTTATATAAGTTTCATTAAACAGGCCGGTTTTCCTGGGCGCATGTCGTCCCGATGGCCCTGTTTGCAGGGCTTTTTTCAGGGCGAGACAGCTCTGGCGCGGTATCGCGCTGTTCAGCGAGATAGAGCGGCTGTTCTCGTGTCGGCCAGGGCGCGTGATGGTGCGTGGCGGACTGATTTGGTGCGGGTCAGGGTTTTAGCGGGTCACAGGCGATGTTCCTTGTTCTTGTTTAAGTAAAGTCGGTCGCTCCGCATGAACGATGTAATGACTGGAAGTGCAGTTTTGGTGCGCTTCGAGCATCAACTCCAAACAGCAAAAGTTGTACGGGTGTGCTGTCTGAAAGTTATTGTCGAACAATCTGTTCTGGCATTCATTAATGCAGCGCGCACGCAATGACTGCTTGCGTGCTATTTAAAAAATAAATAGTGAAGGTGTTCAGGTAATAAAAGGAATGCACGGACTGTTCGGCGGGCGAACGCGGCGCAGGTAAACGGGCACGGAGAGAAGAGGGTGGCGCAGCAGATGAAGATTCACGCGGTGAACTCCTTGTTGCCAGCTCGGATACGCGAACTTTTGGTTCGGTATCGCACCTTACAAGAACGCGGATAGCGTTCGCTGATTGCTCTTGGTGCGGGATGGGCACCGCCAGCGCTGTTTTGCGAGATCAGGGATTCGCAAGCTGCCGATGAATGCGCAATCCGTGCCAAATTCGATACAACGGCTATAAATAGGGCCAGGCGGGATGCCTTTCGCAGTGGAGGAGGGGATATGTATCAGCTCTACGGACACCGCAACTCAGGAGCAGCGGCCATCGAGGCGGCGCTCGAGCTGTGCCAGGTGGCTTACCGCTTCATCGATATCGAGGCCAGTGCGGAAGCGGCGCAGGAGCTGGCGCGGCTCAATCCGCTCAAACAGATCCCGACCCTGCAACTGCCGGACGGCAGTGTCATCACCGAAAGTGCGGCGATCCTGATTCATCTGGGGCAAAGCTTTGCGCAATCCGGCCTGCTGCCGGCCAACGGCGCTGACCGCGATCAGGCGATTCGGGGCCTGGTGTACATCGTCAGCAATTGTTATGCGGCCATCGGGATCATTGATTACCCGGAACGCTGGCTGGTGATGCCGGACGAGGTCTCGCGACAGAATCTGATGGCGGGTGCGCGGGAACGACTGCACTGGAGCTGGGAGGTGTTTGCCGATCAGTTCTCGGCCGAGCTGTACCTGGACGATGAAACACCGGGCGCACTGGATGTGCTGGCGGCGGTGGTCACGCGCTGGGCCGGTGCCCGCGATCACCTGCGCCAGGCTCGACCCGGTTTCCATGCGTGGCTGCAGCGCATCGACCGGCACCCGGTGCTGGCGCCGGTCTTTGCGCGGCATTGGCCCGGCTGATCACTCCCCGCGAATGTACTGCTCCAGCTGTTTGATCAGTTCGGCCTGTTCGGCAATCGCTTCCTTGACCAGGTCGCCGATCGACAGCAGGCCGATCAGCTTGCCGTTCTCCACCACGGGCAAGTGACGCAGGCGTTTGTCGGACATGATGCCGAGGCAAGTGTCGACGGTCTGATGGGTGTCTACCGTGATCACGTTCGCCACCATGATGTCGCGCACCGGCGTGCCCACCGAGGAGCGTCCGTGCAGCACCAGTTTGCGTGCGTAATCGCGCTCGCTGATGATGCCCACCACGTTGTCGTCTTCCACCACGAGCAAGGCGCCGACGTTCTTCTCGGCCATTTTCATCAGCGCTTCGAGCACCATGTGATCGGGTTTGATCTGGTGCACTTCCTGATTTTTCGGATCTTTGAGCTTGAGCAGTTGGGCGACGGTTTTCATGGCGGTTACTCAGGTGTTGTCGTTGTTCTCCAAGCATCGTAGACGCAGGCGCGCAGGGCAAGGCCGCAAAACGGCAGATAACACGCAAAAAACGTCATTTGACCGGGTTTTTCATGGCGAGGCCTTTGTCACGGGTGGCGGCAATGCCGCGTAGAATGCCCGTCTGAATCAATTCCTGAGGTTGCAGTGGTGGATTTACAGCAGGGCTTCGTCCTGACCCGGCATTGGCGCGACACCCCGGCCGGCACCGAAGTCGAGTTCTGGCTGGCGACCGACGCCGGGCCGCGCCGTGTGCGCCTGCCGCATCAGCCGTCGGTGGCGTTCATCCCGGCGGCGCAGCGCGAGCAGGCCGAGCGGGTGCTGGCGGACGAAAAGAACGTCGAACTGCGCCCCTTGGCCCTGCAGGATTTCGAGCATCGCCCGGTGCTCGGGCTGTATTGCCAGCAGCACGGTCAGTTGATGCGCCTCGAAACCGCGCTCAACCGGCACAGTGTCGATGTCTTCGAAGCCGACGTGCGACCGCCCGAGCGCTACCTGATGGAGCGTTTCATCACCGCGCCCGTCTGGTTCAGCGGCACGCCCGATGCCGACGGCGTGTTGCTCGACGCCCACCTCAAACCTTCACCTGACTATCGCCCGCAACTGCGGCTGGTCTCGCTGGACATCGAAACCACCGAGCAGGGCGAGTTGTACTCCATCGCCCTGGAAGGTTGCGGCGAGCGCCAGGTATACATGCTCGGCGCACCGAATGGCGATGCCAGCATCGTCGATTTCGATCTCGAGTACTGCGAGTCGCGCACCCTGATCCTGAAGAAGCTCAACGACTGGTTCGCCTGCCACGACCCAGACGCGATCATCGGCTGGAATCTCGTGCAGTTCGACCTGCGTATCCTCCACGAACACGCCCGGCGCCTCGGCGTGCCGCTCAAACTCGGGCGCGGCGGCGAGGAAATGCAGTGGCGCGAGCACGGTAGCCGCAATCATTACTTCGCGGCAGCGGCGGGGCGGTTGATCATCGATGGCATCGAATCCCTGCGTTCGGCGACCTGGAGCTTTCCCTCGTTCAGTCTGGAAAACGTCGCCCAGACCCTGCTTGGCGAAGGCAAGTCCATCGACAATCCGTACCAGCGCATGGACGAGATCAACCGCATGTTCGCCGAGGACAAACCGGCGCTGGCCAAGTACAACCTCAAGGACTGCGAACTGGTCACGCGGATCTTCGCCAAGACCGAGTTGCTGAAGTTTTTGCTCGAGCGCGCCAGCGTCACCGGCCTGCCGGCGGATCGCAGCGGCGGCTCGGTGGCGGCATTCACCCATTTGTACATGCCGCTGATGCACCGCCAGGGTTTTGTGGCGCCGAACCTCGGCACCAATCCACCGCAGGCCAGCCCCGGCGGGTTTGTCATGGACTCGCAACCGGGGCTGTACGAATCGGTGCTGGTGCTCGACTACAAGAGCCTTTACCCGTCGATCATTCGTACCTTTCTGATTGATCCGGTGGGGTTGATCGAAGGCTTGCAGCATCCTGACGACAGCGACTCGGTGCCAGGTTTTCGCGGCGCTCGTTTCTCTCGCACCCGGCATTGCCTGCCGTCCATCGTCGCCCGGGTCGCCGAGGGCCGCGAGACCGCCAAGCGTGAGCAAAACGCGCCGTTGTCCCAGGCGCTGAAGATCATCATGAACGCCTTTTACGGTGTGCTCGGTTCCAGCGGCTGCCGGTTTTTCGATACGCGACTGGCGTCATCGATCACCCTGCGCGGCCACGAGATCATGCTGCGCACCCGGCAGTTGATCGAAGCCCAGGGCCACGCGGTGATTTATGGCGATACAGACTCGACGTTCGTCTGGCTGCGTCGCCCCCACGGTCAGGAAGAGGCGGCAACCATCGGCCGGGCGCTGGTGCAAAACGTCAACGACTGGTGGCGCGAGCATGTGCGCGAGCAGTACGGGCTGGAAAGCGCCCTCGAATTGCAGTTCGAAACCCACTACAAGCGCTTTCTGATGCCGACCATTCGCGGTGCCGAGGAAGGCAGCAAAAAGCGCTACGCCGGCCTGGTGACCCGCGCCGACGGCAGCGAGGAAATGGTCTACAAAGGCCTGGAAACCGTGCGCACCGACTGGTCGCTGCTGGCCCGGCAATTCCAGCAGGAGCTGTACGAGCGGATCTTCCAGCGCAAGCCGTATCAGGATTACGTGCGCGATTACGTGCGCAAGACCCTGGCCGGCGAGTTCGACGAGCGACTGGTCTACCGCAAGCGCCTGCGCCGCACCCTCGACGATTACGAACGCAACGTGCCGCCCCATGTGCGCGCCGCGCGGCTGGCCGATGATTACAACGCGCAACACGGTCGCCCGCGCCAGTACCAGAACGGTGGCTGGATCAGCTACGTCATCACCCTGGCCGGCCCAGAGCCGCTGGAAGTGCGCCGCGCGGCCATCGACTACGACCACTACATCACTCGCCAGCTGCAACCGGTGGCGGATGCGATCCTGCCGTTTGTCGACGACGATTTCTCAACCCTGATCGGGGGGCAACTGGGCCTGTTTTGAGTCCAGCAGTTGCAGGGTCCACTCGTCCTGAATGCCGTGGAAGAAACGCTCCAGCGCCTGATGCCAGAGGCTGTCGTCGTCAGCGAACTGGGCGAACAGGGTCATCGATGAGTGGAATTTCAGGTCGTCTGGATGGCCGAAGATTTCGGCAATTGAACGCTGCTGTGCGTTCAGCACCAGCTGCGTGCAGGTTCGCAGCCGGGCGCCGAGCAACGGGTGGTCGAGGTAGGCGCGGGTTTCCGGCGCCGAGTTGATCGCGAACCGCCGCGACATCTCGCTGCCGCCGAGCCCGGCCAACTGCGGGAACACGAACCACATCCAGTGGCTGCGTTTGCGGCCCTCGCGGAGCTCGCGCTGGACCCGTTCGAACACCGGGTCCTGGGCAAGCACGAAGCGTTGCAGGTTGAATGGATCGTCCTGATCAGTGCTTCTCATGGCGAAGCCCTCTGTCAGTCGGCGGTGGCTCAGACCATGGCCAGCCGCTGCTTGCGTTTTGGCGCCTGAAACACCTGGTCCAGCGCCGCCAGATCCCCGGCCTCGAGTTGCAGCTGCGCGGCTTGTGCATTGAGCTGCACGTGTTCCGGGCGCACGGCCTTGGGAATTGCAATCACCCCATCCTGACGCAGAATCCACGCCAACGAAACCTGTGCCGGGGTCACGCCGTGACGAGCGGCAATCTGTTTCAACACCGGCTCGGCAAGCATCGCGCCACCCTGGCCGATCGGGCAGTACGCCATCAGCGGCATGCGCTGCTGTTGGCACCACGGCAGCAGGTCGAATTCGATGCCGCGCTCTTCCAGGTTGTACAGCACCTGATTGGTCGCGCAGGCCGAACTCGACAGTTCCTCGAGATCATCGACGTCGAAATTCGACACGCCCCAGCGACCGATCTTGCCGTCCTCGCGCAGACGCTCGAAAGCCTCGACGGTTTCTTCCAGCGAATACTGGCCGCGCCAATGCAGCAGATAGAGGTCGATGTAATCGGTGTCGAGCCGGCGCAGACTGCGCTCGCAGGCCTGGGGAATGCCCTTGCGACTGGCGTTGTGCGGGTAGACCTTGCTCACCAGGAACACTTGATCGCGCAGGCCGGCAATGGCTTCGCCGACCACGCTTTCGGCACCGCCCTCGGCGTACATTTCGGCGGTGTCGATCAGGGTCATGCCCAGCTCGATGCCGCTGCGCAGGGCCGCGACTTCACGCGTGTGCGCCGAGCGGTCTTCGCCCATGCGCCAGGTGCCCTGGCCAATCACCGGCACCTGCACGCCAGCCAATTCGAGGGTACGCATTCAAACCTCCTTTCTGAAACGGTCGATACCTTGAGTGGGCAGCAGAATAGCCCACGGGTTCCGTCCGGTTCCAGAAAGGAGGTCAGGTGCTTACTTGGCGGAGAACTTCAACACCACGCTCTGGGTGTAGGTCTGGCCGGGATCGAGCCGGGTGCTCGGGAAGTTCGGCTGATTCGGCGAATCCGGGTAGTGCTGAGTCTCCAGGGTGAACGCGCCCCAGTGCGGATAGACCTTGCCACCCTTGCCCTTGACCGTGCCGTCGAGGAAGTTGCTGGTGTAGAACTGCACGCCCGGTTCGTTGGTGTACAGCTGCAAGTGGCGACCGGATTGCGGGTCACTGACTTCGGCAGCGAGTTTGCTGACGTCACCCTTGGTGTCCAGCGCCCAGTTGAAATCGAAACCGCCGTGTTTTTCTTCGGCGAATTTCAACTGCGGATGGTCGGCCTTGATGTGCTGGCCGATGGCGGTCGGTTTGGTGAAGTCCATCGGCGTGCCGGCCACGGGCGCCAGTTCGCCGGTCGGAATCAGCTTGGCGGTGACCGGGGTGTAATGGCTGGCGTGCAGGGTGGCGACTTGCTTGAGGATATCGCCATTGCCGGCGCCGGCAAGGTTGAAGTAGCTGTGGTTGGTCAGGTTGAGCACAGTGGGTTTGTCGGTGCTGGCCTTGTAGTCGATGCGCAGTTCGTTGCTGTCGGTGAGGCGGTAGGTCACCTCGGTGGTGAGGTTGCCGGGGAAACCCATTTCACCATCCGCCGACAGATAGGTCAGGGTCACGCCGACCGAATCCTTGTCCTTGGTTTCCTTCGCCTTCCAGACCTTTTTGTCGAAGCCCTGAGTGCCGCCGTGCAAGGCGTTGGTCTTGTCGTTCTGCGGCGCCTGGTAGCGTTTGCCGTCGAGCTCGAACGCACCGTCGGCCAGGCGATTGCCGAAGCGGCCGATGGTTGCGCCGAAGTACGCGGTGCCTTTCTGATAACCCTGCACATCATCGAAACCGAGGACGATGTCGTCGAGCTTGCCGTGCTTGTCCGGCACTTGCAGTGCCTGCAAGGTCGCGCCGTAGGTGATGACCGTGGCTTGCATGCCGTGGCTGTTGCGCAGGATGTATTGCTCGACCGGCGTGCCGTCATTGGTTTTGCCGAAGGCTTTGTGTTCGCTGGACAGGCCGGCGGCCTGGGCGGAGAGGGTGGCGATCATCAGGGACAGTCCGAGGCCGCAGAGTGAGTGTCGGGATTGAAGCATGGGTTGACCTTCCTTTTTGTTGTTGTTTTGAAAATCTTTAAATAGTCATGCTAATTAATGGATGAATGGGAATTTATAGCGGATTAAACGATTAATGCAAAAATAAAGTCGGACTAAATTGATTGAGCCAAGGGCGCCGAAGGTCGGGAATCCACGCCGGCACTGCACTTTTGCGAAATCCGCGGCTCTATCCATGGCCAGGGTGCGGTGACTTCCGCCGCACAGGAACGTGTCCGTCAAAGAATTCATGCCGAGAGTTTTGCACCCCATCGCTGCATTCATTCATCGCCCGTGCCTGCTGCTGGCCTGCCTGTCGACGCTGCTGCTCGGCGGTTGCAGCCATCAGGACGGCAACAATTTCATCACCCAGATGCGCGAGGGCAGGCCTCAGGAATTTCTCCAGACCAGCGTCGATCGCATGGCAACTCTGGCGATGCGTGACAACCTCGACAGCCTCTACCGCTTGATGGGCAAGTTGTATTTGCGTAACCCGGAGGAACTGCGCAAATCCGGTTTTCTCGACATTCGCACGGCGGTCAAGCAGGTGCGACTGGCCATCGAGCAACAGCAACCCTTGCCAACCCTCGGCGGCAAAAAGGATCTGGCAGCGCTGAGCTATGCCATGAGCCCGGAATTCCTTGGCGACCGGGTCGGCGCGTTCATCTATGCGATCGGCAGCATGCTGGTCACCGCCCACGGCAATCGCACCGAGTTCTACATGACCGATGCGATCAACCCGACCTTCGTCAACAACGCCGCGCGCAACATCGAGAAAGCCACGTGGATCCTCGCTCAGCGGCAGAACAAGGATGGCCAGCCGCTGCTGTTTTCCAACGAGATTTCCGAGGAGGGCAGCAACCTGAGCTTCGCCACGGAGTTCGGCAAAGTCGTGGCGCGTCTGGATCTGCTGACCCAGATGCTCGACGAGCGCTACCGGCGCATCGGTTTGAATTACGCCCAGAGCCTGTTGTTTTTGAATTTTTTGCCTGTGCAGTGAAATGGCATAACGATAGATCCGATCGATATAGGGCGTTATAAGAAAACTGGTTATGCTGCGGGCCGGATTTTCCTGTGGTTTGTCTGGACGTCTTAATGGAATTGGCAAATTTCGGCCTGGTGATTGCCGGGCTGGTGGTGGGGTTCATCGTCGGCATGACCGGTGTCGGCGGCGGTTCGTTGATGACGCCGATCCTGCTGTGGTTCGGCATCAATCCGGCCACGGCGGTGGGCACGGATCTGCTGTACGCGGCCATCACCAAATCCAGTGGCGTGCTGGTGCACAGGAAGAACAAGAACATCGACTGGGCCATCACCGGCTGGCTGACCCTGGGCAGTGTTCCGGCGGTGGCGATGACCTTGTGGTTCCTCAGCACCCTGCACACCGCGCCGGATGCGATGAACGCCATCATCAAGCAAGCGCTGGGCTTCGTGCTGTTCGCCACGGCGCTGGCGATTCTGTTCAAGAAGCGCCTGCTGGAATTCGCCCACAAACGCGCCGGCGGCAACTATAACCCCAGCGGCGCGCGCCTGAATGTCATGACCGTGATCACCGGTCTGATCCTCGGCACCATGGTCGCCCTGACCTCCATCGGCGCCGGCGCCCTTGGCACCGTCGCACTGTTCATCCTCTATCCGCTGCTGCCGACCCGCCGCCTGGTCGGCACCGAAATCGCCCACGCCGTCCCGCTGACCTTGGTCGCCGGCCTCGGCCACGCGAGCATGGGCAACATGGACTGGGGCGTGCTGGGCTTTCTGCTGGTCGGCTCGCTGCCGGGCATCTGGCTCGGCAGCCACCTGACCGGCCGCGTCTCCGATGAACTGCTACGCCCGTGCCTGGCGACGATGCTGGTATTGATCGGTTACAAGCTGGCGTTCTGATCGGCAGGCAGCCATGAGCGAAATCACATTCCATTGCAATGGCCGTCTCGCCATCACGGTCGAGCCCCGGGAAATACGCATGAGCCACTGGCTCTACGCGCCTCTAGTGGTTGATCAGCAGCGCCAACAGACGCTGCTGGACTTGAGTGGCAGCCAGTGGGACCTGATTTCCACTACCAATGAAACCGCTGGCGGTATTGATCTACTGCTGCGCAAATACCCGGGTGACAAACCAGCGGTGACATTGAGCGTCAGCCTTGATGACGGAATGCTTTGGCTTGGCGGCCGATGCGTCGAACTCTCCGGGCTGGAAGCGGCGCTGGAATTGGCGCTGAGCCAAGCGATCACTGGCTGATAGAGCGCTTCATCACCGTCACCGGCAATCCGTCATATTCCATTTCCTCCAGCACCTCCCAACCCAGGCGCGCATATAGCGACTGCGCGGCATCGGTGTACAGGTACAACTGTGGCACCCCCAGTGCGGCGGCTTCCTCGACGATGCGGTTGACCAGTTGCGAAGCGATCCCGCGGCCGCGCTGTTCGGCCTTCACGTAGACCCCGGCCAGCCACGGCGTCAGTTGCGGACGGGTGTCCATGTCGCTGTCGATCAGCAGCGCACCGCCGAGCAGTTTTCCATCTTCGATCGCCACCACCACGCTGGGGATCGCGCCTTTGCCGCAGGCGGCGCGCATGCGTTCGGTGCGGCTGGCGAGGGTGTCTTCGGGGCTGTACTGGCCCCATTCCTTGAAGTTGAGTTCGGCCAGTTCCTCGATCAGTTGCGGGTGATGGCAGAGGTAGTCGATGTGCATGCGCGTTGAACTCCATTTCACAGGTTGAACAGCCACCCTAATGCGGTCATAAAAGGTAATCAAATGCGCGACATGATCGCGCCCAACCGGTTGCGCAAAATCGGTGCTGACCTAAGCTTTGGGCAAGGCGAAACACTTTTGCCGGGCACCCCCCGGAACAATCGCCGCGATGCGCAATCATTAGAGCGTGGATATCAAAAGGAGATGCGCATGCTCATCAGGTCACTGACCCTGACACTCTTGCTGGCGATTGCCGGCCCCCTGTTCGCCGCCGACGGCGATTCCCCTCTGGACGTCGACAAGGGCATTAACCGCCCATTGATCGTGATCGCTTCCAGCACAGTCGATTCTTATTGGGTCAGCCTGAAAAAAGCGCTGGACGACCCGGCCAACAAACAAGGCATCGCCGACCGCAAGATCAAGGTTTACACCATCCTGAGCATGAGCGGTCAGGTCGATGGCAAAAGCCTCGAGCAGCAGCAAACCATGGCGCTGCTGCGCTCGCTGAAGCTGGGCGCCGGGGCGTATCCGAAAGTCTTCCTGGTGGGCAAGGATGGAGAGACCAAACTGACGGCTTCTGGAGAGGAAGCGGCGGCGGTCGATCTGAAGAAGATCTTCGACACCATTGATGCGTTGCCTGCCGCTGAAAAAGAAGCCACTTCCACCGTGGTCACGGCCCCGGCTGCTGCAGAACCGGCGCCGGCCAAGGGTGCGAAAGGGATAAAACCGGCGAAACCGACCAAACCGGCCAAGCCGCCGGAAATGCCGGATGATTGATTGAGGCAGGCTCTGAATAAAAATGGCGAACGTTATCAAGCGGTCGCCATTTTTTTGCCCACGGTGTTTTGATCTGAAGATGACCGCAGGCGGTCATGGAGGACAATCCAACACTGTTCTGCGATGCCGGTTCCTGTGGTTTTGATCCACATCTGATTGGCATCGAGTTTTTAAAGGTTGTTGCGCTCGTAAAGCTCGTCGTCATTCAGCACATAAACCAGTGCATCTTTTGCTTCGCTAACGACCAGGGGAGATTGGGTTGTCAGCACGAATTGGCAGTTTGGAAATGTTTTGCTCAATTGCTGGATAAGGTTGAGCTGCCATTCCGGATGCAGATGAAGGTCCACCTCATCGATGAGGACGACGCCTTCGCCGTGGAGCGGGTTGTCCAGTGACGGGTTCATCATGGCCAGTCGGCGGGCTATGTCGCCGACCAGCGCCAGCATCGACTTTTCGCCTTGCGACAATTGGGCGACATTGAAAGTGACGCCGTCCTTGTCGACCGCCATGTGCAGGCGAGGTTGTCGCTGTACTCGCAGGTTGGTGAAGCCCGGCATGAAGGCCGCGATGGCGCAGCAGACGGCCGTCAGTTGGGCGTCACGGGACGAAGCTTTTAGCTCGGATAACGTCTTCCAGGCTTCGCTCTCAGCACCAAGCTTTTGAGCTATTTCGTTCAATGCGGAATCGGAAATGCCGGACTCGTTTTCGCTGTCTTCACGCTCTCGAAACCATTCAAAGAAGCGGCGAAAGTCGGTGCTGTGTTTCAGTGAGTCGTCGTAGCCCGCCAGTTGATCGAAGGTTTGTCCGCTTTTGATTTTCAGCGGGATTTCGATAGCCGATCGCTCCACCGGATAGTAGGCGATCAGGGGGAGTGAGGCGTTGTCATCGGCTGTCAGCAGGACGCGATAGTGATCGGCGAGCAGATTTACGTCTTCCAGGGAGCTGCTCAGAGCCGTTTTCCCTTCCTGCTTGCTGTGTGACATACCCCATACGAATACATCGTCTTCTTCATCGGGATCAGAGTCGGGACTGACTCGCGGATGTGCAGGTTCTGCTACCGCGATCGAGACGATGGCAGCCGGGGTCTCTTTGCGAATGTCTTCCTCTGCGATATGGCTGCCATTGCCTTTTTGGGTGCGAATTCTTGCTATCAGCCAGCTCAGGCAGGTGGTGAGCGCTTTCAGCAGGGTGGTTTTACCGGCGCCGTTGATTCCCACGAAAACTGTGACGTTGGAATGGGATCCGGAGAGAGGAGCCAAATGAACGGTGATGTCATTGAACCGACCTACATTCGTGAGTTTGAGGCTGTCGATCTTCATTCATTCCCCTCTGTGTTTCAGTCGGTCAGGTGTTTGGCGAACGTCATTTCATCCGCGATAACCCGGCAATGCGGTGCAGTTTAGATGCATCTCTTTGAGCCGGTCACCTTTGAAAATCATTGCTGAATGTGCCCGGAAATTTACGCGGCAACACCCTTCAAACCCATCGGAAGTTTCCTTCAAAACGCGGCGGCGTTGGTGAACTGGTGGCTTGAGTCGTACGCCGATAACCTCATCGGGCCGCTGCAAAATCAGCGGTCGGATGTGGAAGTCCGGGGATAACAGGGAAGCGTATGTGCGCCTGTGACCACATGTTGGTATTTTTTATGCCACCATCGTTGTTTATGGCAGCTATGCGCAGGAGCACTCTCAAGTGCACCGGGTTTCTCTGGCCCCGGACTTCCACACCTGCGCAAAGCTGCCACCCTCTCGTGGAAGGGAGCTCGGCAGTTTTCTCCCTTAACGTCAGAGGTCTTCACACATGAAAAAAGCAGATCCGAGCAGGCCAGAAACTCCCACGAATTCAGATTCCCGCGAACAAATCGCTAATTCCAAACCCCGTTACATCCCCATCACCGGCATCGACTGCCAGATTCCCTGTCTCCTGATCGACCGAGAAGCCCCGTTAGACGTACTCCACGGCACCGCCGCCTACCGCTTGCGCAGCGTGACGCAGTTGCTGGAAACACTTTCATTGAGCGACGGCATCGGCCACGACGCCTTGCTGCTGCAGGACTTCGCCCGGGTGCTGGCAATCCCGCTGCGCGACAGTTGCGATCTGATGGATGTACTGGGCTGGAAGCTACAGGCGTAGTTTTCAAACCCTGAAATAAAAACGGGCGACCTTCTCAGGTCGCCCGTTTTTTATGGCGTGATTACCGGGTCAACTCACCCAGAATCCTGTGCGCAATCTTCACTCGCTCTCCATTCGGGTAGTTGCGATTCGCCAGAATCACGATCCCGACTTTCTTCGACGGTACAAACGCGACATACGCACCGTAGCCAGCGGTGGAGCCAGTCTTGTTCAACAGCACGTTCGCCAGTTCTGGCTGTGGCGGATTCAGCCATTTGACCTTGTGCGGTTCCATGGCCATTGGCGTCGAGTTGCCGTCCAGCAGGCGCTCGAGGCTGATCGGGTAGGTGTAGCGTTCCCAGCCCAGGCCCTGGGTCATGTCGCCGACCGTGTAGTAGCCGGTGTGGGTGAGGGCGATGGCTTTTTGCAGAGGTGTTTCGAGTTTGGCGGTGTCGAGGTTGGCCTGGACGTATTGCAGCAGGTCGGCGGCGCTGGTTTTCACGCCGTAGGCTTCGGAATCGAGGGCGCCGGGGCTGACTCGAACCGGTTTGTTGTTCTTGTCATAGCCCTGGGCGTAGAGCTTTTGTTCAGACGCCGGCACTGACAGGAAGGTGTGCTTGAGCCCGAGTTTCGGCAGCAGGGTTTCGGTCATGACCTGATTGAACGGCTGGCCGAGGCTTTTCGCCGCCAGGTAACCGAACAGACCAATGCTTGGATTGGAATACAGGCGCTGGCTGCCGGCCGGAAAGGTCGGTTTCCACTGTTGGTAATAGCCGAGCATCTTGTCGGCAGAATCCGCGGCATCCGGGAATTGCAGCGGCAGGCCCCCGGCAGTGTAGGTGCCCAGTTGCAGCAGGCTGATGTGGTCGAAGGCGCTGCCCTTCAGCTCGGGCCAGTGCTGGCTGGCCTTGTCGGAGAATTGCAGTTTGCCGCTGGCCTGGGCGTACGCGGCGAGGGTCGCGGTGAAGGTTTTGCTCACCGAACCGATTTCGAACAGGGTGTTTTCACTTACCGCTCGCCCGGTGCTTTTGTCGGCGACACCGTAATTAAAGTAATGCGCCTTGCCATCGACTGTCACGGCCACGGCGAGACCTGCGATGTCCTGTTGCTGCATGACCGGGGTCACGGTGGCCTTGACCAGTGCCTGCAACTGATCGTCGGTTGGCGGGGCGGCCAGGCAAGTGGCGGTGCTGAAGAAAAGTCCGAAAGCGCTGTAGGACTTGAATTTGTTCAGGTTGATCGAAGACATGCTTGAACCACTCTCCATGAGTGTTGATGGTGTTATCCCGCTACACTGCGAGCGTTTTTTCATTGGGCTGCTGATCGGCGCCGCCAAATCTAGGCAGTCCGTTGTCTTTCGGCAAACGATGAAAACTCGGATGAGCCATTAGAAAAATTTGGGATTAGGCATGATTCGACCTCAATTGCCTTTGAATGCATTGCGCGCCTTCGAGGCCTCTGCGCGTCATTTGAGCTTCACCCGCGCCGCCGTGGAGTTGTGCGTGACCCAGGCGGCCGTCAGCCATCAGGTCAAAAGTCTGGAAGCGCAACTCGGCGTGATCCTGTTCAAACGCCTGCCCCGTGGGCTGATGCTGACCGGCGAGGGCGAAACCCTGCTGCCGGTGCTGACCACGTCGTTCGATCATATCGCGCAGATGCTCGAGCGTCTGGCAGGCGGGCAATATCGGGAAATGCTCACGGTCGGCGCGGTGGGCACCTTTGCCGTTGGCTGGTTGTTGCCGAGGCTGGCGGACTTTCAGGCGAAACATCCGCTCATAGATTTGCGGCTGTCGACCAACAACAACCGGGTGGACGTCGCCGCCGAGGGGCTGGATTACGCGATCCGGTTTGGCGCCGGGGCGTGGCACGGCATTGAAGCGACCCGTTTGCTGGAGGCGCCATTGTCGGTGCTCTGCGTGCCGGAAATCGCCCGGCAACTGCACACGCCGGGGGATCTTCTGCAGCACCGTTTGCTGCGCTCCTATCGCACCGACGAGTGGCCGGAATGGTTTCACGCGGCCGGTCTGGCGACCCATGCTGCGCCGCCCCAGAGCATCGTGTTCGACTCGTCGCTGGCGATGATGGAAGCGGCGTTGCAGGGCGGCGGGGTGGCATTGGCGCCGCCGTTGATGTTTGCCCGGCAACTGGCGGCGGACCTGATCCGCCAACCCTTTGCCATCGAAATCAGCACCGGCAGCTATTGGCTGACGCGCTTGCAGTCTCGGCCGGAGACGTCAGCGATGGCGGCGTTCAAACACTGGTTGCTGGAGGCTGCGCAGGCTTAACGCACCAGACACGGCTTCTTGTTATCGAACGTCCAGCCCGGAATCAGAAACTGCATCGCCACGCTGTCATCCCGTGCGCCCAGCCCCATGCCTTTATAGAGTTCGTGGGCCTTGGCCACCTGATCCATGTCCAGTTCCACGCCCAGCCCCGGTTTCTTCGGCACCTGCACGCAGCCGTCGACGATTTGCAGCGGTGCCTTGGTCAGGCGCTGGCCGTCCTGCCAGATCCAGTGGGTGTCAATGGCGGTGATGTCGCCCGGTGCGGCGGCCGCGACGTGGGTGAACATCGCCAGGGAAATGTCGAAGTGGTTGTTGGAGTGCGAGCCCCAGGTCAGGCCCCACTCGTGGCACATTTGCGCCACGCGCACCGAACCCTGCATGGTCCAGAAGTGCGGGTCGGCCAGCGGAATGTCGACTGACTGCAACTGGATCGCGTGGCCCATTTCGCGCCAGTCGGTGGCGATCATGTTGGTGGCGGTTTTCAGCCCGGTGGCACGGCGGAATTCAGCCATCACTTCGCGGCCCGAATAACCATTCTCTGCACCGCACGGGTCTTCGGCGTAGGCCAGCACATGATGCTGGTCGCGGCACAAACGGATCGCTTCTTTCAATGACCACGCGCCGTTCGGATCGAGCGTGATGCGGGCATCCGGGAAGCGCTCGGCCAGTGCGGTCACCGCTTCGATTTCGGCATCGCCGCTGAGCACGCCGCCCTTGAGTTTGAAGTCCTTGAAGCCATAACGCGCGTGCGCAGCCTCGGCCAGACGCACCACGGCGTCGGCGGTCATGGCTTTCTCGTGACGCACGCGGAACCAGTCGTTGTCGGCATCCGGTTCGCTGCGGTAGGCGAGGTCGGTTTCCCGGCGGTCGCCCACGTAGAACAGGTAACCGAGCATCTTCACTTCATCACGCTGCTGGCCTTCGCCGAGCAATGCGGCCACTGGCACGTCGAGGTGCTGGCCGAGCAGGTCGAGCAGGGCGGCTTCCAGCCCGGTGACCGCGTGAATGGTGATGCGCAGGTCGAAGGTTTGCAGGCCACGGCCGCCGGCATCGCGGTCGGCGAAGGTCTGGCGGACCTGGTTGAGGATCTTCTGATAAGTACCGATCGGGCTGCCGACCACCAGGCTGCGAGCGTCTTCGAGGGTCTGGCGGATGCGTTCGCCGCCGGGCACTTCACCGACGCCGGTGTGGCCGGCGTTGTCCTTGAGGATGACGATGTTACGGGTGAAAAACGGCCCGTGGGCGCCGCTCAGGTTGAGCAGCATGCCGTCGTGGCCGGCCACCGGGATGACTTGCATTTCGGTGATGATCGGAGCTTTGGCGATGTCGTGTGCGGTCATTTGGCGTTGTCCTTTCAAGCGGATTCAGGCGTGTTTCGGCGCGGCATCGGCCACGGCGACGTCAGGTGCGGATTTGGGTGTCATACGGGCGGCGAATACGATGATCGCGGCAATGATCGAGGTCGCGGCCAGGCCATAGAGGCCGCCCTGGATCGAACCGGTGTGTTGCTCGAGCAAACCGAAAGTGGTGGGAGCGACGAAGCCGCCGAGGTTGCCCACTGAGTTGATCAACGCGATCACGGCAGCGGCGATCCGCGCATCGAGATAAGCCTGCGGAATCGGCCAGAACAGCGACGATGCGGATTTGAAACCCAGTGCGGCAAAGCAGATCGCGACAAAAGCGAAGATCGGCCCGCCGGTGGTGGACATGAACATCCCCGCAGCAGCGATCAGCAATGCAGTGGCCACCCACGCCTGCTGGTGTTTCCACTTCGCCGAGAACGAAGCGAACGCGTACATGCCAATGATGGACAGCAGCCACGGAATCGAGTTGAACAGGCCGACCTGGAAGTCGCTCATCTCGCCCATCTTCTTGATGATGCTCGGCAGCCAGAACGTTGCGGCGTAGATCGTCAATTGAATGAAGAAGTAGATCAGGCAGAACAGGATGATCTGGCGATCCTTGAGCAGTTTGCCCAGCGACGGGCGGATCGGGGTCGCGGCTTCGCGGGCCTTCTGTTCATCGTCGATGGCTTTGACCAGCGCATCCTGCTCGGCGCGGGTCAGCCATTTCGCATCGTGGGGCTTGGCGTCGAGCCAGAACCAGACGAATACGCACAGGCAGACCGAAAACATCCCCTCAATGAAATACATCCACTGCCAGCCATGCATGCCCAGACCTTCGATCTGCAGCAACAGGCCGGACAACGGGCCGGAAATCAGCGAGGCCACGGCCGAACCGCTCAAGAAAATCGCAATCGCCTTGCCGCGCTCGGCCCCCGGCAACCAGCGGGTGAAGTAGTAGATCACTCCGGGAAAGAACCCGGCTTCGGCCACGCCGAGCAGAAATCGCAGGATGTAGAAGTGGGTTTCGTTCTGGATGAACGCCATGCCGGCGGCCACCAGGCCCCAGGTGAGCATGATGCGGGTCAGCCAGATTCGCGCGCCGACCTTTTGCAGCAACATGTTGGAAGGGACTTCGAACAGCGCGTAACCGATGAAGAACAGACCGGCACCGAAACCGTAGGCCGCGGCACCGATGCCGAGGTCGTGTTCCATGTGGGTACGGACGAAACCGATGTTCACCCGGTCAATGTAATTGACGATGAACATGATGACGAACAGCGGCAGGACGTGGCGTTTGACTTTGGCAATGGCGGAGGACAGCACCGAATTGGCGCCCTCGTTCATCCCGGCAATGGACGATTTCACTTGGTTTTCTCCCACTCGTTATTTTTATGCGGGTTGTGGCTGGTGTTGCGTTGTTGATAGACATCATACAACTAGATTTTTTTGTCCTACAAGCGGGAGTGCTCAATCAAATTTGTCTACGGGAAAGGGTTTTTATGCTTTTTCAGATTTTATGCGCCGTGTTTGTTGGCTTTTGTAGGGGGGGTGGCACGCGTAGTAGAGCGTTTTGTTCCAGTGCAAGTGGGGCGACTGCCCGGCGCAATGGATGAATTTCTATCTAAAATTGAGTGTTGTCATACAAGTTGGATCCCGGAATTCATAGGAGCTCATACAAGTCATTGCCGCCAGTGCTACGATCGGTTTGCCTCGATCACCGGAACCGACCATGCAAGACGACTTCGACGCCCCCGCCCGTAAACGCGCGCACAACCTGGCCCACGACCTGGTGGAAAAACTGACCCAGAGCATCCTGCTCGGTCAGATGCTGCCCGGTGACAAGTTGCCGTCGGAAAACTCGATCGTTCAGGAACACGGCGTCAGTCGCACTGTGGTGCGTGAGGCGATTTCAAAATTGCAGGCGTCGGGGCTGGTGGAGACGCGGCATGGTATCGGCACCTTCGTGATCGAACGCGCGCCGGAGCAGGGGCTGCGGCTGAATGTCGACACCGCGCTGGGGGTGCGCAGTATTCTCGAGCTGCGCATGGGCCTGGAGACGCAAGCGGCGGCGCTGGCCGCGCAGCGCCGCACCGAGCAACAACTGGTGCAGATGCGTCAGGCGCTGGACGACTATCAGCGTCTATTGGCCAATAACGACAGCTGCGTCGAAGCCGACCGGCGCTTCCACTTGCTGATTGCCGAAGCCACCGGCAATGTCTGCTTCACCGAAATCATGCAACACCTTGGCAGCGCGATGATCCCGCGCACCCGGGTCAATGCGGCCGAGCGCGGGGCGGTGGATTTGAGCAAGCTCGGGCAACTGGCGAATCTTGAGCATGAGGCGATCTTCAACGCCATCAAACGTCAGGACGCGGACGCGGCGCGCGCGGCAATGTGGTTGCACCTGACCAACAGTCGAGACCGGTTTTCAGCCACGAGCTGAATGCCGCTGGTCTGTTCAATAGCACGCCCGGTGCGGCGGCACTTCCAACGAGTACGACCCGGATCTTCCGGGCCTCATGCTCTGAGGTGCAATCATGGCTGACGATACGCTGTTTCAGGGAGGCACGGCCCCAACCGACCCTACCGGCAAAGTCCCCGGTACGGATGAGCCGACTCTGGCCGATCACGAGATGCCGCCGGGCGTCATGCCCGGGCGCGACCCGTTGAGCGATGCCGACCGGCCGGAAGACTGGAAGGATCCGTCGTCCGATGAAGACATACCGCCGGCTGACGAGCCGACACCGCTGTCCGATGACAGGCGCTGAACAAAACCCGGCTGATTGCCGGGTTTTTTTGATGCTTTTAAACAGCGCCGAGATCGCGCATCAACAAGCCGAAGCGCAAATCCACCGCATCCGGAATCGGCAGATACACCGTGTGCCCGTCCCCCGGCGCCACGTCGATGGCTTCGCCCTTGAGGTTCTGCAGTTCATGCAGATCAAAATGGAAATTGCCCTTGGGCGTCATCAGTTCCAGATGATCGCCCAGCGCAAATCGGTTCTTAACCTTGACCTCGGCCAGACGATCCCGGCGCTCGCCGGTCAGTTCACCCACGAACTGCTGACGCTCCGACACCGAGCTGCCGTTCTGATAGTTCTGGTATTCGTCATGCACGTGCCGGCGCAGGAAGCCTTCGGTGTAGCCGCGCTGGGCGAGGGATTCCAGATCGGTCATCAGGCTGCGGTCGAATTCGCGGCCGGCCACCGCATCGTCAATGGCCCGGCGATAGACCTGGGTGGTGCGCGCGCAATAGAAGTGCGATTTGGTCCGGCCTTCGATCTTCAGTGAGTGCACGCCCATGCGGGTCAGGCGCTCGACGTGCTGCACGGCGCGCAGGTCCTTGGCATTCATGATGTAGGTGCCGTGCTCGTCTTCGAAGGCCGGCATCAGCTCGCCGGGTCGGTTGGCTTCCTGCAACAGGAACACCTGATCGGTGGGAGCGCCGAGGCCGAGGGTCGGTTGCGGTTCGAAGGTCTGCACGATTTCGCCGAGCTGGTTTTCGCTGGCCTCCTGCGCCGAGTATTTCCAACGGCAGGCGTTGGTGCAGGTGCCCTGATTGGCGTCGCGTTTGTTCATGTAACCCGAGAGCAGGCAGCGGCCGGAATAGGCCATGCACAGCGCGCCATGGACGAACACTTCCAGTTCCATGCCGGGCACTTGCTCGCGGATTTCGCCGATCTCTTCCAGCGACAATTCACGGGACAGGATGATCCGACTCAAGCCCTGCTGTTGCCAGAATTCGACACTCGCCCAGTTCACCGTGTTGGCCTGCACCGAGAGGTGGATCGGCATCTGCGGGAAGTGGCGGCGCACCAGCATGATCAGGCCGGGGTCGGACATGATCAGCGCGTCCGGCGCCATCTCGATCACCGGCGCCAGGTCCTTGAGGAAGGTCTTCAGTTTGGCGTTGTGCGGCGCGATGTTGACCACCACGTAGAAGCGCTTGCCCTGGGCCTGGGCTTCGCGAATGCCAAGCGCCAGGTTGGCATGATCGAACTCGTTGTTGCGCACCCGCAGGCTGTAGCGTGGCTGGCCGGCGTACACCGCATCGGCCCCGTAGGCGAAGGCATAACGCATGTTTTTCAGGGTGCCGGCGGGGGCGAGCAGTTCGGGGGTGAAGGAGGTCGTCATGGCGGCGTCGGTCGCAAAAGCGCGGCAGGGTAGAGCAGTTGCGCCGAGGGTTTAATGATCTGGATCTATGCTCAATGAAGAAACAGGGCACTCGCGCTGACGCTGGCTGACTAAACGGGACGGGCGCGGGTGGCGCCTGACTGACCTGGACCGGACATGAACCAAAAGAGTCTGCAATTCAAATCCCTCACCGTGCTGTTGTTTCTGGTGACGGTCGCCTTCATCTGGATCCTGCTGCCGTTCTACGGTGCGGTGTTCTGGGCGGTGATCCTCGGCATCCTGTTCGCACCGATGCAGCGCCAGTTGCAACTGAAATTCGGCTGGCAACGCAACCTCACATCACTGTGTACCTTGAGCATCTGCCTGGTGATTGCGATCTTGCCGGTGATCGTCCTCAGTGTACTGCTGGTGCAGGAAGGGGCGACGCTCTACGACAATATCGAAAGCGGCAAGCTCGATATCGGCGCTTATCTGGCGCAGTTCAAGCACAGCCTGCCGCCTTACTTTCAGCATCTGCTCGACCGCTTCGGCATGGGCGAGCTCAATGCCTTGCGCGAGAAGATCGTCAAGACCGCCATGCAGGGCAGTCAGGCGCTGGCGAGTCAGGCGTTCAGTTTCGGCCAGGGCACGTTCGAGTTCGTGGTGAGTTTTTTCATCATGCTGTACTTGCTGTTTTTCTTCCTGCGCGACGGCGCCGAACTGGCGCGCAAAGTGCGCACAGCGATACCGCTGGAGGAGCATCACAAGCGTCGCTTGCAGTTGAAATTCAATCGCGTGGTACGCGCCACGGTGAAGGGCAATCTGCTGGTGGCGATCACGCAGGGTGCGCTGGGCGGGGCGATTTTCTGGTTTCTCGACATTCCCAGTGCGTTGCTCTGGGCGGTATTGATGGCGTTTCTGTCGTTGCTGCCGGCGGTGGGCGCGGGGATTGTCTGGGTGCCGGTCGCGGTTTACTTCCTGCTCAGCGGGATGATCTGGCAGGGCGTGGTGCTGGGGCTGTTCGGGGTGTTCGTGATCGGTCTGGTGGACAACCTGCTGCGCCCGATCCTGGTGGGCAAGGACACACGGATGCCGGACTACATGATCCTGATCTCGACCCTGGGCGGATTGGCGGTGTTCGGGCTGAACGGCTTTGTGATCGGGCCGCTGATCGCGGCCCTGTTCATGTCGAGCTGGGCGCTGTTCATCGAAAGCAAACCGAAAGTGCAGCTGCCTTAAGCCTTGAACGGGCCGCTGAGCAGTTGTTGCGACAGCGCTTGAGCCGCCGGCAAGGACGTGAGCGGGCCGCTGACCGGCTCGCCGTCGCGCACCAGATACCAGCAGGCGAGCAGCCCCAGCTCTCTGAGCGATGCGGGAACGGCGCTGCCGACAACGGACATGATTTGAACCTGAGCCATGAAAAGTACCTCCATCAATCTGTGGAGCTACCTTAGGGAATTGGCCGTTTCAGGGACAATCAACGCTTTCGATAGTGGTCATTGACGCCGCTGAGGGCTGGCTCAATCCACCACTTGATCGAGCATGTGCACGATCTCGTGTTCGTTGAGAAAACCCTTACGCACCAGGTTTTCTGCCAGCAACGAGAGAAACTTCGCCGTGCGGTGGCCTTCCAGGTGCTTGAGTTCGGTCAGAGCGTTGTAGACCTTGCTCGAGGTGCATAAACCGACGATGCGGTGCGGATTCTGTGTAGGCATTCAAGTCGTCCTTGTTGTTATCAACCTGTTGTTTGCGGACGGATTCAGAGTGCGGTTCCGTCATGACAAATAGATGACCGTTTGTGTGTTGCCCCCGACGGTCGAGTCCATCATGCCGACTTTAACGGTTCAAACTGTCCCCACAGCGACCTTGGCGAGATTTTTTCAGACCTTGGCCGACGGACGGTTGGCTTTTCCGCCGGCAATAATATGCGCGCAATAAAAAGCCCCGCTAACAAGCGGGGCCCTTGTGTGCCGGTTACCAGCGCGGGCCACCGTAGTAGTGTGGCCGGCCGTAATAACCACGCGGCGGGCCGTAATACACCGGGGCCGGTTGGACGTAGACCGGTTGCTGCACATAGACCGGGGCCGGCTGGTAATAAACCGGTGGCGGCGGTTGCTGCACGTAGACCGGAGCCGGTTGAGCGTAAACAGGCTGTTGGACATACACCGGGCGATCCTGGTTGATGAGCGCCGAGCCGATGATGGCCGAGCCGACGATCGCACCAAATACCGCCGGGCCCTGCCAGCCACCGCCGTGGGCTTCTGCCTGACCCGTGATCGCGAATGCACCAATCAACAAGGCCACGATGGGGAGTTTACGAATCATGATAATTCCTCGGTTCTTCGACCCGGCGTCCGAACCTGCAACAGGCCCGGAATGGCGCGGGGATACTTCTAAGACAGCAACATTTTGAAAAACAGCACGGCCGCTGGGTAAATTTTGTGTAAGGTCTGTACCGGTTTGTTTACCGAGCTTGCGGCATCGACTGTGATGCCCGGAACAGACCGCCTAATCATCGTTCAGAACCCGATGGCCTGGCTAATCCCGTCCATCCGAAAGTGCATTCGAAGGAGCCTCCCATGCAGATGAACCCCAACAAAGACACCCAATTGTGCATGTCCCTGTCTGGGCGTCCCGGGAATTTCGGTCTGCGGTTTCATAACCATTTGTATGAACAACTGGGCCTGAATTTCTACTATAAGGCGTTCAGCAGCCAGGACCTGCCCGGTGCGGTCGGCGGGATCCGCGCGCTGGGGATTCGCGGTTGCGGCGTGTCGATGCCGTTCAAGGAAGCGAGCATTGCGCTGGTTGATGAACTGGACGCCTCGGCGGCGGCGATCCAGTCGATCAACACCATCGTCAACACCAACGGCCATCTCAAGGCCTACAACACCGATTACATCGCCATCGCCCAGTTGCTGGAAACCCACGCGGTGCCGAAGGACTCGACTTTCGCCCTGCGCGGCAGCGGCGGCATGGCCAAGGCTGTGGCCAGTGCCTTGCGCGATGGCGGTTACAAAAACGGTTTGATCGTCGCCCGCAACGAACGCGCCGGGCGTGCGCTGGCGGACTCCCTGGGGTATCGCTGGCAGGCGGAACTGGGCGACGAGCGCCCGCAGATGCTGATCAACGTGACCCCTGTCGGCATGGACGGTGGCCCGGAAGCGGGTCAACTGTCGTTTGAGGTGGATGTGATCAAGTCTGCCGACACCGTGTTCGATGTGGTGGCGATCCCCTCGGAAACCCCGCTGATCGTGCGCGGTCGTGCCGAAGGTAAAAAGGTGATCACCGGGCTGGAAGTGATCGCGATCCAGGCGCTGGAGCAGTTCGTGCTGTACACCGGCGTGCGGCCGACGGTCGAGCAGTTCGATGCGGCGGTGGCGTTTGCCCGCAGCTAAAGAGCTTGGGTCGTGCGGTGCCTGACCGGGCCTTTTCGCGAGCAAGCCCGCTCCCACATTGAAATGCATTTCCCCTGTGGGAGCGGGCTTGCTCGCGAAGGCCGCGACATGGTTTTTGATCCGAACAGTTTGCCTATACTGCCGGCTCGGCAAGCACAGACTTGCCCATCACAAAAAAGCCGAGGTTTGCATGCATCCGCCCATTCTCAACCTGAATGACGTCGAACTCGAACCACTCCCCGAATCATTGGCCCCCGAGGGCGAAACTGCCGGGCGTTATCAGCAGAAGTTCGCCCGGGTCGGCCAGCAACTTGGCGCGCAGAAACTCGGTTATCGGCTGTATGCATTGCCGCCAGGCATGCGCGGCAGTCCGTTTCACAGTCATCGGGTCAATGAGGAAATGTTTTACGTGGTGGCCGGGGAAGGGGAAGTGCGCCTCGGCGCCGAACGTTTCCCGATCCGGGCCGGCGACGTGATCGCCTGCCCGCCGGGCGGCCCGGAAGCAGCGCACCAGATCATCAACAGCAGTGCTGCGGAACTGCGCTATCTGGCGGTCAGCACCCAGCAGCAACCGGAAATCTGCGAGTACCCGGATTCCAACAAATACGCGGTGATGGACAACTTCAGCGTCGATGCCGAAGGCAATGCCTCGGGCTTCGTGGCGGTGGCGCGGCAGGCGGACGGGGTGGATTACTGGGACGGCGAATAACACCGTCCCCGGTGCACTTATTCTTCGAGACGGGCCAGACGCTCTTCCAGCGCCGCAATCCGCGCTTCCAGCTCTTCGATGCGCTCCACTGACACACCGCTGGCAGCCCCGCGATCACTCGGGTTCTGCCGCGCCGCGATAATCGCCTCGATGTCCGCCGGATCGCCCAGCGCGTGGGTATAACGATCTTCGCGCTGGCCGGCCTGACGTGGAATCAACACCGCCAGCTCCCGGGCGATCAGGCGTTCCAGCTGATGCACCACTTGTTCGGCGTCTTCAAACTCATGCATGCGACCGCTGCGGGTCAGCAGTTCGTTGACGGTCTGCGGGCCGCGCAGGAACATCAGCCCGGTCAGGATCAATTGCGCCGGCACCAGCTCCAGTGCCTTGTCGACCTTGTGCTCCCAGCGGTCGGCGCGGCTGCCCATCACCAGTTTGGTGAAGCCGCGGCTTTCGAGGGCGCGCAGGCTCTGGCCGACCTGGCCCTGGGTCAGGTTCATCACTGGCTCCCGGCTGGTTTTCTGGTTGCAGGCCAGCACCAGTGCGTTGAGGGTCAACGGGTAGGTTTCCGGGCTGGTAGCCTGTTTCTCGATCAACGAGCCCAGAATGCGGATTTCCGTGGCGTTGAGCCGTGGTTCGTCGGAGCGGGTTTCAAATTCTGTGGTCATCGCGCGTTCCCTCTGCAGTCGAAGGCGCCTAGCCTAATCCTTGCTGGATAAAAGACAAGCCGCGCCGCCATGCGAGCATGGCTATAATCGCCCCCACGATTCACCCAGCCACCACGTGAGACTGCCATGACCATTTCCCTGTACGCCGCATCCGTCCCGGTTTTTCAACAAATGCTCAACGCCGTGAGCGATGTGCTGAAAAAGGCTGAAGCCCACGCCACCGAGAAAAACATCGACCCGAACGCCTTCCTGCAAGCGCGTCTGTACCCGGACATGTTCCCGCTGGTGCGTCAGGTGCAGATCGCCGTGGACTTCGCCAAAGGCGTTTCCTCGCGTCTGGCCGAAATCGAAATCCCGAAATATGACGACACCGAAACCACCTTCGCCGAGCTGCAAGCGCTGATCGCCAAGGTTCTGGCCTTCATCGGCGAGATCAAGCCAGAGCAGATCAATGGCAAGGAAGGCATCGAGATCGTGACCCGTCCAGGCACCCCGAAAGAGAAGCGCTTCAGCGGCCAGGCTTATCTGCTGAGCTACGGTCTGCCGCAGTTCTTCTTCCACGTCACCACCACCTACGCACTGCTGCGTCACAACGGTGTGGAAGTGGGCAAGCGCGATTACATGGGCGCGTTCTAAAACGTTCTGCAACAAAAAGCCCGCCAAGGTTTGCGCCTTGGCGGGCTTTTTGTTGCGCCGGTTTTTTACGCCGGGCGCTGGGCTTTCTGCTCTTCGCCCAGGCACGCGGCGGCGGTGAACAGCACGTCGGTGGAGGAGTTCAGCGCCGTTTCGGCCGAATCCTGCAGCACGCCGATGATGAAACCGACGGCCACCACCTGCATGGCGATTTCGCTCGGGATGCCGAACAGGCTGCACGCCAGCGGGATCAACAGCAGCGAACCACCGGCCACGCCCGAGGCACCGCAGGCGCAGATCGCAGCGACGACGCTGAGCAGGATCGCGGTCGGGATGTCCACGGCAATGCCCAAGGTGTGCACGGCGGCGAGGGTCAGCACGGTGATGGTGATCGCCGCGCCGGCCATGTTGATGGTGGCGCCGAGCGGGATCGATACCGAGTAGGTGTCTTCATGCAGGCCCAGGCGCTTGCTCAGTTCCAGATTGACCGGAATGTTCGCCGCCGAGCTGCGGGTGAAAAACGCAGTGATGCCGCTTTCACGCAGGCACTGGAGCGTCAGCGGGTACGGGTTGCGGCGCAGCTTCCAGAACACGATCAGCGGGTTCATCACCAGCGCGACGAACAGCATGCAGCCGAGCAGTACCGCCAGCAGGTGCGCATAACCGATCAATGCGCCAAACCCGGAGGTGGCCAGGGTCGACGCTACCAGACCGAAAATGCCCAGCGGTGCGAAGCGAATCACCACCCGGACAATCAGCGTCACGCCGTTGGACAGATCACCCAGCACTTCGCGGGTGGTGTCGCCGGCGTGCCGGATCGCCACGCCCATGCCGATGGCCCAGGCCAGAATGCCGATGAAGTTGGCGTTCATCAGTGCGCTCACCGGGTTGTCGACCACGCTCAGCAACAGGCTTTGCAGCACTTCACTGATGCCGCCCGGCGCGCTCACCGCGATGTTGTCGGTGGACAGCACCAGATGCGACGGGAACATCATGCTGGCAATCACCGCGACCACGGCAGCGGCGAAGGTGCCCAGCAAGTAAAGGAACAGGATCGGCCGGATGTGGGTTTCCTGGCCGTGCTTGTGGTTGGCGATCGAGGCCATGACCAGCACGAACACCAGGATCGGCGCCACGGCTTTCAGGGCCGAGACGAATACTTTGCCGATGAAGGCCGTGCCTTTGGCCGCTTCCGGCGCGAACAGCGCGAGGGCGATGCCGGCAATCAGGCCGATCAGGATCTGGGTGACCAGGCTGAGGCTTTTAAGACGTTGCAATAGAGAAGGGGATGAAGCGGTCATGAACGGCATCTCTGTTTTTTATAGGGTGCAAGGTTGCGTGATCCGGGCGATTGATCGGGGGCAGGCCACGGACACAAACCGAAAGGACTGACGCGCCAGCCACACCGTTAAACGGGTGGTTGAATAGGGTGTACGTTTTGCAGGGCGCGGACTTTATCACAGGGTCGTCCGATTCCTTCAGGCCTGTGACGATCTGCCACCGGATCCCTCTACAACTTAGACAGGTTTGTGCAAGTCACTCGGGAAACACTCTGTTAAGATTGCGCATCCTTATTTTCAAGTTCTGCCAGCGGGCCCTCGGGTCAACGCTGGTGTCGTCGTTTTGCTGGAGTTCCTCATGCTGTTGCCCATCCTTCTGTTGTCCGCCGCCGGGTTTACGGTGCTGACCACGGAGTTCGTCATCGTCGGCCTGCTGCCGGCGATTGCCCGCGACCTGGCCGTCACCATCCCGCAAGCCGGGTTGCTGGTGACGCTGTTCGCTTTCACCGTAGCGATGTTCGGTCCTTTTCTGACCGCGTATTTCGCCCGTTTCGAGCGCCGCAAACTGTTCATCACCATCCTGATCATGTTTGGCCTGGCCAATACCGTGGCGGCGTTGGCGCCGAACATCTGGGTCATGGCGATTGCCCGGCTGATCCCGGCGCTGGGGCTGCCGGTGTTCTGGGCGCTGGCCAGTGAAACGGCGGTGGACATCGTCGGCCCGGACTTCGCCGGTCGCGCGATCGCCAAGATCGGCTTCGGCATTGTCTGCGCCACCGTGTTCGGCATTCCGGTCGGTACGCTGATTTCCGATGCGTTCGGCTGGCGCAGCGCGTTCGCCATTCTGGCGGTGATCGCGTTTGCCAAGGCGCTGCTGCTGTTTGTCTATCTGCCGAAAACCAGCCTGCACCAGCATCAGGTCAGTTTCGCCTCGCAGTTCAAGATCCTGCGCAGCCCGTTGATGCTCGGCCATGTGTTGCTGTCGATCCTGGTGTTCAGCGGCATGTTCACCGCCTACACCTATCTGGCGGATATTCTCGAAAGGCTGGCCGGCTTCAATGGCACCGTGGTCGGCTGGTGCCTGATGGGCTTTGGCGCGGTCGGTCTGATCGGCAACTCGCTGGGCGGTCGTGCGGTGGATCGCCATCCACTGATGGCTTCGGTGATGTTCTGCGCGTTCATGATTCCGGGGATGGTGGCGCTGGTGCCGAATATCAATTCGTCGCTGGGTCTGGCGGCGGCGATGGGCATCTGGGGCGTGACGCAAGCGGCGCTGTTTCTGGTCAGCCATGTGCGCTTGATGAAAGCCGCACCTGAGGCGCCGGCCTTCGCCGCGTCGCTGAACATTGCCGGGGCCAACCTCGGGATCGGCCTGGGCGCGATCATTGGTGGTCGGGTGATCGACAGCGCCGGTCTGGGCTTTGTGGGTTTCGCCGCCGCCGGGTTCATCCTGCTGTCGATTTTCCTCGCCATGGTGCTGATGGTGCTCAAGCCGCGCGACGTCTGCGCGCCGGCTTAAAAGGCTGTAAACAGCTCGCGTCGGGCACCTTCGGTAATCGCTTTGATGCCGGGGTGCTTGACCTTGCGCTCCACCGAGATCGCGTAGAACGACTCGCTCACCGCATCGGTCTGGCCGATCAACTCGACGCCGTACTGGCGCTTCACCTCATCGGCAATCACGCTCGGGCCGATGAAAATCCCGCTGCCGGACTGGCCGAACGCCTGCATCAGGGCGCTGTCATCGAACTCCCCGACAATCCTCGGCTGAATCTGCTGCTCGGCGAACCAGCGCTGTAAACGGCTGCGCACCACGGTTTCCGCGCCGGGGATCAACAGCGGCGCACCGTGCAGGCTGCGGGGAAAATCCTGACCGTATTGCGCGGCCAGTTCGGCGGTGGCAAAGAAACTGATCCCGCATTCGCCTAGCTTCTGGCTGTAGCCCTTGATGTCCAGGTGCGAGGGCATCGGGCTGTCGGAGATCACCAGGTCCAGGCGCTGGATTGCCAGATCCGCCAGCAGGCGCTCGAGCTTGTCTTCGCGGCAGGTGATGCGCAGCGGTTCGCTCAACTCCATGGTCGGCGCGATCAGGCGATAGACGATGGATTTGGGCACCACGTCCGCCACGCCGACCCGAAACAGGATCTGCTGTTCATTGGGCTGGGCGCGCAGCATCAGCTCCAGCTCGCCGCCGAGCTGGAACATCTGCTCGGCGTAGGGCAGGGTCTGACGCCCGGCCTCGGTGAGTTCCAATTGCCGTCCGACCCGTTGAAACAATTCGATGCCATAGGTCTGTTCGAGCAAGGAAATCTGCCCGCTGATGGTCTGCGACGTCAGGTTCAGTTGCTCACAGGCGCGCACGATGCTGCCGGTCTTGGCCACCACCCAGAAGTAGTGCAGTTGTCGGTAATTGAGCATGGGGTTCGGTCCGTCCAATACAGTTCGTATAAATCGAAGTATAGCCGCTAAAAATACGAATTTTCCTGAAGTGTTTGTCTCCCTAGAATGCCCAGCCATCGACGGCTGGCCTGTACGGCGCTGTCTGTTCTATCGAGGGAAGCATCATGAAACTAAAAACTACGGCGTTATTGATCGCGTCTTTACTGGTACTGGCCGGTTGCGATCAGGCCGAAAAGAGCGCCCAGCAACTGATGGGGCAGGCGGCTGAAGCGGCCAAGCAAGCCATCGATGACACGCACAAAGCCGCCGAGCAGGCGCTCAGCGATGCCACCGGCAATCTGATCAGCAAGAAAGAACCGAAAGACGACGAAGAAAAATCCGAATCGTCCTCCCAGGAAATCTAAACCGTCTTACACAGAGTCAGGACTGACCCATGGAATACCTGTTAGAACTCGCTTCCAGCCCGACCGCATGGATTGCCTTGGCCACACTGGTGGTGATGGAAATCGTGCTCGGCATCGATAACCTGATCTTCATCTCGATCCTGACCAACAAGCTGCCCGAGCAGTACCGGCAGAAGGCTCGTCGTCTGGGGATCGGCATGGCGCTGATCATGCGTCTGGCCCTGTTGAGCACCATTGCGTTCATCGTTCAATTGACCGCGCCGGTCATCGAGATCCTCGGCCACGCGTTCTCCTGGAAGGACATGATCCTGATCGCCGGCGGCCTGTTCCTGTTGTGGAAGGCGACGACCGAGATCCATCACAGCATGGACCCGGCACCGGAAGATCCGAAGACCGCGACGTCGAAGGTGACCCTGGGCTTCGCCGCCGCCATCGGGCAGATCCTGATGCTGGACATGGTGTTCTCGATCGACAGCATCATTACCGCTGTCGGCATGACCGAACACTTGCCGATCATGGTGATTGCGGTTGTGGTCTCGGTGCTGGTGATGCTGTTTGCGGCTGATCCGCTGGCCAAGTTCATCAACGACAACCCGACGGTGGTCATGCTGGCTCTGGGCTTCCTGATCATGATCGGCATGACGCTGATCGCCGAAGGCTTTGGCGCCCACGTACCGAAAGGTTATGTGTATGCCGCCATGGCGTTCTCGGCTGCGATTGAAGTGCTGAACATGATGTCGCGCCGCGCCAAGCAGAAGAAACTGACTGCCGAAGCGTAAACGCTGGAAAACCAAAGGCCGCCTGAACTTGCGAGAGTCCAGGCGGCCTTTTTGTTGGAGTCGGTTACGGAAAATCAGTGCGCGGTGGCGTGACGGGCATCGTTTTGCTCGATCTTCCTGGTCGGTGCGGGTTGTACCGGGTGGTGATGGCGGCGGGAAATCCGCAACACGCCCCACAGCATGGCGGCGGCAACGGCCAGCCAGCCGGCAATCAGCATTACGATGGTCATGGTCAGGCTCATCTGTGCCTCCTCTTTGCCCTGCGTCGGGCGCGCTTTCTTTGGCTCTTGTCTGAATGACAGTCTAGTCGCTGGTGTGTTTCAGGCTATTGACCAAAGGTCGGTGGTGACCAATCAGTTCGCTCTATGCAGCCGACGCATCTGCCGCTTTGGGCTATACCGCAGCGTGGCGCCGTCCTATGATCCTCGACCAAGCCGGAACACGATGACCGGTAACTGATCAAGAGAGTGATGATGGTGCAGCTATTTTCCCGGATTCGCGCGGCGCTGCTGGTGGCCGGTTGCGTGACAGCATTGGTGGGGTGTGCGGGCAGTGTGGCGCCGGAGGTCAAGCGCCTGCCGGAGCGGGTCGAGCTTAGCGGTACGTTCTATCGCGGGGAGGCCTATCAAAGCGGGCCGCAAGTGCTGGCCAGCCTGCTGTCGCAGCAGGGCATCGTGATCACGCCGGGTCTGCTGGAAAAACCGCTGCGCTTGCCGGGCGCCGAGGACAAATTGCAACAGAATCTGCAGAACCTTGCCCGTGAATACGGCATGGTCGTGTATCCGCTGGACAGCAACCTCCCGGCGCTGCTGACTCAGGTGGCGGCCGGGTATCCGGTGATGGTGCGTTTCAGCGAGGGTTCGGCGTTTTGGGCGGAGCCGCGTTACGCGATCCTGTCCGGCTACGATCGCTTGAAGCAGAAGGTGCTGCTGCGCGCCGGGATGAATCGCCGTGAATTGATGAGCTTCAGCTCGTTCGAGTCGGCCCTGGAAAAATCCGGCGGCTGGGCAGTGTTGATCCAGAAGCCGACGCAGATACCGGCGGCGGTCGACCAACAGCGCTGGCTCAAGGCTGCCGACGCACTGGCGCAAGCCGGGCAGGAGCGGGAAGCGGCGCAGGCGAGGAAGGCGCTGGCGGCGCATTGAGGTTCCGTTCGTCGCCTGTCGGGCACCCTGGCGGAGGATGCGCTTCTGAACTGTAGCGTCCCGTGTTTTACGGGCCAGTTTCAGGAGGCGAACATGGCAATTCCAACTTCACCCAGCGGGCCGCATTCTTCCGAGCATGGGAGCGGCGACGACCTGGGCTTCGATCCGGACTCGCCTGATCTGGACGATCCGCAAGTCGATCCCATTGGCCCGGCGAAGGCGCCGAAGGATGTGCAGCCGGGCGACGATCCCAAGCGTCCGGCCAAGCCTTACGATCCCTTGGCTGATCTCAAGCCTTGAAGCGAGGTGCGTATGAGTACCGATTCGAGTTTCGATGACCACAAGCCTGACAGTGTGCCAACCACCCCCGAGCCGGAAGTCGATCCGGTGCTGGATCCGGAGAGCCCGCTGCGCGATCCGCTGGCGCGTCCGGCGGTGGTGACGCCGGAGCATTCCCGCGACCCGAGCGCTGGTGATGGCATTCCCGATGACGACAAGATGCCGTTGCCCAACGACTGAGTGCATAAATGAAAAAGCCCCGACGATTCGGGGCTTTTTCATGGGGGGACGGATTACTTGGACGCTTCGATCACGCCGCTCTGGCGACTCTTGAGGTTTTTGTCGGCCTTGTATTGCTGAGCCACGGCGGGGACGTTGGCACTCTTGCCGGTTTCCACCCAACTGCGGATGCGGCTGGCATCGGCGAAGTGAGTGTATTTGCCGAACGCGTCGAGAATCACCAGGGCGACCGGGCGGTTGGCCATGCGGGTCACCAACACCAGACAGTGACCGGCAGGGTTGGTAAAACCGGTCTTGGTGATGCGGATATCCCAGTCGGCCTTGTTGACCAGGTGATCGGTGTTACGGAAGCCCAAGGTGTAATTGGGTTTGCGGAACGAGACGGTCTTTTCCTTGGTGGTGGTCAACTCGATGAGCAGCGGCTGTTTGTGCGCGGCCACCAGTAACTTGCTCAGGTCGCGGGCGGTGGAGACGTTGCGCTCGGACAGGCCGGTGGGCTCCACAAAATGTGTGCTGGTCATGCCCAGCGCCTTGGCCTTGGCGTTCATCGCGGCGATGAACGCCGCGTAACCGCCCGGATAGTGGTGAGCCAGGCTGGCGGCGGCGCGGTTTTCCGAGGACATCAGGGCAATCAGCAGCATCTCCCGGCGGGGCAGTTCGCTGCGCAGCTTGACGCGGGAAAACACGCCTTTCATTTCCGGCGTGTGGCTGATGTCGACGTCAATCCATTCGTCCATGTTCTGGTGCGCTTCGACCACTACCAAACCGGTCATCAATTTGCTCACGGAAGCGATGGGCACCACCACGTCCGGGTTGCTGGAATAAATGACTTTGTTGGTCTGCAGATCCATCAGCAGGGCGCTGCCGGAGGCAATCTTCAATTGCGAAGCGTCTCGAGGGGCGGCGGTGGTTTCGGCGGCGTTGACCGTTGGCGTGAGGAGCGTGCCTGAAAATGCAAAAACCAGGCTCAGGATGGACAGACGAATATTCACGCGGGCGAACTCATGAAGGTTGGAAATGCCGTTCTTTGTAACGGCCTGTGTCGTAAAAACGACGCATTGTAGGAGTATGGTTGAAGAACTGTCGATGGTTGTCCGCAAGGCATGAAAAAGTCGTGAAAAGCCCTGTAAAAATAGGGGTTTCCGGCGAACGGTAAAGGTTTTTTCGAGGGCATGAAAAACCCCGCACAAGGCGGGGTTCTCGGAGTGCGGAAAACGCGACTCAGGCGTGCAGGGTTTCTGCCGCGTAGAGGGTGTTTTCCAGCAGGCAGGCACGGGTCATCGGGCCGACGCCGCCGGGTACCGGAGTGATCCAGCCGGCGCGGGGCAGGGCGGTCTCGTAGACCACATCACCCACCAGTTTGCCGTCTTCCTGGCGGTTGATGCCGACGTCGATCACGATCGCGCCTTCCTTGATCCACTCGCCCTTGACCAGGCCCGGCTTGCCGGCGGCCACGACCACCAGGTCTGCGCGGCCGACGTGTCCGGCCAGATCCTTGGTGAAGCGGTGGGTAACGGTCACGGTGCAACCGGCCAGCAACAGTTCCATTGCCATCGGGCGACCGACGATGTTGGACGCGCCGACAACGACTGCGTCCATCCCGTACAGATCGGCACCGGTGCTTTCCAGCAGGGTCATGATGCCCTTCGGGGTGCAGGGGCGCAGCAGCGGAATACGCTGGGCCAGACGACCGACGTTATAAGGATGGAAACCGTCGACGTCCTTGTCCGGGCGGATGCGTTCCAGCAATTTGGAGGCGTCCAGGTGCTCTGGCAGAGGAAGTTGAAGCAGAACGCCGTCGATTGCCGGGTCGTCGTTCAGTCGATCGATCAGATCGGTCAGCGCTTCTTGAGTGGTTTCGGAAGGCAGGTCGTACGCTTGAGAGAGGAAGCCGACCTCTTCACAGTCTTTACGCTTGTGCGAGACATAAACCTGAGAGGCAGGATCGCTGCCGACCAGGATCACCGCGAGGCCTGGCGTGCGCAGACCTTGCTGGCGACGTTCGGCAACCCGTTGGGCGATCTGCTGGCGCAGGCTGGCGGCGATCGATTTGCCGTCGATTAGTTGTGCAGTCATTGCGCGTGATTAACCATCGAGAGGGGAAAAAAAGAGAACGTATTCTCGCATGTCAAACGGTGAGGGCAAAGGCGCTTGGTCAGCAAATTCCCCTAAGCCCTTTAATTAAATGAATTTTTTTCAAAAAGGATTTGACGACCTTCAGGTCGCTCTATACTATTCGTCGCACTTGTCGGGCACAGCCTAGCACTGGTTAAGAAGGTCGAGCGAAATCAACGTTTTGCGAGACTGGAAAGCACTTAGTTTGTAGTCCTCCAAGGGTACAGCTAACAAGGCGCCCGTAGCTCAGCTGGATAGAGCATCCGCCTTCTAAGCGGATGGTCGCAGGTTCGAGTCCTGCCGGGTGCGCCATTAGGTAGCATTGGCACAAGTAACGCGATATGGTGGGCGTAGCTCAGTTGGTAGAGCACGGGATTGTGACTCCCGTTGTCGTGGGTTCGATCCCCATCGTCCACCCCATATTTCGAAAGGCGCCAGATGTAACAGTCTGGCGCCTTTGCTTTAAAAGCTTCATCTGCGGATGTGGTGGAATTGGTAGACACACTGGATTTAGGTTCCAGCGCCGCGAGGCGTAAGAGTTCGAGTCTCTTCATCCGCACCAATCAAAGCTTCATTCATGCCATTGGCCGGGTGAAGTTCTACAAAGAAGTTGTTTGGCTTCTTTGGCACGCAATATGGTGGGCGTAGCTCAGTTGGTAGAGCACGGGATTGTGACTCCCGTTGTCGTGGGTTCGATCCCCATCGTCCACCCCATATTCCGAAAGGCGCCAGATTTAACAGTCTGGCGCCTTTTTTGTTTTACGGTTTCGGATTTCGGCGGCTGCAGGTTTCGGGCCGCAGGGCAGGGTGCTTCGTCGTATTAATGTTGCTCGATGATGCTGCGCTGTCCGCCGGCCTTGCTTGCGAGGTTGGCTGTCAGGGAGATGATTCAACCGCCTCTATATATAGAAGAGGTTGGCGCAGAGCCCTGGCTTGAATTGGCTGTATTTGCTAACAGGGCGAGGCGCAACCGTTTGTCCCCGTCTTCAAATGGCCTGCTGTTTTTTTACCCGTTTTCAGTAGGGTGACTTCTTGAGTTTGACCTACTAGAATGCTTGCCCTTGATTCTTGGGTCGGAAACGGCCGGCTAACGTCTGTGCAACGAGGAATATCCATGCAAGTTTCTGTTGAAAATACTACTGCTCTTGAGCGCCGCATGAGCATCACCGTGCCGGCTGAGCGCATCGAGACTCAGGTCAACAAGCGTCTGCAGCAGACTGCCCAAAAGGCCAAGATTGCTGGCTTCCGTCCAGGCAAAGTGCCAATGAGCGAAATCAAGCGCCGTTTCGGTGCTGATGCGCGCCAGGAAGCGATCGGCGACGTGATCCAGTCCTCCTTCTACGAAGCTGTGGTTGAGCAGAAGCTGAACCCGGCCGGTTCGCCGTCGATCGAGCCTAAGTCGCTCGAAGCTGGCAAGGACCTGGAATACGTAGCCGTATTCGAAGTGTTCCCTGAGTTCACCGTTGCCGGCTTCGAAGGCATCACCGTTGAGCGCCTGAGCGCTGACGTGGCTGACGCCGATCTGGACAAGATGCTGGACATCCTGCGCAAGCAGAACACCCGTTTCGAAGTGGCCGATCGTGCTGCCCAGAACGAAGACCAGCTGAACATCGATTTCGTTGGCAAGGTTGACGGCGAAGTGTTCGCTGGCGGTTCCGCCAAGGGCACTCAGCTGGTACTGGGTTCCGGCCGCATGATCCCTGGCTTCGAAGAAGGCCTGGTCGGCGCTAAAGCCGGCGAAGAGCGCGTTCTGAACCTGACCTTCCCAGAGGACTATCAGAACCTGGACCTGGCTGGCAAAACCGCCGAGTTCACTGTGACTGTAAACACCGTTTCCGAGCCAAAGCTGCCAGAGCTGAACGAAGAGTTCTTCGCTCAATTCGGCATCAAGGAAAGCGGCATCGACGGTTTCCGCACCGAAGTTCGCAAGAACATGGAGCGTGAACTGCGTCAGGCGATCAAATCCAAGGTCAAGAATCAGGTCATGGACGGTCTGCTGGCCACCAACCCGATCGAAGTGCCTAAGGCTCTGCTGTCCAACGAAGTTGACCGTCTGCGCGTGCAGGCTGTCCAGCAGTTCGGCGGCAACATCAAGCCAGACCAACTGCCGGCCGAGCTGTTCGAAGAACAAGCCAAGCGTCGCGTTGTCCTGGGTCTGATCGTGGCTGAAGTGGTCAAGCAGTTCGACCTGAAGCCAGACGAAGCCCGCGTTCGCGAAATGATTCAGGAAATGGCTTCGGCTTACCAGGAGCCTGAGCAGGTCGTGTCCTGGTACTACAAGAACGACCAGCAACTGAACGAAGTTCGTTCGGTTGTGCTGGAAGAACAAGTTGTGGATACTGTTCTGCAGAAAGCTAGCGTGACCGACAAATCGGTCTCTTACGAAGAAGCGGTCAAGCCGGTAGAAGCTCCAAAAGCCGACTGATTGTTTTTGCGTTAGAAGCACACACCATAAGCCAGCCTTCGAGCTGGCTTATGCGTATTCAAGACATGACTATTTGGGAGTGACTGCAGAGCATGTTCCGTAATTCCTATATTCAGCAGAACTCTGATATCCAGGCCGCCGGCGGCCTGGTCCCGATGGTTGTCGAGCAATCTGCTCGTGGCGAGCGCGCCTATGACATCTACTCGCGTCTTCTCAAGGAACGAGTAATCTTTCTGGTGGGTCCGGTAGAGGACTACATGGCCAACCTGATTTGCGCGCAATTGCTGTTCCTTGAAGCGGAAAACCCGGACAAGGACATCCATCTTTATATCAACTCCCCGGGCGGTTCGGTGACAGCGGGCATGTCGATCTACGACACCATGCAGTTCATCAAGCCAAACGTATCGACTACCTGTATCGGTCAGGCGTGCAGCATGGGCGCATTCCTGCTGACGGCCGGTGCACCTGGCAAGCGTTTCTGCCTGCCGAACTCGCGCGTGATGATTCACCAGCCACTGGGCGGTTTCCAGGGTCAGGCATCGGACATCGAAATCCATGCCAAGGAAATCCTCTTCATCCGCGAGCGTCTGAACACGCTGATGGCCAAGCACAGCGGCCGTACGCTTGAAGAAATCGAGCGCGACACCAACCGCGACAACTTCATGAGTGCAGAAGCTGCGAAGGAATATGGTCTGATCGACGAAGTGATCAACCAGCGCCCAGCTTAAAAATAAGCAGCTCAAAATAGGCTTGGTCGGCGCGTCTGATCAGCGGCGGGCTTGAAAAAGCCCGCAATAGCCTTCATCTTGTGTTGCAAGCCTATCGGATTTGGATCGAACGAATGACTGACACCCGCAACGGCGAGGACAACGGCAAGCTGCTCTATTGCTCCTTCTGTGGCAAAAGCCAGCATGAAGTACGCAAATTGATTGCCGGCCCCTCGGTCTTTATCTGCGACGAGTGCGTCGACCTGTGCAATGACATCATCCGCGAGGAGGTGCAGGAAGCACAGGCCGAAAGCAGCGCGCATAAATTGCCTTCGCCTAAAGAAATCAGCGGCATCCTTGATCAATATGTCATTGGTCAGGAGCGTGCCAAGAAGGTTCTGGCAGTAGCGGTGTACAACCACTACAAGCGTCTGAACCAGCGTGACAAAAAGGCTGACGACGTCGAACTCGGCAAGAGCAACATCCTGCTGATCGGCCCGACAGGCTCCGGTAAAACCCTGCTGGCCGAAACCCTGGCCCGCTTGCTGAACGTTCCGTTCACCATCGCCGACGCAACCACCCTCACCGAGGCGGGTTACGTGGGTGAAGACGTCGAGAACATCATTCAGAAGCTGCTGCAGAAGTGCGATTACGACGTAGAGAAAGCCCAGATGGGCATTGTCTACATCGACGAAATCGACAAGATTTCGCGCAAGTCCGACAACCCGTCGATCACCCGGGACGTTTCCGGTGAAGGCGTGCAGCAGGCCTTGCTCAAGCTGATCGAAGGCACGGTCGCTTCCGTACCACCACAAGGTGGCCGCAAGCATCCGCAGCAGGAATTCCTTCAGGTTGATACCCGTAACATCCTGTTCATCTGCGGTGGCGCATTCTCCGGTCTGGAGAAGGTCATTCAGAACCGTTCCACCAAGGGTGGTATCGGTTTCAACGCAGAAGTGCGCAGCAAGGAAGAAGGCAAGAAAGTCGGTGAATCCCTGCGTGAAGTCGAGCCTGACGATCTGGTCAAGTTCGGTCTGATCCCGGAATTCGTCGGTCGTCTGCCGGTCCTGGCGACGCTGGACGAGCTGGATGAGGCTGCTTTGATGCAGATTCTCACCGAGCCGAAAAATGCCCTGACCAAACAGTATGCCAAGCTGTTCGAGATGGAAGGCGTGGATCTGGAATTCCGGTCCGACGCGCTGAAATCGGTCGCCAAGCGTGCCCTGGAACGTAAAACCGGTGCCCGTGGCCTGCGTTCGATTCTCGAAGGTGTGCTGCTCGACACGATGTATGAAATCCCCTCGCAGTCCGAGGTGAGCAAAGTCGTGATCGATGAAAGCGTGATCGAAGGCACGTCCAAGCCACTGTATGTCTACGAAAACAGTGAGCCGGCTGCCAAGGCTGCACCGGACGCGTAAGCGCCCGGCCTGCCGGAACAAGGAAGGGGCCTTCGGGCCTCTTTTTTTTATGTCGTTTTTTACATCCGCTTTGCGCTTGTTTTTTTTCAAGGCAACCCCCATCTTGGTTTCAAGCTTAATTCCATCTGATTACGGCCATCTGGCCGCCGTAGAGGCGAAATCATGAAGACCACCATCGAATTGCCTCTCCTGCCATTGCGTGATGTCGTTGTGTATCCGCACATGGTTATCCCGCTGTTCGTGGGGCGCGAGAAATCCATCGAAGCCCTCGAGGCCGCGATGACGGGCGACAAGCAGATCCTGCTGCTGGCCCAGAGAAACCCGGCTGACGATGATCCCGGTGAAGAAGCTCTCTATCGCGTAGGTACTATCGCCACCGTTCTGCAGCTGCTGAAACTGCCGGACGGCACCGTCAAGGTTCTGGTCGAAGGCGAGCAGCGTGGCGCTGTCGAGCGCTTCAGCGAAGTCGATGGCCACTGCCGTGCCGAAGTGTCGCTGATCGACGAGGTCGACGCCGCCGAGCGCGAATCCGAAGTGTTTGTGCGCAGCCTGTTGTCGCAGTTCGAACAATATGTGCAGTTGGGCAAGAAAGTCCCGGCTGAAGTCCTGTCGTCGCTCAACAGCATCGACGAGCCTGGCCGCCTGGTAGATACCATGGCCGCGCACATGGCGCTGAAGATCGAGCAGAAGCAGGAAATCCTCGAAATCATCGATTTGTCGGCCCGGGTCGAGCACGTTCTGGCCTTGCTGGACGCCGAGATCGACCTGCTGCAAGTCGAAAAACGCATTCGTGGCCGCGTCAAAAAGCAAATGGAGCGCAGTCAGCGCGAGTACTACCTGAATGAGCAGATGAAGGCCATTCAGAAAGAACTCGGCGACAGCGATGAAGGCCACAACGAAATTGAAGACCTGAAAAAGCGCATCGACGCTGCCGGTCTGCCGAAAGACGCGCTGGCCAAGGCCACTGCCGAGCTGAACAAGCTCAAGCAAATGTCGCCGATGTCCGCTGAAGCCACTGTGGTGCGCTCGTACATCGACTGGCTGGTTCAAGTGCCGTGGAAGGCCCAGAGCAAGGTACGTCTGGACCTGGCCCGTGCCGAAGACATTCTCGACGCCGATCACTACGGCCTCGAAGAGGTCAAGGAACGCATCCTTGAATACCTCGCCGTGCAGAAGCGCGTGAAGAAAATCCGTGGCCCGGTGTTGTGCCTGGTCGGTCCTCCGGGCGTGGGTAAAACCTCGCTGGCCGAGTCGATCGCCCATGCCACCAACCGCAAATTCGTGCGAATGGCCCTCGGTGGCGTGCGTGACGAAGCGGAAATCCGTGGTCATCGTCGGACCTACATCGGTTCGATGCCAGGAAGATTGATTCAAAAGATGACAAAAGTGGGTGTCCGCAACCCGCTGTTCCTGCTCGATGAAATCGACAAAATGGGCAGCGACATGCGTGGCGACCCGGCGTCGGCGTTGCTGGAAGTGCTCGATCCTGAGCAGAACCACAACTTCAACGACCACTATCTGGAAGTCGATTACGACCTCTCGGATGTGATGTTCCTGTGCACCTCGAACTCGATGAACATTCCACCGGCGCTGCTGGACCGGATGGAAGTCATCCGTCTGCCGGGCTACACCGAAGACGAGAAGATCAACATCGCGGTCAAGTACCTGTCGCCCAAGCAGGTTGCAGCCAACGGCCTGAAGAAGGGCGAGCTGGAATTCGACGAAGAAGCGATCCGCGACATCATTCGTTACTACACCCGCGAAGCCGGTGTGCGTGGCCTCGAGCGGCAGATTGCCAAGGTCTGCCGCAAGGCGGTCAAAGAGCACGCGCTGGAAAAACGCTTCTCGGTAAAAGTGACAGCTGATCTGCTGGAACATTTCCTCGGCGTTCGCAAGTTCCGCTACGGTCTGGCCGAGCAGCAGGATCAGATTGGTCAAGTGACCGGCCTGGCCTGGACTCAGGTGGGCGGCGAACTGCTGACCATCGAAGCCGCTGTGGTGCCGGGTAAAGGTCAGCTGATCAAGACCGGTTCGCTGGGTGACGTAATGGTCGAATCGATCACTGCGGCCCTGACCGTTGTGCGCAGCCGTGCCAAGAGCCTGGGTATCCCCCTGGACTTCCACGAGAAGCGCGACACGCACATCCACATGCCGGAAGGTGCTACGCCGAAAGACGGCCCGAGCGCCGGTGTAGGCATGTGTACTGCGCTGGTGTCGGCTTTGACGGGTATTCCTGTGCGCGCCGATGTCGCCATGACCGGCGAGATCACCCTGCGTGGTCAAGTTCTCGCCATTGGCGGTCTGAAGGAAAAACTACTGGCCGCTCACCGTGGCGGAATCAAGACAGTGATTATTCCGGAAGAGAACGTGCGCGATCTGAAGGAGATTCCTGACAATATCAAGCAGGATCTGCAGATCAAACCGGTTAAATGGATTGACGAGGTCCTGCAAATTGCGCTGCAATACGCGCCGGAGCCCTTGCCGGATGTGGCTCCGGAGATAGTTGCCAAGGACGAAAAACGTGAGTCTGACTCTAAGGAAAGAATTAGCACGCATTAATACGCTTTTGCCTGGGGGGCTTCCTTGACAGCTTTTTAGAGCCCTTGTTATAAAGCGGCTCTTAAGTGTCTGTAGGCCATTCAGCACTCGTTTTTGCTTTCACCAAAAAACTTAGAATCATACTCAAATAGATATAAGGGGACTTAGAGTGAACAAGTCGGAACTGATTGATGCTATCGCTGCATCCGCTGATATCCCGAAAGCTGCTGCTGGCCGTGCGCTGGACGCTGTAATCGAATCCGTCACTGGCGCTCTCAAGGCTGGCGACTCCGTTGTTCTGGTTGGTTTCGGTACTTTCTCCGTGACTGATCGTCCAGCTCGCATCGGTCGTAACCCACAGACCGGCAAGACTCTGGAAATCGCGGCAGCCAAAAAACCAGGTTTCAAAGCCGGTAAAGCCCTGAAAGAAGCCGTCAACTAAGTTTGATTCAGGTTTTTACCCATCCGGGTCGGGGTCATGCCTGACTTGGCAGCGGAGCGGTAGAGCAGGCGGTTGGAATAGCTGCCTGTCACACCGGGATCGAGGGTTCGAGCCCTGTCCGCTCCGCCAGTTACGAGAAGGCGCATCCTCGGATGCGCCTTTCTTCTATCCGGATTCTACCCACGCTCCACGGTTGCCTAATTTTGAAGTTCAACCGTTTCTGGGGGACGCATGCTGCAGAATATCAGGGACAATTCACAAGGCTGGATTGCCAAGACCATTATCGGGGTCATCGTTGCACTGATGGCTCTGACCGGTTTCGACGCCATTTTCCAGGCCACGACTCACAAGAATGAGGCGGCCAAGGTCAACGGCGAAGAAATCAGCCAGAACGAGCTGAGCCAGGCGGTGGATATGCAACGCCGTCAGCTGATGCAACAACTGGGCAAGGACTTCGACGCTTCCTTGCTGGACGAAAAAATGCTGCGCGAATCGGCCCTGAAGGGTCTGATCGATCGCAAGCTGCTGCTGCAAGGCGCAGAACAATCGAAATTCGCTTTCTCCGAAGCGGCCCTGGACCAAGTGATCCTGCAGACGCCTGAATTCCAGGTCGACGGCAAGTTCAGTTCCGACCGTTTCGATCAGGTGATCCGTCAACTGGGCTACAGCCGCATGCAGTTCCGCCAGATGCTGGCTCAGGAAATGCTGATCGGCCAACTGCGCGCCGGTGTGGCGGGCAGCGGTTTCGTGACCGACGCTCAGGTGCTGGCCTTCGCCCGTCTGGAAAAACAGACCCGCGACTTCGCCACGCTGAACATCAAGGCTGACCCTTCGGCCGTGAAGCTGACTGATGACGAGGTCAAGGCCTACTACGACGAGCACGCCAAGGAATTCATGACCCCGGATCAAGTGGTCATCGATTACCTGGAGTTGAAGAAGGCTTCGTTCTTCGACCAGGTCGCCGTCAAGGACGAAGACCTGCAGGCGGCGTATCAGAAAGAGATCGCCAACCTGTCGGAACAGCGTCGTGCGGCGCACATTCTGATCGAAGTCAACGACAAGACCACCGAAGCCCAGGCCAAGGCGAAGATCGAAGAAGTCCAGGCGCGTCTGGCCAAGGGCGAGAAGTTCGAAGCGCTGGCCAAGGAGTTCTCGCAGGATCCGGGTTCGGCCAACAATGGCGGTGACCTCGGTTATGCCGGTCCTGGCGTTTACGACCCAGCCTTCGAGAAAGCCCTGTATTCGCTGAACAAGGATCAGGTTTCCGAGCCGGTTCGCACCGACTTCGGGTTCCACCTGATCAAGCTGCTGGGTGTCGAGGCGCCTGAAGTGCCGACTCTGGCCAGCCTGAAAGACAAGCTGACCCGCGAGCTGAAAACCCAGCAGGTCGAGCAGCGTTTCGTGGAGGCGACCAAGCAACTGGAAGACTCTTCGTTCGAAGCATCCGACCTGGCCCAGCCGGCGCAGGATCTGAAACTGACCGTGCACACCTCCAAGCCGTTCGGCCGTGAAGGTGGCGAAGGCGTTGCAGCCAACCGTGCCGTTGTGACGGCCGCGTTCAGCACCGAAGTGCTGGAAGAGGGTGCCAACAGCACCGCCATCGAGCTGGATCCGGAAACCGTGATCGTGCTGCGCGCCAAGGAGCACCTCAAGCCGACTCAATTGCCGCTGGAAAGCGTGGCCACCGCCATTCGCACCCAGTTGACCAAAGAGCATGCCAGCGCGGCTGCCAAGACCAAGGCGGAGCAACTGATCGCCAGTCTGCGTGATGGCAAGACCCCGCTGGACAAGGCGGTGGACGGTCAGAGCTGGAAAGTCACTGAAGCGGCGAACCGCGCTCAGGAAGGCGTTGATCCAGCGGTGCTCCAAGCGTTGTTCCGCATGCCGAAACCGGCCGCCAAGGACAAGCCGACCTTCACCAGCGTGAAGCTGGCGGACGGTAGCCTGACCATCGTGCGTCTTAACGGCGTGAACGAAGCAGCGGCTCCGACCGATGAAGAGAAAGCGCAATACCGTCGCTTCCTCGCCTCGCGTGTGGGCCAGCAAGACTTCGCGGCGTACCGCAAGCAGCTGGAAGCCGAAGCCGACATCAAGCGTTTCTGATGCCTGGCTGAGCCGCAAGACCCGAGCCCCGGATGAAAATCCGGGGCTTTTTTATGCGCGCTATCCGGCGTTCGGGAAGCCATGGCTCGGGGCATTGACGGTCGCATACAGGGTCAACAGCAACAGACCCGCGACAATCCACGGGTAACTCCCGACGCCCAGGTTGTTCAGCAACAGACCGCCCGCAAGCCCGCCGCCGGCAATTCCGACATTCCACAGGGTCACCAGCATCGATTGCGCGGTGTCGGCAGCCTCCCTGGCGGTTTTCGCCAGGGCCGTCTGCAACAGCGAGGGCATCGCGCCGAATGCCAGGCCCCAGACGGCGGTGGCGGTGTAGACCACGCCCGGCCATTCGCGCCACAGACCCAGTGCAATCGCCGACAGCAGGAACAGCGCCGCACTGACCAGAACCAATTGACGCAGCCAGCGATCAATCAGGCTGCCGACGATCCACAGGCTCAGTACCGACGCCAGGCCGAATACCAGCAACACCCGGTCGATTTCTCCGCCAAGTCCCGACGGTTCAAGAAAGGGCGCGATGTAGGTGTACAGAAGGTTGTGCGCGACGACGTAGGACAAAGTCACAAACAACACCGATCGCACGCCCGGCAAGGTAAACACCTGACGCAGTGGCAGGCGCTTTCCGGCGCGTTCACCGGCGAAATCCGGCACTTGCCAGCGCACCCAGATCACCAGCAGCAACGTCAGCCCGGTCATGATCGCAAAGCTCAGACGCCAGCCGACCGCCGTGCCCAGCAGCGTCCCGGCCGGAATGCCCAGCGACAGCGCAAGCGGCGCCCCGAGCATGGCCACCGTAATCGCCCGGCCCTGCAAATGAGGTGCGACCATCCGGCTCGCGTACCCGGCCAGCAGAGCCCAGAGCAGCCCGGCGAACACGCCTGCGATCAAGCGTGCAATCAGGGTCAGCCAGTACAGTTCCGACAGTGCAGTGATGCTGTTGGCGATGGCAAATCCACCAATGGCCGACAGCAGCAGCGGGCGTCGGCGCCAGCCTCGGGTGGCAATGGTGAGCGGAATCGCCGCCAGCATCGAACCGATGGCGTACAGCGTGACCAGTTGCCCGATCAGTGCCTGAGAGACATCAAGCCCCGCGCTCATCTGCGGCAGCAGGCCGGCGGGCATCGCCTCGGTCAGCACGGTGATGAAGCCGGCGGTGGCCAGCGCGAGCAGTGTGCCCAGCGGTAGTCGTTCATCGTGCTGGACGCTATTGGTCAGCGGTGTAGAGGTGAGTTGCGCATCGTTCATGATCCAGCATCCCTTTTGCCGAGAAAGACGAAGGCCATAGGGTAGGGCGCTGCACATTCGGGAAAAACAGGTTAGGGTTCCGAACATCTCGGACAAGAATGTCGTGAATCAGGGAGGGATGAATGGACAGCCTGGGCAGTATTTCAGTGTTTGTGCAGGTGGCGGAAACCCGCAGCTTTACCGAGGCCGGCCGCTTGCAGGGCGTGTCTTCGTCGGCGGTCGGCAAAAGCATTGCCCGACTGGAGGCACGACTCAATGTGCGGTTGTTTCACCGCACCACTCGCAGCATCACGCTGACCAGTGAAGGCGCGCTGTTTCTTGAACGTTGCCGCAAGATCCTCGCCGAAGTGGAGGCGGCGGAATTTGAACTGTGCGATGCCGCAGCGGCGCCTCACGGCAAGTTGCGGGTCAGCCTGCCGCAGGTGCATGACCTGGTGATGCCGGTCATGAACGAATTCATGGCGCTGTACCCGCAGATCGAACTGGATCTGGACCTGACCGATCGCATGGTTGATGTGGTTGAAGAAGGTTTCGACGCAGTGATTCGAACGGGGAAACCGCGAGACTCGCGACTGATGGCGCGACCGTTGGGCGAGTTTCATAGGGTGCTGGTGGCCAGTCCCGCGTATCTGCGCGAGCGCGGCGAGCCGCTGACTCCGACCGATCTGACTGAACATGCCTGCCTGCGCCATACGTTTCACGCCACCGGCAAACTGGAGCCCTGGCCGCTCAGACGCGAGGAGGGCGCTCCCGAACCGACCCTGCCGACACGCCTGGTCAGTACGTCGATCGAAGCCGTGCGGCATGCAGCGCTGGCGGGCATGGGCATCGCCTGTCTGCCGGATTTCATGATCCTTGAGGCGCGGCAGCAGGGTCGCCTGCAGCGCGTGCTGGATGAGCATCTGGAGCACGTCGGACAGTTCTGGGTGCTGTGGCCGTCGAGCCGGCATGCAACCGCCAAGTTGCGGGTGTTCATCGATCATTTATCGGCGCGACTTTTTCCTGCCACTGAAGGTCGATAGAGTTGTAACTGTTTTAAGACACTAATCCATACGCCGCGGGGCAGCGATCTGTTGCACAATACGCCCCGGACCGTTTTCCCTCAGGATGTTTAATGTTGAATTCTATTCCCGTGCGTTTCATCGGGTTGGCGTTGTTGCTGACCGCCGCTGCCGGCTGCTCCAAGGACAAGCCCATCTACGAGCATGAGAATTTCGACGACTCCGGCACCTTTTCGCGCAATTACCCGGTGACCGACACCGCCAGTTGCGAAGCGGCCCGCCGAGCGTTGCTCAGCCAGGGCTACATCATTACCAGCAATGACCCGAAACTGGTCAGCGGACACAAGAGCTTCCAGCAGACCGGCGAAACCCACCTGGAGATCAGCTTCAACGTGGTATGCGCCGATGATGGCAGCGCCGGCCATCACGCCACCGTGTTCGCCAATGCCCTGCAGGACCGCTACGCGCTGAAGAAGACCAACAACTCGGCCAGCCTCGGTGTCGGCGTGTTGGGCTCGGTTTCGATGCCGATCGGCTCGTCTGACGATTCGATGGTCAAGGTCGCCAGTGAAACCGTGTCGTCGCAGAAGTTCTACGAGCGCTTCTTCACGCTGGTCGAGCTGTTCCTGCCGGCCGAAGCGAAGAAGGCCGCGCACATCACCGAAAAACCGAAGACCGACCTGGGTGTGCCGGAAGCCAAAGCGGCGTCGGCTCCGTTGACTCCAGCCCCCGCGGCTGAACCGAACCCGGCCCCAGCACCGGCCGCCGAGCCCGCTGCAGCACCTGCGCCAGCGCCTGCAGAAGCGACCCCGGCCAGTTCCGAGCCGGTAGCACCGCCAGCGGAAGTGGCGCCGATTACCCCAGCACCGGTTACCGAGCCTGCGCCCGCCACGGAAACCATCACGCCACCGGCCAATCCGACGGACATACCGCCGCCCTCCGAGCCGATTCCGGCCATGCCTGCCTCCGGGCAGTAAACTTCACGCCACGCGTCCGACTCCTGTCGGACGCGTGGCGTTTTGTTGTCTCCCTTGAGCTTCTTCCTGCAAGCCTCGTCGAAAAATATCCCGCGATAAATTCCTGACCGCCTGCTACGTTTATTTCATGAAGGCCGTGTTTCATTTTTCCTTCACACGGGCACTTTATGCTCGAGGCACTGGTCATTTGTTCCAGGCCATTTCAAGCAAGCGTCAGGGGGGATTACGCAATGGATGACTATCAAGAAGAACTGCTCGAATTCCAGGCCTTTGAGCTGGATTCACCAGAGCCTGCGGAAGACGCCACCGAGCTGTAAGGCGTCAGCCTGTCTTGCGGTGACTGCGGCGAAATTCGCCCGGTGTCTGGCCGTTCCAGCGCTTGAAGGCGCGCTGGAAAGCTTCGGCCGAGGCGAAGCCCAGTAGGTAGGCAATTTCACCGAATGTCAGTTCGGTGTCGCGGATGTAGGTCATCGCCAGATCACGGCGGGTGTCATTGAGGATTGCGCGAAACTGCGTGCCTTCCTCGGCCAGTTTGCGCCGTAACGTCCAGGTCGGCAGCTTCAGGCGTGTCGCCACTTCTTCCAGGTCGGGTTCCCGGCCACCATTGAGCAACGGCCCGAGCAATTGCGTGATGCGTTCGCGCAGGCTGCGGGTGCGGGTCAGTTGTTCCAGTTCCCGTTCACACAAACCGAGCAAATGTTTCCAGGTGCTGGGGCAATGCTCCGGGTTGCGTTGGGCCAGGCTGGTGAGACTCAGGCGCAGTTGATTGTGTTCAGCGCCGAACTGGATCGGGCATTCGCCGAGTACGGCATAAGCGTCGCGATAATCCGGACTGTCGAATTCGATCTCGATCCGTTCGGCGCGCAAGGGCTCAGGGCTGACGCTCGACAGCTGATGCAGCCAGCCGGCAATGATCGAATCCACCACAAAGCGGTTGTAGGCGTTGTACGGGCTGATCGAGTAGAACCGCAGCCAAGCACCGCTGGCGTCCTCGTGGAAACTCGACTGGCCACGATAGTTGGAGCCGTACAAGGGCTCGAAGCGAGTCAGGCAGCGAGCGGCTTCGCGTACGGTCGGTGCCTGCGCAGCGGTGACACCGGCCAGCCCGGCCTGACTCAGGCGACTGAGCCGGCCCATGCGCAAACCCAGTGCCGGGTCGCCGGTCAGCTGGATCGCGCCATGCCCCAGGCGCATGTAGCGCGGGATCGACAGGCGCGCCCCGGCTTCGGCCAGTCGTGCGGTGTCCAAACCGTACTGTTCGAGCAATGGCAGCGGGTCGATCTCATGGCTGCGCACGGCATCGGCCAGGCTGTGGACGAAGCCCACCGACAGATCCCCGAGACGCATCGGCAGCGGCTTCACGGTTTACAACCAGAGGTTCAGCAGGCGCGCGCCGCGGGCTTCGCTGTCGGCGAATTGCTGGCCGTTGCTACTGAGGAAACTTTGCCCGGCGCTCGGCTTGTCCCAGAACTGCCCGCGCAGAAACACACTCATACCGGCCAGCGCCTTGCTGGCCGGCGGTTGCGCGGTCAGGGTCAGTTGGTGCCAGGCCTGGCCTACACTGACTGCTCCCGGTTTCAGGCTGACCGAGTCCGGCACGCTCGAGCCTTTGTAACCCTTCCAGGGTTGATCCCACACGCCATGACCGACGACAAACGCGGGCACCGCGATCAGCTGCGCGCCTTGCTCGTCGAGTTTGCGGTAGTTGTCCGGGTACCAGCTGTCGTTGCCGATCAACACGCCGAGGCGTCCGGCCGGGGTGTCGATCACATTGAACCGCGAAGCTTCTCGGGTGCCGGAGTCATCCTGATCGAAGACCGGACGCATCTGCCGCTGTGGCTGGCCGAGCGGCGCGCCGTCACGACCAAACACCACCGTGCTGTTGTACAGCGCGCCGCTGCCGGCCTTGAGCCGGCCGTCGGTAATGTTCGGTTCAGGCAACACGATCGAGCCGGCCACCAGGGTGATGTGGAACTCCTTGGCCAATCCACCGAACAGAGCCTGATAGTCCTTGGCCATGTCCCGGGACTTCATGCGCAGGTGCGCGTCATCCAGACGGCTGCTGCCCTTGGCGGCGAGCCAGGCGCGAGCAAACTGCACCGGGTTGCTCGCCGCCAGCCAGTTCATCGCTTCGGCGAGGGTGGCGGCCTGGTACAGCTCGTCTTTCTCGCCGCTGATCATCAGCCAGGTGCCGACATGCTCCGGCAGGATGACCACGGTTTTATCATTCAACAGCCCCTGATCCTGCGCCTGCTGCAAATAGGCGGCGAGCTTGCGGTGCAGGCGTTCGGGGCTTTGGTAGTCGGTGGGGAACAGCTCGGGCTGGATGCCCAGCAGGTTGCCGCGATCGGCGGGCGTGCCCTGATCGACCGCCAGTTTGATCCGCAGGTCCGACAGGTAATGACCGGTCGGGCGGTCAGCCGCCCACATGGCGTAGAAGGTGAGCGCGGCGATGAGCGCCATGGAAAAAGTCAGGTACAGAAGTTTGCGCATGAAATCCAACAACAACCGGGTACAGGGTGTGCGGACAGGGTAGGGCGCCAGCCCCGGCTTGCCAAGGGGCGCTGCGCATTTGGATCAATAACTTGTCAGTTACGGTCATTGAGTGACAGCGATGCGACTCCTAATCTGTCGAACATGACTGACGGGGGACGCAGAGCTCCCGCATTTTCCGTGATCGCTCGCTGTGGAGTTAACGATGACCGCCACTCAATACCCGCACCTGTTGGCCCCGCTGGACCTGGGATTCACCACCTTGCGCAACCGCACCTTGATGGGCTCGATGCACACCGGCCTGGAAGAGAAACCGGGTGGTTTCGAACGCATGGCGGCGTATTTCGCCGAGCGTGCCCGTGGCGGCGTCGGCCTGATGGTCACCGGCGGTATTGGCCCGAACGACGAGGGCGGTGTGTACTCGGGCGCGGCCAAGCTGACCACCGAGGAAGAAGCGCTCAAGCACCGCATCGTCACCCGCGCCGTGCATGATGCGGGCGGCAAGATCTGCATGCAGATCCTCCACGCCGGCCGTTATGCCTACAGCCCGAAACAGGTCGCACCGAGCGCCATTCAGGCGCCGATCAACCCGTTCAAGCCCAAAGAGCTGGACGAGGAAGGCATCGAGAAACAGATCCGCGATTTCGTCACTTGCTCGGTATTGGCCCAGACTGCCGAGTACGACGGCGTGGAGATCATGGGCTCGGAGGGTTATTTCATTAATCAGTTCCTCGCGGCCCACACCAACCACCGCACTGACCGTTGGGGCGGCAGCTATGAAAACCGCATGCGCCTGCCGGTGGAAATCGTTCGCCGCGTACGTGAAGCGGTCGGCCCGAACTTCATCATCATCTTCCGTCTGTCGATGCTCGATCTGGTGGAAGGCGGCAGCACCTGGGAAGAAATCGTCACCCTGGCCAAAGCCATCGAGCAGGCCGGCGCAACCCTCATCAATACCGGCATCGGCTGGCACGAAGCGCGGATCCCGACCATCGCCACCAAAGTGCCGCGTGCGGCGTTCAGCAAGGTCACGGCCAAGCTGCGTGGCTCGGTGAATATTCCGCTGATCACCACCAACCGCATCAACACCCCGGAAGTTGCCGAGCAGATTCTTGCCGAAGGCGATGCCGACATGGTCTCGATGGCGCGGCCGTTCCTCGCCGACCCGGACTTCGTCAACAAGGCTGCCGAAGGCCGCGCCGACGAAATCAACACCTGCATCGGCTGCAACCAGGCCTGCCTCGATCACACCTTCGGCGGCAAGCTCACCAGTTGCCTGGTCAACCCGCGTGCCTGCCACGAGACCGAGCTCAACTACCTGCCGGTCAAGCAGATCAAGAAGATCGCCGTGGTCGGTGCCGGTCCTGCCGGTCTGTCCGCTGCCACCGTGGCCGCCGAGCGCGGGCATCAGGTGACCTTGTTTGATTCGGCCAGCGAGATTGGCGGCCAGTTCAACGTCGCCAAACGTGTGCCGGGCAAGGAAGAGTTCTACGAAACCCTGCGTTACTTCAAACGCAAACTGCAGACCACCAACGTCGAGGTGTGCCTGAACACCCGCGTCGACGTGGCGAAACTGGTCGAGGGCGGTTACGACGAAGTCATTCTGGCGACCGGTATTGCGCCGCGTCTGCCGGCGATTCCGGGTGTCGAGAACGCCAAAGTGCTGAGCTACCTGGATGTGCTGCTCGAGCGCAAACCGGTCGGCAAGCGTGTGGCGGTGATCGGCGCTGGCGGTATCGGTTTCGACGTCTCGGAATTCCTCGTCCATGAAGGTGTGGCCACCAGTCAGGATCGCGCTGCGTTCTGGAAAGAGTGGGGCATCGACACGAATCTGGAAGCCCGTGGTGGCGTGGCCGGGATCAAGGCTGCACCGCACGCACCGGCCCGTGACGTGTTCCTGCTGCAACGCAAGAAGTCCAAGGTCGGCGACGGTCTGGGCAAGACCACCGGCTGGATTCACCGCACCGGTCTGAAGAACAAGCAGGTGCAGATGCTCAACAGCGTCGAATACCTGAAGATCGACGACGAAGGCCTGCACATCCGCATCGGCGAAACCGGCGAGCCGCAAGTGCTGCCGGTGGACAACATCGTCATCTGCGCCGGCCAGGATCCGCTGCGCGAGCTGCACGACGGTCTGATAGCAGCAGGGCAGAACGTGCACCTGATCGGCGGCGCCGATGTGGCGGCCGAACTGGATGCCAAGCGTGCGATCAATCAGGGCTCGCGTCTGGCCGCCGAGCTCTGATCCACCCTAGAATGCCGGCTCTTTGCACAGAGCCGGCCTTCATGTTTCTGCCTCCCACCGACTGGCTACCTCAAGCCCCCCTCGATCCCTTTCATCTGGACTGGCTCACTGCCGCCGGCATTGAAGTCGCGATCCTGCGTCTAGACCGCATCGATCCGCTGATCAGCGGCAACAAGTGGTTCAAACTCGTCGAACATCTGAAGGCCGCCGACCGCGCGGGTGCCGAAGGCATCATCAGCCTGGGCGGTGCGCACTCCAATCATCTGCATGCGCTGGCGGCTGCGGGCAAACGCCTGGGATTCACAACGGTCGGGTTATTGCGCGGGCATCCGCAGGACAACCCGACGGTCAGGGATCTGCAGGATTTCGGCATGCAGTTGCACTGGCTCGGTTACGGCGGTTATCGGGCGCGGCACGAGCCGGGGTTCTGGCAGCCGTGGCGAGAGCAATATCAGACGCTGCATCCGGTGCCCGAAGGTGGCGGCGGTTTGCCGGGGGCGCAGGGTTGCGCGGCGCTGAAGGACCAGGTCAGTGAACAACTCGGCAAGCTTGGTTGGGACGACTACCACGGTTGGTGGCTGGCCTGCGGCACGGGCACCACGCTCGCGGGATTGGTGTTGGCCGAGGCAGGCCAACGTGCGGTGTATGGCGCAATGGCTGTGCCCGACGATCACGGCGTCGCGGCCAATGTCGAGGCGATTGTCGGTGACACCGGAGGCTTTGAGCTGATCGACGCCAGCCGTGGCGGTTTCGCCAAGGTCGATCCGACGTTGCTTGAGTTCATCGCGCAATCCGAGCAAGCCAGCGGCATTCCCCTCGAACCGCTGTACACCGGCAAGGCCTTGCTGGCGCTCAAACAACAGATCGAGGCGGGCCGCTTTGCCCGGGGTTTGCGCTTGATCTTCGTCCACACCGGCGGCTTGCAGGGCCGGCGCGGATTCGACGGTTAACCCTGGCTGCGCTTGGGCATCATCCGCAGCAACGTGTTATCGCGCACCACGTAATGGTGATAGATGCCCGCCAGCGCATGCAGGCCGATCAGCCAGTAGCCGATGGTGCTGATCAGCACATGCCAGTGTTCAACGTCTTTGGCGAACACCTTGTCTTCACTCACCAGCAACGGCAGGTCGAAACCGTAGAACATCACCTGATGACCTTCAGCGCTGGTGATCAGCCAGCCGAGAATCGGCATGCTGATCATGAACAGGTACAACGCCCAGTGCATCAAGCGTGCGAGGGTGGTTTGCCACTGTGGCGAAGCCGGAAAGATTTTCGGCGCAGGCCCCAGGCTGCGAGCGAACAGGCGAAACCACACCAGCACGAACACAGTCAGCCCGAGCATGTAATGCACTTCGCGGATCAGCGTGCGACCACCACTGCCCTTGGGAAACAGCCCGCGCAATTCCATGCTGGCGTACACCAGCACCAACAGCACCAGCATCAGCCAGTGCAACAGGATCGATACGGTGCTGTAACGTGACTCGGAGTTTGTCCACGGCATACGGCGTTCCTCACGGTTCAGGGCTCAAGCGTGCCGTTCTGCGACGGCATGCCTTAACTGTAATCCCCTTTGGCGCGTTTGCCCGAGGCTAAAAAAGCTTTCACTGAGCTGAGTCAGCGATTTAGCTGAAAACACTCATGAAAAAACGCCAGTGTCGGGCAGACACTGGCGTTTTTGTTTGCCGCGATGGATGCAATCAGCTGCTTTGCGGCATCTCGCCGTTGGCCAGGCGCTTGTTGATGTCGGCGATCACTTCCGGCAGATCGCTGATGGTGTCGATCATGTAGTGCGGGCGCGAACCTTCGAACAGCGCGTGAATGCGCTTGCGTTCGCTGGCCAGCGCGTCGATGCCCAGTGCGCGGTAACCTGCGTAATCCAGGCCCAGCGCATTGCCGGAGCAGATCAGCGCCACGGTCCACATCCCGGCGCGACGGCCTTCAAGAATCCCCGGCACGGTGTCGTCGATCTTCACGCAGGCGGCGACATCGTCGATGCCCAGCGCAATCACGTTGGCCAGCGCTTGCGCAGGCCATGGGCGGCCGTTCGGCACTTCGTCGGTGGCGACGACGTGGTCGGCGATGTAGCCGTTGGTGGCGGCCAGTGCCACGACCTTGTCCATCACTTGCTTCGGATAACCCGAGCAGGAACCGATCTTGATGCCTTGCTGACGCAGGTGGGCGATGGTCTCCAGCGCGCCGGGAATCAGCGCCGAGTGCTCGGCGATTTTTTCGATCTGCAGCGGCATGAAGCGGTTGTAGATCGCGGTGACATCATCGTCGGTCGGGGTGCGGCCGAACGCCTTGCGATAGCGCTCGGCAACCTGCGGCTGATCGCACAGGGTGCGGATGTGATCCCATTTGCCCATGCCCATCGGGCCCCGGGCTTCTTCGATGGAAACCTGGACGTCGAACTCGGCGAAGGCTTCGACAAAAATCTGGGTCGGTGCGAAGGAACCGAAGTCGACCACGGTGCCGGCCCAGTCGAGGATGGCGGCTTGCAGCTGGGTAGGGTTGTTGTAGTTCATGGAGAAATCCTGCAGGAATGAGTTGTTTGGGCGTTCGGTGTACCTGTGGGAGCAAGCCCGCTCTCACAGGGGATTTGTGGTGTTGCTTAAATTTCCAGGACTTCCATCTCGCGCAGCACTTCACCCACCGCCGCGACGGCTTCGCGCATCTGCGCCGGGGTGACGTGGCCGATGCAGCCGACACGGAAGGTTTCGACCTGGGTCAGCTTGCCGGGGTAGAGGATGTAACCCTTGGCCTTGACCCGTTCGTAGAAGTCCTTGAACTGGTAGCGCGGATCTTTCGGTGCGTGGAAGGTCGCGATGATCGGCGCCTGAATCGCAGCAGGCAGGAAACTGCGCAAGCCGAGTTTGCCCATCTCTTCCATCAGCGCCTGGCAGTTGGCGGCGTAACGCGCATGCCGCGCGGGCAGGCCGCCTTCTTCGTTGTATTGCAGCAGCGCCTCGTGCAGCGCGGCGACCACGTGGGTCGGCGGGGTGAAGCGCCATTGGCCGGTCTTCTTCATGTAGCTGTGCTGGTCGAACAGGTCCATCGCCAGCGAAGGCGAATTGCCGGCGGCTGCGGCCAGGGATTCCTTGCGGGCAAACACGAAGCCCATGCCCGGTACGCCTTCCAGGCATTTGCCGGAGGCGGCGATCAGCGCGTCGAACGGGATTTTCTGTGCATCCACCGGTAACGCGCCGAACGAGCTCATTGCATCAATGATCAGGCGTTTGCCGTGTTGTTCGACGACCTGAGCGATTTCCGGCAGCGGATTGAGAATGCCCGTGCTGGTTTCGCAGTGGATCAGCGCTACGTGGGTAATGTCGTTGTCGGCGCGCAGCAGGCGGTCGACGTCGGCGGCGGTGGTCGGTTCGTCTTCAGCGGTTTCAAAGGTGCTGAACGAGCGGCCGAGCACTTCGCAGATTTTCGCCAGACGCTTGCCGTAGGCGCCGTTGATCAGCACCAGCACCTTGCCGTCGCGGGGGACGAGGGTGCCGATCGCGGCTTCGACGGCGAATGTTCCGCTGCCCTGCAACGGTACGCAGTGGTGGGTGGCGGCGCCGTTGAGGATCGCCAGCAGTTGTTCGCACAGGCTGGCAGTCAGTTGATTGAAGCGGTCATCCCATGAACCCCAGTCGACCATCATCGCCTGGCGGGTGCGGGCCGAAGTGGTCAACGGGCCGGGAGTGAGCAGGATGGGGGCGGCAGTACTCATTCGTGTGTCCTCGCGATTGCGCTGTGGGATGAAGCTACGGGGCCTACGTTGCAATTGGGCGGATCATCAATCAAATTGTTTGTTGTTATGCCAGCCATCAGTGAGGGTTATTCATGAACCTGTTCCAGCTCCGCGCCTTCGACGCCGTGGCCCGTGAAGGCAGCTTCACCCGTGCCGCCGCGCGGTTGTTCATCAGCCAGCCGGCGGTCACCGGGCACATCAAGGCGCTGGAGGAGCATTACCAGATCACCCTGTTGCGACGCACGGCGCGCCGGGTCGAGCTGACCGAGGAGGGCACCAAACTGGCGGCGATCACCCGGGCAATGTTCGGCATGGCCGAGGAGGCCCAAGCGTTGCTGGAAGCCAATCGGCAGTTGCTGACCGGACGCCTTGAGGTGGCGGCGGACGGCCCGCACATGGTCATGCCGATGCTCGCCAGCCTGAGGGCGCGCTATCCGGGGATCACGGTGAATCTGCGGTTGGGCAATGCTCAGGAAACCTTGGCGGCGTTGTTGTCCGAGCACGCCGACGTGGCGGTGCTGACCGAGGTCGAGCCGCGCAAAGGGCTGCATCTGCAAGCATTGAGTGAATCGCGGATCTGCGCGCTGGTGCCGGCGGGGCATCCATGGGCGACACGTTCCGGCGAGGTCAGGCTCAAGGAGTTGGATCAGGTGATCATGGTCTTGCGCGAGCCGAGTTCGATTACCCGGCGCACGTTTGATCAGGCCTGTGCCCAGGCGTCGGTCAGTCCACGGGTGTTGCTGGAACTGGACAGTCGCGAGGCGGTGACGGAAGCGGTGGCGGCTGAGTTGGGGGTTGGGGTGGTGTCATCGGTGGAGGTCAGTCATGACCCCCGTGTCGTCGCGATTCCCATTGCCGGAGAAGGGCTGGTGAACCGGCACATGATCGGCTGCGTGGAGCGCCGGCGGGAATTGCGGTTGATTCAGGCGTTTTTCGGATTGGCCCCCAACTGATACCCACCAGATCGTTCCCACGCGGACGGTTCGACGCCTCGACGGGGGAACGATCTACACCAGGCTTTCGCGCACCATATCCAGAAACGTCGCCACCACCCGCCGCGAACTCTGCTCGCGCAGGCACACCAGCGTCTCGGTCAAGCGCCGGGTGCAATCGGTGATCGGCAACGCGCAAACCCGCGAGTCAGCACCAAACTCCGCCGCCGACACCACCCCCACGCCAATCCCCACCACCACCGCCTCCCGCGCCGCTTCCCGGCCTTCGACCTGAATCGCCGGGCGGATGCGGAAGCCGGCGCGGGCCATTTCCTCTTCCAGGGTCTGGCGGGTCACCGAGCCGTGTTCGCGCAGCACCAGCGGCGTGTCGTCCAGATCTTCCAGGCAGATCGATTCACGCTCGGCCCACGGATGATGGCGGGAGACGAACGCCACCATCGGGTCGTTGCGCAGCGGCACACACAGCAGGCGTTCATCGCTGACATCGCGACCCAGCAACGCCAGATCGGCCTGATAGTTGAACAGTCGGAACAGCGATTCATCGGTGTTACCGGTCTCGATCTTTACGCTGATCCCCGGGTAGCGTTCGCAGAACCGGGCGATCTGCGGCAACACATGCACCGGCGCATCCACCGCCAGAATCAGGCTGCCGGTCTGCAAGGCCTGAGACTCCTGCAACAACTCCTGAGCTTCGGCCTCGACCACAAACAGACGCTGGGTGATCGCCAGCAAGCGTTCGCCCAAATCGGTCAGGCGCACCGAGCGTTTGTTGCGATGGAACAGCAACACACCGAAGCGTTCTTCCAGCTTGCGCACCTGGTCGGAAATCGCCGGCTGCGTCAGATAAAGCCGCTCGGCGGCCTTGGTGAAGCTTCCGTGCACGGCCACGGCGTGAAAGGCTTTGAGCTGGGCATGGGAAACCGACATGTTCTGACACCAGTAACAAGCTGAGCTTATGTGTGAAATACGATAAATCGATTTTATTTATTAAACAGTAATTGCTTTGATCGGCTCACGCCAACGCTGACTGCCCGGTTGGGCAGCGACGTTGGCCATGAGCCTGTGCGTGCAACACCAGGACTCATCTGACCGGTATCGCCGAAGGGACGGGGTGATATCGCAGTGCTCAACAATAAAAACACAGGCGTTTACTTATCGATTCTGCCGGCACACTCACACCCTGAGGTCAGAACCACAATGAACAAGCACATCGGCACCCTTGCGCGTTGGCGCATGCAGATCTTCGCTGTCACCTGGCTCGCTTACGCCGCGTTCTATTTCACCCGCAAAGCCTTTTCGGTGGCCAAACTGGGCATCGCCGAAGACCCCATCTTCACCCTCGACAAAATGGCCATGGCCAACCTCGACGCGATTTACCTGGCGGCCTACGCCATCGGCCAGTTCACCTGGGGCATGCTCGCCGACCGCTTCGGCCCACGGGTCGTGGTACTCGGCGGTTTGCTGATTTCCGCCGCTGCGGCGCTGGTGATGGGCAGTTTCGCGACGCTGCCGATCTTCGCCACCTGCATGCTGATTCAGGGGCTGGCGCAGTCCACCGGCTGGTCGGGGTTGTGCAAGAACCTCGGCAGTTTCTTCCCTTCCGAACAGCGCGGGCGCGTGCTGGGGTTGTGGAGTTCCTGCTATGCATTCGGCGGTCTGGTGGCCTCGCCGTTCGCCGGTTGGTGGGCCTACACGCTGATTGGTTCGTGGCACGCGGCGTTCATTTCCAGCGCGGCGGTGGTCGCGGTGGTGGCGGTGTTGTTCTTCATCTTTCAGCGCGACAAGCCGGAAGACGTTGGCCTGCCCGCCGTGGAGCCGGAGCCGGTCATCAGCGCCGAGGAAGCCGAAGCCAACAGCAAACTCAGCGTCTGGGAGCCGCTCAAGGAAATCCTGCGCAACCGCACGGTACTGGTGCTGGGTCTGGCGTATTTCCTGTTGAAACCGGCGCGTTACGCGATTCTGCTGTGGGGGCCGGTGATTGTGTTCGAGCAGATGCCTTCAGTCGGCAAGGTCGGCGCAGCGATCATTCCAACGGCATTTGAACTGGCGGGCCTGCTGGGTCCCATCATGATCGGCCTCGCCTCGGATAAACTGTTCGGCGCCCGCCGCATGCCGGCCTGCGTGTTGAGTCTGCTGGCGCTGACCGTGACCCTCGCGCTGTTCATGGGCGCCTTGCACACCGGCAGCGTGATGCTGGTGGTCGCACTGCTGTTCGTGATGGGCCTGACCCTGTACGGCCCGGACTCGATGATCAGCGGCGCGGCCGCGATCGATTTCGGCAAGGCCAGGGCCGGCGCCACGGCGGCGGGGTTCGTCAACGGCTGCGGCTCGGTCGGTGCGGTGCTCGGTGGTTTGCTGCCGGGTTACTTCGACTCGGTGACGGTGTTCATCGTGTTCGCCGGTTGCGCGCTGTTTTCGGCGCTGGTGCTGATTCCGCACTGGAACAGCCGCCCGGTCGGCGTCATGGAACCACGTGCCTACGTGCCCAACCGCGCCCTGACCATCAAACCCCTGCGTAACTGAAAACCCTCGCCTCGCGGCCTGCTGCGGCATTCGCGGCAGGCTGTGCCGTGGCCGACTGACCGGAGAATTTTCATGAGACCGTTTTGGCTGGAGCAGGCTTTGCAGCTCGACACGTCCGAACCTTGCCCGCCGCTGCAAGGCGATGTGCGCACCGACGTGTGCATCGTCGGCGGCGGTTACACCGGGTTGTGGACGGCGATCATGCTCAAGCAGCAGAACCCCGAACTCGATGTGTTGCTGATCGAAGCCGACATTTGCGGCGCCGGCGCCAGTGGGCGCAACGGCGGCTGTGCGCTGTCGTGGTCGGCGAAGTACTTCACTCTGGAACGACTGTTCGGCGTCGAAGAGGCGGTGCGGCTGGTCAAGGAATCCGAGCGCAGCATCCACGCCATCGGCGAGTTCTGCGAGCAGTACGGCATCGACGCCGATTACCGCCTCGACGGCACGCTTTACACCGCGACCAACCGCGCGCAATGCGGCTCGACCGATGCGGTGATTGCGGCGCTGGAGCGCAACGGCATCAACTCGTTTACCCAGCGGCCGGTCGCTGATGTACAGCGCATGGCCGGATCGGCAAAACACCTGGAAGGCTGGTTCTCGCCGGCCGCCGCCAGCGTACAGCCGGGCAAACTGGTGCGCGGCTTGCGCCGGGTGGCGTTGCAACTGGGCGTGCGGATTCATGAAGGCACGGCGATGACCGGTTTGGAGGAGGGCCGTCCGGCGCGCCTTCACACGGCGAGCGGCCGGGTGACCGCCGACCGCGTGGTGCTGGCGATGAACGCGTGGATGGCCCGTGCTTTCCCGCAGTTCGAGCGCAGTGTGGCGATCGTCTCCAGCGACATGCTGATCACCGAACCGCGTCCGGATCTGTTGCAGGAAATCGGTTTGACCAGCGGCGTGACCGTGCTCGATTCGCGGATTTTCGTGCACTACTACCACAACACCCCGGACGGCCGGATCATGCTCGGCAAGGGCGGCAATACCTTCGCTTACGGCGGGCGGATGCTGCCGGTGTTCGACCAGCCCTCGCCCTATACCGGGTTGCTCAAGCGCAGCCTCGACGACTTCTTCCCGGCCTTTGCCGATGTGAAAGTCGACGCAACCTGGAACGGCCCCTCGGATCGCTCGGTCACCGGCCTGCCGTTCTTCGGCCGGATGAGTGCCAGCGGGAATGTGTTCTACGGTTTCGGTTATTCCGGCAGCGGCGTCGGGCCGTGCCACATGGGCGGGCAGATCCTCGCTTCGCTGGTGCAGGGCCTCGACAACCCATGGACACGCTCGCCGCTGGTCAACGGGCCGCTGGGTTACTTTCCGCCGGAGCCGATCCGCTACCTCGGCTCGCTGATGGTGCGCAACGCCATTCGCCGCAAGGAGCGCGCCGAGGATCACGGTCGGCGACCCCGGCACCTTGACGTGCGTCTGGCGAAATTCGCGGCGGCGGCGGGCAAGGCCGACAAGGCGTGAGCGTCAGCGCGGCGGGGTGGAGCGGTTGAGCAGCCAGTCGAGCAACAGGTCCTCGTCGGGCTCGGTTTCTCTCGGTTGTGCCGGTTGGGGCCGGCAGGCGTCGAGGCAGAGGATCGGTCGGTCGGGATCGCTGTCGAGAAAACTGACCCAGACTTCGCTGCCGGCGCAGGGAAGATTTTCCCGAGGCACGCAGGCGTCGGCATGGGGCATGACCAACGGCAGCCACAGCCCTTCGCTTGCACCGTTACGTGAATGCTCCGGCCATAACCGGACGGCCATGCGTCCCTGATCGTCCACCTGCGCCGGTTGCCCCGGCGCACCGAGCAATTGCGCCGGGTGATACCCCGGAATGCGCGGACGCGGTTGTTGCGGCGACGGGCGAAACGGGGTCGACCAGGGCAGCGCGGTGAAGTCGTTGTGATAGCGGCGAGCCGTGGGAACTGGGTCGAGAATCGAAGGTTGCTGGCCTTGATGACGCAACTCGGTGATCAGCCACTGCTCGTTGAAGGCGTTTACCGGGTGCTCCGTGACTTGCAACAGGCGCCCGCTGAGCAGGCGCAGACAATCGCTGCGGCCCTGAATCGAGCGCGACCGGCAGCGTTGGCGCTCGAGCAGACGGCGACTGCGCTGGGTGGCGTGACGTTGCGCAGTTGGCAGAGACTCCTGTGGGGCGACGGCACTGCCCAGCGTGTGATTGGCGGCCTCCTGACCCTTGATCGGTCGCCCTCGCTCTCGTACGCCGGCAGGCATCGCAGGCATTACCGCCTCATGCCGCTGGAACAGGCTGCTGAGGCCGCTGGTTGACGCATCGAGCTGGGTGTTGAAAGGAATCGCCGTCAGTTGCTGTGGCAGGCTCAGGCTGTCATCGGCGAACACCACCACATGGCCGTCCGGCTGATGTTCGAAGTGGTAGTGAATGCCTTCCTCTTCGCAAAGCCGTTGCAACAGGGCCAAATCGGTTTCGTCGTACTGAATGCAGAACGGACGCGGCGGATAGTGGCCGACGGTCATCTCGATCCGGTAGCTGTGGGCGGGCAGGTGATGTTCGATCAACAGTTGCTCAAGGATGGCCGGCACGCTCAGTTGCGTGAAGACCCGGCGTACGGGATGTTGCTCCAGCGCTTGCAGATGCGGCATCAGCACCAGTTGGTAGGCGATCCGGTGCGTTGCGCGATGTTCGCAGCTGGCACTTTGAATGATGCCGTGAATGCCGTGATCCTCATCCAGGTGCAGAAACGCCGCCTGATGCAGCAGCCTGCCGGGTGACCAGGCGGGCGCCAGGCCCATGACCTCGATTTCAAACCGATAAGGCTGATTCAGCGCTTCATGACCGCTGAAGCGCAGCACCGGCAGGCTTATCCCGCCTTCGGCCAGGGTCAGTGAAAACGGGCTTTCCTTGTCATTGAGCATTCGGGCAGGCTCTGTTCTGGCAATACGGGCGACAGAGGGTACGAAAACGCGACGTTGATTGGACATGGCAAACCGGTTTTTCAGAATCGCCCTACAAGGCGCGTAGAAGATGTCGATCCGCAGCGGATTTTTTGGTCGATTGCCGACTTTAGGCCGTATAAACTTGCCGCCATGCGTCGGCCAATAGATGTCTCGGCGCCACAGATCAAGAGAGTGAGTAATGGGCGCACAGTGGAAGGTTAAACACAAAGAAGCGGCAGCCAACGCCAAGGGCAAGATCTTCGGCAAACTGGTGAAGGAAATCACCATTGCTGCGCGTAACGGTGCCGATACCGCCACCAACGCACACCTGCGTCTGGTGGTCGAACAGGCCAAGAAAGCCTCGATGCCCAAGGAAACCCTGGACCGTGCCATCAAGAAGGGTGCTGGGCTGCTGGGCGAAACCGTGCAATACCATCGCGTTACCTACGAAGGCTTCGCACCGCATCAGGTGCCGCTGATCGTCGAGTGCGTGACCGACAATATCAACCGCACCGTGGCGGAAATCCGCGTGGCGTTCCGCAAGGGTCAACTGGGTGCTTCCGGTTCCGTTGCCTGGGACTTCAACCATGTCGGCATGATCGAAGCGTCGCCGGACACCCCGGACGCCGATCCGGAAATGGCCGCGATCGAAGCCGGCGCGCAGGATTTCGAAGCGGGCGAAGAGGGTGCGACCCTGTTCCTGACCGATCCGACCGACCTCGATGCCGTGCAGAAAGCCCTGCCGGAACAAGGCTTCACCGTGCTGTCGGCCAAACTCGGCTACCAGCCGAAGAACCCGGTCAGCGGTCTGAGCGACGAGCAGATGGCTGAAGTCGAGGCGTTCCTCGAAGGCCTGGACAACCATGACGATGTGCAGGACATGTTCGTCGGTCTGGCCGGCTGATTTTTCGAGTCAGTAACGCTGCAATCGCGAGCAGGCTCGCTCCCACATTTGATCAGTGACCCTTTACAGGGGTGATACAAGTCGATTGTGGCAGCGAGCCTGCTCGCGATTGATCGCGCAGCGGTCATTACTGTTGCAGCACCTCAACGATCTCGCCGAACCCCGGCCGTGCCAGCACGTCCGGCTGACAGCACTGCTGTTCCAGGGCCTCCAGCGCCTGACGTTGTTCATCGCTCAACCCCGAGTCGATGCGTGCCAGCAGTTCCCCCAGCAAAATCCCGAACGCCCGCACTTCGAGGCGCTGCAGTGCACGGGTTTCAGGCGTGTCCGCCGTGGCATGGAATGATGCCGCGCCAAAATCCCCCAGCAGACAATCGCCCTGATCGTTCAACAGAATGTTGTGTCCGTAGAGATCGCCATGGGTGATGCCGTGACGGTGCAGATGCCCGGCGACCGAGGCAATGCCCCGGGCAATACGCAGGGCGACGTCGGCACTGAAACGGCAATCATCGGCATACACATCCCGTGAACAGGACGCCAGGCTCGGCAGTCCTGCCAGGTTGCGGTAACTCGAATCGATCAGTTGCATCACCAGGCCTTGCTGACCATCGGGATGCTGGTCGATGCGGCCTTCGACGCGGATCAGGTTCGGGTGCATCCCGGCGGTGATGCACGCGTTCATTTCATGCAGCGGCGAGCCGTCGCTGGTCATCTCACCCTTGTACAACTTGACCGCCACCGGCGTAGCCGACTGGTCCGCAGACTGCCACTGCGCCCGGTAAATCACCCCGGAAGCGCCTTCGCCCAGCCGTTGCTCCAGCTGCAGCGCCGACCAGTCGATCAGGGGCGCGTTGTTGAGCGCGTCGGCATCGGCTTCGGTTTCCAGCGGATTGCCGGCGTAGGCCAGCCAGGTCAGGCTCGGCAAGGTCAGCAACCATTGCGGCAGCTCGGTCAACTGGTTGGCGGCAATACGGATCAGTTCCAGCCGATGGCACTGGCTCAGTGACGGCGGCAGCGTGCGCAGGCGATTGCCGGCGAGCATGAGCTTTTGCAACAGCGGACGCTCGCCCAGTTCCGTGGGCAGGGTTTCGATGGCGTTGTCGGTCAGGATCAGCCAGCGCAACTGCGGCGGCAGCGCCGCGCCGGGCACCTGGATGATCCGGTTGGCCTTGAAACCGATCATCGTCAGCGCCTGACACTGGCCCAGGCACGCCGGCAACCGGGTGAACTGATTGTCCGAGCAGAACAGCACGCGCAGGCGTGTCAGGCGGTGCAAGTCGTCCGGCAGGCTGCTCAGGGCATTGCCGCTGAGGTTGAGCACTTCCAGCGTGTCGGCCAGGTTGAAAATCTCCGGCGGAAATTCAGTCAGGCCTTCAGCCAGGTCGAGCCGGGTGATGCCCGACAGTTCGCCGGCGCGCAGTTGTGCAAGGGTGTGCATGAAAAGGATCGCTATCTGGAAGGCGCCCGAGCGCCGGAAATGGGCGGCATGATAACGGCAAATCAGCCCGGTTCGTGCACTTCGCGCAATTGCCCGAGCCTGCTGCGGGTGCGGGCCAGATCGATCGCCTGGCCGCCGAGGCTTTCACGCAACGGGAGCTGGCCGAGCAGGGTCAGGTGTTTGTCCTGGTCGTAGAGCACGTCGATCAGATTGATGAAGCGTTGCTGGGCGGCGATCGAACATTCGCCCAGTTCCGGCAGTTCATCGATGATCCAGTGGTCGAAGCGCCGGCACAGTTCCAGATAGTCCATCACGGCGGTGGGCTGTTCGCAGAGGTCGTTGAAGGTGAAACCGACGCGCCGGTCTTCGCACAGCCGCGCCTGCAGATGCCGACTGCCGACCGCCAGAGACAACGGCGTGGTGCCGAGTGGCGGCAGCTTCAAGGCCTGGCGCTGCGCCGGGGTGGCCGGCCAGACGTAATAGCCTTGGGTGAACACCTGATGCGCATGCCGGCGCGCCTGGCTGCGGTAATCGTGCGGGCCGCCGACTTCCATGACCTGCATGCGCGCATTGATCAGGTCGATCACCGGTTTGAACCGCGCGTGGTACAGCGGGTTGGGCAGCAAGCCTTCGGGCGGGTAGTTGGAAGTCACCAACAGCAGGATCCCGCGCTTGAACAGCGCCTTGAACAAGCGGGTGATGAGCATTGCATCGCCGATGTCATGCACATGAAATTCATCGAAACACAGCACCCGACAGTCCAGCAGCAGCGTATCAAGGGTAACGGCCAAGGCATCGTCGCAGTCACGATGCTCGAACATGCCTTGGTGCAACTGGGCGAAGAACCCATGGAAGTGCAGACGGCGCTTTTGCGCAATCGGCAACGCCTCGAAGAATCCGTCCAGCAGCCAGCTTTTGCCGCGCCCGACCGCCCCGTGCAGATACAGGCTGGGCGGGGTTTGTGCAGGGGTGCCGAACAACAGGCCGGCCTGCTGCGCCATGCAGTCGATGACCCGCTGCTGGCTGTGGCTGAGGGTGTAGCCCTGGCCGTGGGCCTTTTGCCGGAAATAGTCACGCACCGATTGCGCACTGGCGGCGCATTGGCCCGCAGCGGTACTGGAGCGTTTGCCGAAGAGGCGGCGCAAGGCTGACCAGCGATGGGTCAGACGCGAACGTTCGGGCGGTCGGGCGGGCACTGCAATCACTCCGTCATCATCGGGCCGGCTCCCCGCGAGCGCGGCGGCGTAGTGTAACCAGACGGCTAGTTTTGCTTCCACTGCGCTTTATCGTTTTCCCGGACAGTAATCTGCGGCATGTACAGGTTTTTTCAACATTATGAATCGACCTGTTGCCAACCTTTCGAAACAAATCCCGGCGGTTGCCTGGATCCAATCGACTGGCGCAATCGGTGTCCGTTGCTAACCTGAAACACTGTAACGGCAGATACGCCGTCGCGATCAAGGAGCGGGCGGTGAAAGCAGGGATGGTCTGGGCATTGCTGGGCGGGCTCGCGGCACCGGCCCACGCCGCCGATCTTCAGGTCGAGGTGCGGGTCGATGTGCAACGCGGTTGCCAGTTGATTGGCCAGCAACGTGAAGCCGGTATCGAACAACTGGGCGTGCTCGATTTCGGCGTCACGGCGCGGCTTGGCGACCGGGACGGGCCACTCGGTGCGGCGCTGACGAATTCGCGCCTGCCGCGTCTGGAATGCAACCCGGACACCCCGTACCAGTTGCGTGTCGATGGCGGCCTGCACGGTGGCGTCGGCGAGGTGCGTTATATGGCGGGTGAGGCCGGCAGCAAGCCGATTCCCTATCGCCTGTATCAGGACGCCGCGCGGCAGGTGCCGCTGGTGGTGGATGTGCCGGTCAGTGGCCGGGTGCCGGACAGCGGCACGGTGGACTTGCCGTTATACGGGCGGATCGAACGGATGGCCGAAGTGCCACGGGTCAGCCGGTATTCGGATCTGGTGAAGGTGACGGTCACCTGGTGATCGCGGCGTTTTTTCAGCCATCCGCTGGATCCGGGCGGCGCAGGGAAGGGCGTTCAGTGATGAGCGCAATGTTCGAGTGATCCTGAAGGAGTAGGCGCTCAATGATGGACAGACACGGGCGGGTAATCGCCATAGCCACGCTGCTGATGTTCGCCGAGGTCGCGCCAGCGGCAGTCAGTGGGCAGATCGTCGCGCGGCTGACGTTGATTGCCGGCTGCGAAGTGACCAACGCCTCCAGCCCCGCCGGCCCGGTAGACGGGCTGGGCTCACTCGATTTCGGCCAGCAGGGCCCGACCTGGAATGCACCGATCAAGGCCAGCCTCAGCGAAGCAGGCAGCGGCCAGCTCAATGTCGCCTGTAACCCTTCGGTCACCGGGTTCACCGTGACCATCGACGGCGGCACCCATGGCGACGGCACCACACGCCGCCTGAGCAACGGGCGCCAGACACTTCCCTATCAGCTGTTTCTCGATGCCTCCGGCAGCCAGAGCTACAGCATTGGTCAACAACACAATTTCGCTGTCACCAGCGGCGCACAGATACCCATTCCGGTATTTGGCTCGGTGGTGGCGAACACCCGTGCGGTACCGGCCGGTGTCTATACCGACACCCTGACGGTGACGCTCGACTGGTAACCCCGTAGAGGACGGACACCATGCGTACGATTGCATCAAGGATAGCTTTGTCGTTGCTCGGCCTGACGCTCGCTTCCAGCGTCAATGCCGCCACCACGGTCACCGGCCAGATCACCTCCAGCCTGACCCTGATCAGCAGTTGCCAGGTCAACGGTTCCGGCGGTTCTACCGGGCTGAACTTCGGTGCGTTGAACTTCGGCACCGCCAACAGCCTGTTCACCACGGCGACCGGACAGGTGCTGGGCGGCGGGGGCGGGGCGCTGTCGATCCTGTGCTCGGCTGGCACCACGCCGACGGTCAAGGTCCGGGCGGGCGCCCATGACGGGCTCTCGCCGGGTGGCACTCGCGCGTTGTATGACGGAGTGGCCAATTACGTGCCGTATGACTTGTACACCGACGCCGGGCACTCCCAATTGTTGGCCATCGACGGGGTGATCAACCTCGCGGCCAGCACCGGTGTAGCGCAGACCGTGAACATCTACGGTCAGGCGGTCGGCAAGGCCGGGCTGCCGGCGGGCACGTACACCGACACGATTTCCGTTGAACTGACGTTCTAGCGCCATGGGCCGGCATGGCTGTGCGGGGCTGTTGCTGCTGTGTGCGGGCAGCTTGCCGCTGCCGTTGGCGGCGGTCACCAGTCAGAGCTTCCAAGTCAGTGCCACGGTGACACCGGGCTGTCTGGTGGTGGGGGGCGTATCGAACTATGGCGGGCTGAATTTCGGTTCGCGGTCGGCGCTTGCCACCGGCACGGTGCAGGTCGCATTGACCGGTGGCGTGACGCTGCAATGCACGCCGGGGGTGGCGCTTAACATGACGGTCGATGGCGGCCAATACAACAGCGGCGGACGACGCATGCAGATCAGCGGAGGCAGCGCGAAGGTGGCCTATGCGCTGTTTCGCGATGCGGCGTACAGCCAGAGCCTGGGCATCGGCCAGAGCGTGGCGGTGGCCTACAGCGATGCGAACAACATCAGTCTGCCGATCTACGGGCAGGTGCAATTACCGGGCAATCAACCCGGGGGGACATACAGCGATGTGTTGCAGGTGCAGCTGTCGTGGTGATGTGAAATGACAAGGAGCAGGTTTATGGGGTTTTTCACGTCACGCTATTCGTTCGCGTGTTGCGCCGTGCTGGCGCTGGTCATGTTCGGGACGCTCAAGGCCCAGGCTGCCAGTTCGGTGCTGATCTGGCCGATCGACCCGGTATTGGAGGCCGATCAGCAGGCCAGTGCGCTGTGGCTGGAAAATCGCGGCACGGAAACCGCCAACCTGCAGATACGCGTGTTCGGCTGGAGCCAGAGCGGTTTCGAAGAGCAATACCGCAATCAACGCGAGGTGATCGGCAGCCCGCCGGTGGCGAAGATCGAGCCGGGACAGAAGCAACTGGTGCGTCTGACCCGTACCAAGGACGTGCCGCCAGGCCAGGAGCTGGCGTATCGGATCATCATCGATGAAATCCCCTCGGCCCAGCCGCCCGTCGCCGAAGACGGCAAGACTGCGGCGGCGATCCGCTTCCAGATGCGCTATTCGGTGCCACTGTTCGCCTATGGCGCGGGGTTGTGGAGCAAGGAAGACAGCGCCCGCCAGCGTGACCCCAAGGGTATCGGCCTGCCGCAATTGAGCTGGCGCACGGTGGCGGTGGAGGGCCGTCCTTATGTGGAAGTGCGCAATCAGGGCGCGGTGCATGCGCGACTGACCGATGTGGCCATCACACAGGGCGGTCAAAGCAAACCGCTGGCCGAGGGATTACTCGGCTACGTACTGCCCGGCGCGGTGATGCGCTGGCCGGCACCGGGGCCGGTGGCGGGAGAGCTGGCGGGACGGATCAATGGCGCGGCCAAGGTGCAGAGCATTCCACCGGCGCGATAGCCATAGCGAGTCATGTCGAAGTGATCAGGCTTCGGCGCCAGCGGTTTCAGGAGGAATCAGTCCATTGACGGACGTAACACGCTAATGAGTCCAGGATGGGCTCGACGTATTCAGCGTCCGTTGTGGCTCATGACCGGCGCGTGGTGCCTGATGTTCATTCATCCATCCGGGGCCGGTGAACTGCCGCCGCCTCCCAGCGGCATGGAGGCCGTGAGTGATGCACAGTTGTTTCTGGAACTGGTGGTCAACCAGATGAATACCGGTCGGGTGGTGGCGGTGGAGCAGCGCGACGGGCGGTTGTTTCTGCCAGCCAGCGTATTGCGCGAAACAGGCATGAAGCTGCCGGCAGAGGCCGGTGCCGAAGTCGATCTCGACGGCCTGCCGGGCCTGCACAGCGATTACGACAGCGTCAGCCAGCGCTTGCTGCTCGACGTGCCACCGGACTGGCTGCCGGAGCAGTTCATCGGCAACCGCGAGGTTTATCCGCGCACCCCGGCGCTGAGCAGTTTCGGCGCGTTGTTCAACTATGACCTGTACCTCAATGACACCGACGACGCCGGCACTTACCTGGCGGCGTGGAACGAGGTGCGGCTGTTCGACAGCTGGGGCACGTTGTCGAACACCGGGCAATATCGCCGTACGTTGTCGGGGGATGCGGTCAGCACGCTGGACAACGGCTATCTGCGTTACGACACCACCTGGCGCTACTCCGATGATGAACGGATGCTGACCTACGAGGCCGGGGACGTGGTCAGCGGCGCCTTGCCCTGGAGCAGTTCGGTACGGCTGGGCGGTGTGCAGTTCTCAAGGGATTTTGCGGTGCGTCCGGATCTGGTGACCTATCCGCTGCCGCAGTTCGCCGGGGAAGCGGCGGTGCCGTCCTCGGTGGATCTTTTTATCAACGGCTACAAGTCCAGCAGCACCGACCTGCAACCGGGGCCGTACACCCTGACCAACATTCCGTTTATCAACGGCGCGGGTGAGGCGGTGGTGGTGACCACTGATGCGCTGGGCCGGCAGGTGTCGACCACGGTGCCGTTCTACGTCACCAGCAGCCTGTTGCAAAAGGGTCTGAGCGATTTTTCGGTGGCTGCCGGTACGTTGCGCCGGGATTATGGCCTGAAGGACTTCAGCTACGGGCCGGGCGTGACCTCGGGCAGTCTGCGCTACGGCGTCAGCGACACGTTTACTCTGGAGAGTCATGCCGAAGCGGCGGATTCCCTCACCCTCGGCGGGATGGGCGGCAACTTGCGTCTGGGCAATTTCGGGGTACTCAACAGTGCAATCAGTCAAAGCCGTTTCGATGGCGACGGTGGTCAGCAACTGAGCCTCGGCTATCAATACAGCGGCCAGCGCTACAGCTTTTCCTATCAGCGTCTGCAACGCCGCGATCGCTATGCCGACCTGACCGTGGTCGACAGCCCTTACACCACACTCAGCAAGCGCAGCGAGCAGGCGACCCTGAGCCTCAACCTCGAGCGCTGGGGCAGTCTCGGCGTCGGTTATTTCGATATTCGCGCGGCAGACGAAACCCGCACGCGGTTGCTCAATCTGAGCTGGAGCAAACCGCTGTGGCGCAACAGCAGTTTCTACCTGTCGGCCAACCGCGAAATCGGCGACAGCAACTGGGCGGTGCAGGCGCAACTGGTGATCCCGTTCGACCTGCGCGGCAGCCTGGCCATCAGCAGCGAACGCAGCAAGACCGGGCAGACGCAGCAGCGGGTCAACTACAGCCGCGCTGTGCCGTCCGAGGGTGGGGTGGGCTTCAATCTCGGCTACGCCAAGGGCGACGGCGCCGATTACCGTCAGGCTGACGTGACCTGGCGTCTGCAATCGGTGCAATTGCAGGCCGGCGTCTATGGCACGTCCGACGCGGAAACCCGTTGGGCCGATGCCAGCGGCTCGCTGGTGTGGATGGATGATCAAGTATTCGCCGCCAACCGTATCGACGATGCGTTCGTGGTGGTCAGCACCGACGGCTACGCGGACATTCCGGTGCGTTACGAGAACCAGCAGGTCGGCCAGACCGACCGCAACGGCCATTTGCTGGTGCCGTGGAGCAGTGCCTATTACCGCGGCAAGTACGAAATCGATCCGTTGAACCTGCCGGCCAACGTGCGCAGCCCGAATGTCGAACAGCGCGTTGCCGTGCGCCGGGGCAGCGGCTATCTGCTGGAGTTTCCGCTGAGCCGGGTGATTGCCGCGAGCATCGTGCTGGTGGATGCGCAGCAGAAGGAGTTGCCGCTGGGCAGTGGCGTGCTGCACGAACAGAGCGGCACGCGGACGGTGGTCGGCTGGGACGGACTGGTCTACCTGGAAAACCTCCAGGCGCAGAATTCGCTGCGGGTGACTCTCGCGGACGGCAAGACCTGCCAGGCGCAATTCAGCGTCGATCTGCAGCAGAACGAAGTGCCGCTGATCGGCCCGTTGGTGTGCCAATGATTCGGGCGCGGCTTGTTCTGTGGCTGCTGTTGCTGCTGCCGGGGCTGGCGCAGGCGCTGTGTTCGGTGGTGACCACCACGCCGGCCGGGTTCGGCAACATCAGTTCGATCGCCGTGCGCACCGCCTCGCAACCCAGTTCCACCTTGAACGGAGGCTTGAGTTGCACCGGTTCGCTGCTGTCGCTGTTGACCAACAATGATCATTTCTGGGCCACCGTCACCTCGACCCAGAGCGGTTTGCTCGGGCCCTCCGGCGACGTGATCGGTTACACGATCTACGCCAACAACAGCACCAGTTACCCGCTGACGCGTGGCACCGCCTATGACTTCGCCCGCAACGGCATTATCGACGCCCTCGGCTTGCTCGGCGGTACGGTGCCGAAAACCGTTCCGCTCTATTTCGGGACCACCATCGGCAGCAACGTGGCGGCGGGGGTATACACCGAAACCCTGAGCATTTTCTGGAACTGGAATTACTGCTCGGGCATAGGTGTCGGCGGGCTTTGCCTGGGCCGCGACATCAACAGCGGTACCACGACACTGACGGTCAACCTGACGGTGTCCAACGATTGCACCATCACCGCGCCGAACATCGCTTTCGGCAGCGCGCCGGTGGTCAGTGCGTTCACCCCGGTGACCGGGCAGACCATCAACCTCGCCTGCACCAAGGGCAGTGCCTACACAGTGGGGCTGAACGACGGGCAGAATGCGCTGAGCGTTGGCGGACGACGGCGGATGATTTCCGGCAGCAACTATCTGGCCTACGACATTTTCAAGAGTGCCGGGACCACCCGTTGGGGCAGTGTCGGCGCGGCTCGCCGGGCCAGCAGCGATGCCGAGGTCAACCCCGGCAACGGGTTGGGCACCGGCAGCCAGATCTTCAATTACAACGCGAAAATCTACACCGACCAGACCACACCGCCCGCTGGAACCTATCTGGACAATGTGGTGCTGGATGTGGGGTTCTGAACCGGCTAGAAGCTCAGCGATTGCTTGAGCATTTTCGCCGCCGGAGTATCGGTTGGGCTGACCATTGCGTAGTTGTAGCCTTTGCCGGACCAGTACTCGGCCTGCAGATCCCCGTCCTGGCGGCTGCCGCGGGGCAGAAAGGTATTCTTCGGTCCCGGTGGGCGTACGTAGAAACTGACCTTGTGCCCGCTCTGGTCTTCATACATCACCATCGCCGCCGGGCCTTCATCGGTGCTCAGCAGACGGCCGCTGACCGGTGCAAACCCGGCCGACGTCAGGTCCGGCAGGCGATTGGCCTGAGTGAAATAACGGTCGAGCCAGCGCTGGATGTCGCCATCGCCATCGACCTTGTAGTCCGCCGGCAGAAGCCCTTGCTGGGCGATCAAACGGTACGCCTGCAAGGCATCCGTCATCGGCGCCGGAGGATGAAAAACGGTCATGTCCCGAGCCTTCCAGCCACCGACACCGCCGAGGCTGACGGCAATCAGCAACACCGCCGCGCTGGCCCACTGGCGGCGCGATTGGCGTTTGAGGCGCTGACGGATCAGCGCCGGATCGAGGTCCGGATTGGCCGGCTGTTGCAAGGCGCCGCCGAGGGCGGCGCGCAGGTGCTGGGCGTCCTGTTGCCAGGCGCGAACCTGCGCCGCTTCGTCCGGGTGACTGGCGAGCCAGGTTTCCAGCACATGCCGGTCGGATTCGCTGAGCTGATGGTCGACGTAGGCGTGCAGGTCACGTTCGTTGGGGGGCAGACTGATCATTTGAGTATCCGCAAGGAAGGGCTGCTGATTTCCCCGTCGCTGAGCTGGCGCAAGGCCTGGCGAGCACGGGACAGGCGCGACATCACGGTGCCGGTGGGGACGCCGAGAATCTCGGCGACCTCCTTATAGGTCAGGCCTTCGACCGACACCATCAGCAGCAGCGCGCGCTGTTCGGTGGGCAGTCGGTCGAAGGCCTTCAAAGTCGATTGGGCAATGACGGTGCGTTCCACCGAGGGCTCGGCGTCATCGCGGCCGGTGAAGAATTCGAGCATCCGCGCATAGCGCCGCGAACGCCGATGCGCGTCGAGGAATTGCCGGTACAGGATCGAAAACAGCCAGGCGCGCAGATCACCGTCGGCGCGTTTGTCACCCCAACCCGACAGCGCGCGCTCCAGACTGGCCTGTACCAGGTCGTCGGCGCTGCTGCCGTTGCGAGTCAACGACACGGCAAAACGCCGCAATCTGGGGATTATTTCTCGCAGTTGTTCGTCGAATTCGCTCATGAAGTTCTGCTAGTCGCTACGCTGTGGACTAGGAAGACGCCCGGCATTGGAGGTTATTCCACGTTCTGAAAAATAAATACCGGGCCGTGGAATAAATCCCGATGGTGTGCGTCTTGCTGATTCTTCCTACTTGTGGCCGATGGCCCTGGAGTGCTTCATGGTTGATCGCAGTTCATCGCCCGGCGGGCCACAACGCCCGCCACTGAGTGCCGCGAGCCTGGTGTTGCGTCTTGGCGGAATCGCCGTGGTAGTCGCAGCCCTGGCCGGGGCGTTTGCCTACGTTCATGGTTCATTTGACCCACAACGCCTTACGCCAAAAGCGCTGGTCGATGTGCTGGAAAAGAACAACGGCGTGCATCCGGGCTTTCGCCGCAATCACGCCAAAGGTGTGTGCGTGATCGGACATTTCGAGAGCAGCGGCGAGGCTCGCTCGTATTCTGTCGCGCAAGTGTTCAACGAGCCGCGCACTCCGGTGGTCGGGCGCTTTGCGTTGCCGGCCGGCAGTCCGTATGCGCCGGACAGCGCCGTACCGATCCGCAGTCTGGCGCTGCGTTTCACTCAGGCCAACGGTCAGCAGTGGCGCACCGGGATGAACAGCATGCCGGTGTTCCCGGTTGGCACGCCCGAGGCGTTCTATCAGTTGCAGCAGGCGCAATCGCCGGATCCCGCCACGGGCAAGCCGGATCCGACCAAGGTGCCGGCATTTTTTGCCGCCCACCCGGAAGCCGTGCCGTTTCTGACCTGGATAAAAACCGCCAAACCTTCGGCCAGTTACGCGACGGAAACCTACAACAGTGTCAACGCGTTCTATCTGGTGGACGCCAGCGGCAAGAAGCAAGCGGTGCGCTGGAGCATGACGCCTCTGGCCCAGGACGCTGCCGGTGCGACCGCGCCTGAAGGTAGCGACTTCCTTGAAAAAGACCTGGTGCAGCGCCTGGCGGAAGGGCCGCTGCGTTTTCAGTTGAACATCACGTTGGCCAATGCCGACGATCCGGTGAACGATGCGAGCAAGACCTGGCCCGCCGGTCGCAAAGTGTTGAACGCCGGCACCCTGGTGCTGGAAAAGACCCAGCCGCAGCTCAGCGGCGAATGCCGTGACATCAACTACGATCCGTTGGTGCTGCCCGCCGGCATCCAGGGTTCCGACGACCCATTGCTGGCCGCGCGCTCGGCCGGTTACGCCGATTCCTACCTGCGTCGCACCAGCGAAGTCAGCCAACTGCCCACCGGCAAAAAGGAGGCTCGCCCATGAGCACGCAACCGACTCATTTCAATCCGCTGGCGCGGTTGCTGCACTGGTTGATGGCGCTGATGATCATCGCCATGTTGTTCATCGGGGCCGGTATGGTGACCTCGGTGTCGGCGCGGCATGAATGGCTGATCAATCTGCACAAACCGCTGGGCATCGCTATTCTCGCGTTGGTGATCGTGCGCATTCTGGTGCGATTGGGCACCCGTCAGCCGCCGCTGCCGGCGGATCTGCCGGGCTGGCAGGTGATGGCGGCCAAGGCCTCTCATCTGTTGCTGTACGCGCTGATGCTGGTGTTGCCGCTGCTGGGCTGGGCGATGATCAGCGCGGCGGGGGATCCGGTGATGCTCGGCGCGTCCCTGCAATTGCCGTCGATCGTGCCGGCGGATGCGCAGGTGTTCGCGTTGCTGCGCAAGGCTCATGGGTATCTGGCGTATCTGTTGTTCCTGACCGTGCTACTGCACTTGGCGGCCGCGCTGTTCCATGGCTGGGTGCGCCGCGACGAGGTGCTCGACAGCATGCTGCGGGGACGCAATCGCGGTTGATCGTGTGTCAGTCCGACGTGGCGAGGGCGCAAGCCGCCTCGCCACGTTTCCGGGTGCCCAGCGTTCGCCACCAGTACAGCAACGCGACCATGTTGATTGCGGCACCCAGCCCGCAGACGCCCGGCCATCCTGCCCAGGCGTACATGGCCGTCGAGGCGATTGAGCCCAAGGCGCTGCCAATTGAGTAAAACAGCATGTAGCCGGCGGTCAGTCGGCTTTGTGCCTCCGGGCGGACGCTGTAGATCAGGCTCTGGCTGGTCACGTGCACGGCCTGCAATCCCAGATCCAGGGTGATGACGCCAAGCAGCAGCGCCCACAACGAAGACTGGGTCAGTGCGATCGGCAGCCACGAGCCCAGCATCAGCAGCAGCGACAGACCGCTGACCCATTGCCCCCATCCTCGATCCGCCAGGTGTCCGGCTCTGGCGGCGGCGAGTGCACCCGCCGCGCCGGCGAGTCCGAACAATCCGATCTCACTGTGGGAAAGCGACAGCGGCGGGGCGGCCAGCGGCAACACCATCGGCGTCCACAGCACCATGGCGCTGGCGAAGGTGAGCAGGGCGAGGATTGCTCGTTGGCGCAGCACCGGTTCTTCACGAAACAGGCTGAACACCGAGGCGATCAATGCCACGTAATGCGTGGTCGGTCGTGCTTCTTCATCCTTGGGCAACACCCGAAACAGCAACACAGCCATCACCAGCGTCAATCCCGCTGACAGCAGATAGATTGAGCGCCAGCCGGCCAGATCAGCCATACCGCCGGCCACCGTACGCGCCAGCAGAATGCCGATGACGATGCCGCTGGTGATCACGCCCACAACCTTTCCGCGTTGCGCCGGGACGGCCAGGGTTGCGGCGTAGGCGACCAACACCTGGGTGACCACGGCCAGCAGGCCGGTCAGGGTGACGCCAATCAGCAGCCAGGTGCTGTTCGAGGCCAGAGCAATCATCAGCAAGGCTGCGGCGGACAACAGTGTTTGCGTGACGATCAGCCGCCGGCGGTTGAGCAGGTCGCCGAGGGGTACGAGCAATAACAGCCCGAAGCCGTAGCCGACCTGGGTCAAGGTCATGACGATGCCGATGCTGCCCGGCGAGATCTCGAAGGCTTCGGCCATCGCATCCAGCAGCGGCTGGGCGTAATAAACGTTGCCCACCGCGAGGCCGCAAGCGATGGAGAAAAGCAGTACGACACCTTTATCGAGTGTTGCAGTGTTCATGTCCCGGATCCTTTCAGGTTTCAATTTGAAACTTGAGTGACGGTAAGTAATCCGGTTTTGATTTGCAACCTGATTGAGTAAAAGTCGGCGCAAAAAAAAGATCGCAGACAGGCTGCGATCTTTTGTGAAGCGAAACTCAGGGGCGATCAGCGCAGGGTGTCGACCATGTCCGCGATGGTGGTCAGCACGTCCTTGCCCAGTTGCTTCGAGCGCTTGCCCGACCAGCCGGTGAGCGGATTCGGCGCATCATCGTGATCCTTGAACGGCATTTCCAGGGTCAGTGACAGGCAGTCGAACTTCTGGCCGACGCTGTTGCAGGCCAGGGTCACGTTGGCCTGGCCCGGTTCATCGCGGGTGTAGCCATACTTGGTCTGGAAATCTTTGGTGGTGTGCTTGAGGTGGCTGCGGAAGTGTTCTTCGAGTTTCTCGATCCGCGGGGTGTAACCCGGATTGCCTTCGCAGCCGGCGGTGAACACGTGGGGAATTTCTTCGTCGCCGTGTACGTCGAGGAACAGATCGACGCCGTACTTTTCCATTTGCTGTTGTACGAAAAGTACTTCCGGGCTGACTTCCTGACTGGCGTTCTGCCAGGCGCGGTTCAGGTCCTGACCCATGGCGTTGGTCCGCAGGTGACCGTGGAAGGCACCGTCCGGGTTCATGTTCGGCACCAGGTACAGATCGGCGCTGGCCAGCAGTTTGTTCAGCACTGGATCGTCATGATGTTCCAGGCGTTCGATCACGCCTTCCATGAACCACTCGGCCATGTGCTCGCCGGGATGTTGCTGGGCGATGATCCAGATCTTGCGTCGACCTTCGGCGCCAGTGCCTTTGCGCAGCAGCTGAATGCCGCGGCCTTCGACGCTTTTTCCGGTGGCCAGCAGTTCGGTGCCGGCCTTGGTCAGCGCCTGCTCGATCAGCCAGTCATGACGGCCACGGCTGTAGGGCTCGAAGTAGGCGAACCAGGCGTGGGTCTGCTCGGCTTCGAGGCAGAAGCGCAGGCTGTCGCCTTCGAATTGGGTCGGAATGCGGAACCAGTTGACGTGATCGTAAGAGGCGACCGCCTGATAGCCGGTCCAGGCTTTGTTGTAGGAGGACTGACTGGCGTTGACCAGACGGAACCAGTGTTCCTGATGAACGTGCAGGCCGCTGGCCTTGAAGTGGAACCACTGGAAATGGGCGCTGCGGGTATCTGGCCGAATTGCCAGAACCGGGTTGAGCGGATTGCTGATGTCGATGACTTGGATGTTGCCGCTGTCGAAGTTGGCGCTGATGTCGAACGAGGATTTGGCCACGGTCATAATCGGTTCCTGAATATGATTTTTATGGCGGCTACTTTACACGCAAGACAGGGGTGAAACCGAGGGAAATTGCGGGTTGCGGCGGGGGGCGTCTTCCGTGACGCGGATGCAGCTTAGTGGCTGTGCGATTGATTCTCAAGTGCTAATTGGCATTACTTTGCCCCAATGCGGCCGGGGTCCGCTTGCCAAGCAATATTCTTTTGATATTATCCGCGCCATCGAATTTGCAGCACCCAAAGACTTCATTAGCCTGAAGCCACAAGCCAGAAAACTGGCAAAAAAAAGACCCGGCAAAAAGCCGGGTCAAAAACCGTGATTAGCCTGATGAGGAGATAGTCCAGAAGACCGACCTAAGGTCTCTGGCCCATCGACTGATCTCGCGACCAGCTGCTTGCAATAATAATCATTATCATTTGCAAGTCAAATGTTTTTATCTGCGCGATTGGAAAGTTCTTTCCTGTCCGTCCGAACTCCCGTCTTCAGCGAACCGCGCCATCGAGCGAGTGATCGACCATCGCTCGTGCCATGTCCACCATGTGCACGACCGAAAACGCCAGATCCCGATTGACGCCCTGTAAGCCATCCGCAGCCTTGAACGCCGTGGCTGCTGCGCATCGCAGCAGGTCGGAGGCGTGGACCAGGGATTCTTCGCCACTCAGGTTGCTGTTCACGCCGAAGAAGCGTTCCTCTGCATCCGGTTCTGACACAGCTGGTTTCAAGTAATAGTCCAACGCCCGTTGCGCAGCGGCACACCCTTGCGGGGAGGTGAAGGTGGTATCCATTTGCAGGTCGGGCAAGTCTTTGCTGGTGATATTCATGGTGAAAGGTCACTCCTTGGTCGATTCAAATCCGTGACCCAAGAATAGTACTATCAGTATTTGTGACCAGAATTTAAATACTACAATATGTGTTTTGCCGGCCGCAGGCGTCCACGTATGGTGCCGCACATGGATAAATGGATTGAGTTGGTCAAGGCCAAAATGAGTGAACTCAACGTCACTCAAGTCGAACTCGGCGAGCGCGTCGGCATGTCGCAGGGCGGTATCGGCCATTGGCTGAACAAGCGCCGCGAGCCCGGCATTACGCAGATGAACCGCGTGCTGAAAGCGCTGGGTATGGAGTATCTCGAGGTCGCGGTGGTGATTCGTGAACCGCAGATCGATGCGGACGACGAAATGCCCCTGGCGCAGAAGTACAACCCTTACTTTCGCTATCCGGTCAGCGAGTGGAATGCGCCGGTCGAGGCCCGTGAAAGCCAGCCAGCGTATTCCAGTGCCAAGGACAAGCGACGTTTCGAACTGACGGATTACCACGCCCGTGGCCCGGCGTTCTGGCTGACGGTGACGGGTAACGCGATGACCGCGCCCACCGGGCAGAGCATCGGCGAGGGGATGATGATTCTGGTGGACCCGGCGCTGGAAGCCGAGCCCGGCAAACTGGTGATCGCCCAGTGGCCGGACAGCGACGAGGCGATTTTCCGCAAGCTGATCGAAGAGGGCGGCCAGCGTTACCTGGTGCCGCTCAATCCGACCTGGCCGAAAGCCTTGTTGACCGACGAGTGCCGAATTATCGGTGTCGTGGTTCAGGCAACGGCCAAATACTAGTCAGATCGATCCTCGTCAGGCGTAGGATCGATCCACCTTTCACGCTTCTTCCAGTTCGACCAGTGCGCTGCCTTCGCTGACCATTTCGCCTTCCTGGCAATACAGCGCCTTGATCACGCCGGCATGGGGTGCGCGGATGCTGTGCTCCATCTTCATCGCTTCCAGTACCACCAATTGCGCGCCGGCCTCAACCGCTTGCCCGGCCTCCACCAGTACCCGAACGATGCTGCCGTTCATCGGCGCCGTCAGACCGCCCTGATGGCTGTGACTGGCTTCGACAGCGCTGATCGGGTCATACGTTTCAACGCGTCGCAACTCGCCGTCCCATTGCAGAAACAGCACCTCTTCACGACGAATCGCCCGCAGCTGCCGACGCAGCCCGTAGTGCTCGAGTATCAGTTGCTCGCCGATCAGTTTTGCACTGCCGCCAGCACCGAGCGTCAACGCCCGGTCCTGCCCCTCGCAACTCAAATGCAAAGTGATTTCACGTGGCAGGCCAGCACGCAAACCGCTGGGAAGCGCCCAAGGCGAAGCGGGATCATCCGCCCGAGCCATCCCCGGCAGGCTCTGCGCAAAAGCCTGCGCCGCCGCCACCCAGAACTCATCGCTCAGCGCAGCAGGCGCTGGCAGCAACTGCTCCTGATAGCGCGGAATGAACCCGGTATCCAGCTCGGCCGCCGCGAACGCCGGATGACCGATGATCCGCCGCAGGAAGTTGATGTTGGTCTTCAGCCCGCCAATCGCAAACTCATCGAGCATGCTCAGCAGCCGCAAACGCGCCTGTTCACGATCCTCGCCCCAGGCAATCAGCTTGCCGAGCATCGGATCGTAGAACGGCGAAATCTCGTCGCCTTCTTCAACGCCGCTGTCCACACGGCGCCCCGGCCCTGCGGCGGATTCGCGATACAGATCCAGACGCCCGGTTGCTGGCAGGAAGTCATTCGACGGATCTTCCGCATACAACCGAACCTCAATCGCATGCCCGTTCAGCGGCACCTGATCCTGGGTGATCGGCAGTGCTTCGCCGCGAGCAACGCGAATCTGCCAGGCCACCAGATCGAGCCCGGTGATGGCTTCGGTGACCGGGTGTTCGACCTGCAGCCGCGTGTTCATCTCCATGAAGAAGAACTCGCCGCGAGCATCCAGCAGAAACTCCACCGTGCCGGCACCGACGTAGCCGATGGCTTGCGCCGAACGCACAGCCGCCTCGCCCATCGCCCGACGCAGTTCCGGGCTCAAACCCGGTGCCGGCGCCTCTTCGACGACCTTCTGGTGCCGGCGCTGGATCGAGCAATCGCGCTCGTTCAGGTACAGGCAATTGCCATGCTGATCGGCGAATACCTGGATTTCCACGTGCCGCGGCTTGAGCAGGTATTTCTCCACCAGCATCCGCGAGTCGCCGAACGACGACTGCGCTTCACGCTGTGCGGAGGCCAGCGCTTCAGCCAGTTGACTGACGTCCTCGACGACCTTCATGCCTTTACCGCCACCGCCAGCGGTGGCCTTGAGCAGCACCGGATAGCCGATGCGCTCGCAAGCATCGCGGAAGGTGTCCAGATCCTGAGCTTCGCCGTGATAACCCGGCACCAGCGGCACGCCAGCCGTTTCCATCAGGGCCTTGGCGGCGGATTTGCTGCCCATCGCGTCGATGGCCGAGGCGGGTGGGCCGAGGAAGATCAGGCCGGCCGCTTCGATGGCGCGAGCAAACCCGGCGTTCTCCGACAGAAAGCCATAACCCGGATGAATCGCCTGAGCGCCGCTGGCCTTGGCCGCGGCGATCAGTTTGTCGATTTGTAAGTAACTGTCGGCCGCTTTGCTGCCGCCCAGATCCACACGGATATCCGCTTCACGGCTGTGCCGTGCTTCGCGGTCGGTGGCGCTGTGTACGGCGACGGTGGTCATGCCCAGCGCCTTGGCGGTACGCATGACCCGGCAAGCGATTTCGCCACGGTTGGCCACCAGCAGGGTGGTGAGAACAGGTGCGCTCATCAACGCGGCTCCTTGGTGGTGGTTGCGGCTTGCCAGCTCGGCGCACGTTTCTGCAAAAAGGCCCGCAAGCCTTCCTGGCCTTCCGGGCTGACGCGGATGCGGGCGATGGCATTTTCGGTGTAGCGGCGCAGGGCCGGCGTCAGCGCGCCGTTGCCGACTTCACGCAGCAGATCCTTGCTGGCGCGCATGGCGGCGGGGCTGTTGAGCAGAAGGTTGTCGATCCATTGTTCGACTTTCTGTTCAAGCTCGGTTGCCGGATAGCTTTCCGATAACAAACCGATTTCACGCGCCCGCTGGCCGCCAAAACGCTCGGCCGTCAGCGCATAACGCCGCGCCGCGCGCTCGCCGATGGCTTGCACCACAAACGGACTGATCACCGCCGGCGCCAGGCCAATGCGCACTTCCGACAGGCAGAACTGCGCGTCATCGGCGCCAATCGCCATGTCGCAGCAACTGATCAGACCCAGCGCACCGCCGAACGCCGCGCCTTGCACCACGGCAACGGTCGGGATTTTCAGTTTGGCGAGGTTGTACATCAGCTCCGCCAGTTCCCGGGCGTCGTCGAGGTTGGTGTGGTAATCGAGTTCGGCCGATTGCTGCATCCAGGCCAGATCCGCGCCGGCGCTGAAGTGTTTGCCGCGTCCGCGCACCAGCAGGAAACGCAGGCTGGCGTCGCTGGCGACCTTGTCCAGCGCCAGGATCAGTTCGCGGATCATCTCGGCGTTGAACGCGTTGTTCTTTTCTTCGCGGCTCAGCCACAGGGTCGCGAAACCCCGTGGATCGCTCTGCAATTCGAGGGTGTTGAAGTCGCTCATGAGGTTCTCCCGATCACATCCGGAACACGCCGAAGCGGCTCGGTTCGATAGGCGCGTTCAACGACGCGGACAAGGCCAGGGCCAGTACATCGCGGGTCTGTGCCGGGTCGATGACGCCGTCGTCCCACAGTCGTGCGCTGGAGTAGTAGGGGTGACCCTGCTCTTCATACTGGTCGAGGATCGGTTGTTTGATCTCGCTTTCCTGCTCGGCACTGAACGCCTGGCCGCTGCGTTCGGCCTGCTCGCGCTTGACCTGAACCAGCACGCCCGCCGCCTGTTCGGCACCCATCACGCCGATCCGCGCGTTCGGCCACATCCACAGGAAACGCGGATCGTAGGCCCGCCCGCACATGCCGTAGTTCCCGGCGCCGAAGCTGCCGCCGATGATCACGGTGAATTTCGGCACCTTGGCGCACGCCACGGCGGTCACCAGTTTGGCGCCGTGCTTGGCGATGCCGCCGGCCTCGTATTTCTGGCCAACCATGAAGCCTGTGATGTTCTGCAGGAACAGCAGCGGGATGCCGCGCTGGCAGGCCAATTCGATGAAGTGCGCGCCTTTTTGCGCGGCTTCGGCGAACAGGATGCCGTTGTTGGCGAGGATCGCGATCGGGTAGCCGTGCAGATGGGCGAAGCCGCACACTAGCGTCGTCCCGAACAGCGCTTTGAATTCATCGAACACCGAACCGTCGACCAGTCGCGCAATCACTTCGCGCACATCGAACGGCTGCTTGGCGTCCGCCGACACCACGCCGTACAACTCGTCGCTAGCGTACAGCGGAGCAATCGGCGCGCGCTGCTGCACTTCGCCGAGTTTGCGCCAGTTGAGGTTGGCGACGCTGCGGCGGGCGAGGGCGAGGGCGTGCTCGTCGCTTTCGGCGTAATGGTCGGCGACCCCGGAAATCTTGCAATGCACATCGGCCCCGCCGAGGTCTTCGGCGCTGACCACTTCACCGGTCGCGGCTTTCACCAGCGGTGGGCCAGCGAGGAAAATCGTCGCCTGATTGCGCACCATGATCGCTTCGTCGGCCATCGCCGGCACATAGGCGCCGCCGGCGGTGCAGGAGCCCATGACCACGGCAATCTGCGGAATGCCCATGGCGCTCATGTTGGCCTGGTTGAAGAAGATCCGCCCGAAGTGTTCGCGATCCGGGAACACTTCGTCCTGACGCGGCAGGTTGGCGCCGCCCGAGTCCACCAGATAGATGCACGGCAGGCGATTCTGCTGGGCGATCGTCTGGGCGCGCAGGTGTTTCTTCACGGTCAGCGGATAGTACGAACCACCTTTCACGGTCGCGTCGTTGGCGACGATCATGCACTCGACGCCTTCCACGCGACCGATCCCGGCAATCACGCCAGCGGCCGGCACGTCTTCGCCATACACAGCGTGGGCGGCCAACTGACTGATTTCCAGAAACGGCGAGCCCGGATCGAGCAAGCGGTTGATCCGCTCACGCGGCAGCAGTTTGCCGCGCGAGGTGTGACGTTCCTGAGCTTTCGCGCCGCCGCCCTGGGCCACTTGGGCGAGCAGGGTATGCAGGGCGTCGACCTGTTTGAGCATCGCCGCGCTGTTGGCGGCGAACTCCGCTGAACGAGGGTTGAGCTGGGTATGCAGGATAGCCATGAACAGCTCCGTTTAGCGGGTTTCGTTGAACAGTTCGCGACCGATCAGCATGCGACGGATCTCACTGGTGCCGGCGCCGATTTCGTACAGCTTGGCGTCACGCAGCAGACGACCGGCCGGGAATTCGTTGATGTAACCGTTGCCGCCGAGAATCTGGATCGCATCAAGGGCCATTTGTGTGGCACGTTCGGCGGTGTAGAGGATCACGCCGGCGGCGTCCTTGCGCGTGGTTTCGTTGCGCTCGCAAGCCTGGGCCACGGCGTAGAGGTACGCGCGGCTGGCGTTGAGCTGGGTGTACATGTCGGCGACTTTGCCCTGGATCAGCTGGAATTCGCCGATGCTCTGGCCGAACTGCTTGCGATCGTGGATGTACGGCACGATCAGGTCCATGCACGACTGCATGATCCCGGTCGGGCCGCCGGACAGCACGACGCGTTCGTAATCGAGACCGCTCATCAGCACTTTCACGCCGCCGTTGAGCACGCCGAGAATGTTTTCTTCCGGCACTTCGACGTCATCGAAGAACAGCTCGCAGGTGTTGGAGCCGCGCATGCCGAGTTTGTCGAACTTGTTGCTGCGGCTGAAGCCTTTCCAGTCACGTTCGACGATGAATGCGGTGATGCCGTGCGGTCCTTTTTCCAGGTCGGTCTTGGCGTAGATCACGTAAGTGTTGGCGTCGGGACCGTTGGTGATCCAGGTCTTGCTGCCGTTGAGCACGAAACGGTCGCCGCGCTTATCGGCGCGCAATTTCATCGAGACCACGTCGGAACCGGCGTTCGGTTCGCTCATCGCCAGAGCGCCGACATGTTCGCCGCTGATCAGTTTTGGCAGGTATTTGGCTTTCTGTTCGTGGTTGCCGTTGCGGTTGATCTGGTTGACGCAGAGATTGGAGTGGGCGCCGTAGGACAACGCCACCGAAGCCGATCCACGGCTGATTTCCTCCATCGCCACGACGTGCGCCAGGTAACCCAGGCCAGCACCGCCGTACTCTTCCGGCACGGTGATGCCGAGCAGGCCCATGTCGCCGAACTTGCGCCACAGATCGGCCGGGAACAGGTTGTCGCTGTCGATCTGCGCGGCACGCGGGGCGATCTCCTTGGCGACAAAGGACTGAACCTGATCGCGCAGCATGTCGATGGTTTCACCGAGGGCAAAGTTCAGGGATGGGTAGCTCATGGGGCACCTTTTGGCTTTTTTGTAGGGTGGGGAGAAGGGCGTTTCAGTTCTCACCTTTACGTTAACGTAAGCCTGTGACGAATGGCTGTCAATCGCCCTTTACGTTAACGTCAACTTGAGCGAGAGTAGAGCCAGTTCTGAATGGTCGGAGCTGCCGTGGCTCCGTTCCAACACCCACTAATAAAGACAATAGGGGTCGTCATGGATCAACCCAGTGCAAACCCGCTGCGCAGCTATACCCGTGGTTCCCAGGACAAAGCCTTGCTGGCGATGACCATCGGGCAGAAGTTCGACGAGACCGTCGCGCAGTACCCGGACGGCGAGGCGCTGGTGTTGCGCCATCAGCAGCTGCGTTACACCTGGCGGCAACTGGCCGACGCGGTAGACGTGCATGCCAGAGCGCTGCTGGCGTTGGGTTTGCAGACCGGTGACCGACTTGGCATCTGGGCGCCGAACTGCGCGCAGTGGTGCATCGCTCAGTTCGCCACCGCGAAGCTCGGCGTGATCCTGGTCAACATCAACCCGGCCTACCGCAGCTCCGAACTCGAATACGTGCTCAAGCAATCCGGCTGCCAATGGTTGGTCTGCGCCGGGGCGTTCAAGAGCTCCAACTATCACGGCATGTTGCAAGGCTTGCTTCCGGAACTGGCCGAGCAATCCATCGGCGAACTGCGCAGTGAGCGCCTGCCGGAACTGCGCGGTCTGATCAGTCTCGATCCGCAGCCGCCTTCGGGTTTTCTTCCGTGGTCGCAACTGGCAGATCTGGCCGCCAGTGTCTCGCCAGCACAATTGCGTGAACGCAGCGACAGTCTGCACTTCGATCAGCCCGTCAACATTCAGTACACCTCCGGCACCACCGGTTTTCCCAAGGGCGCGACCCTCAGTCACTACAACATCCTCAACAACGGTTACATGGTTGGCGAAAGCCTCGGCCTGACAGCTGTTGATCGGCTGGTGATCCCGGTGCCGCTGTATCACTGCTTCGGCATGGTCATGGGCAACCTCGGCTGCATCACCCACGGCAGCACCATGATCTATCCCAACGATGCCTTCGATCCGCTGCTGACCCTGAGCACCGTCGCCGAAGAAAAGGCCACCGCACTGTACGGCGTGCCGACCATGTTCATCGCCATGCTCGATCAGCCGCAACGTGCCGAGTTCGACCTGTCGACCCTGCGCACCGGGATCATGGCCGGCGCCACCTGCCCGATCGAGGTGATGCGCCGGGTCATCAACGAAATGCACATGAGCGAAGTGCAGATCGCCTACGGCATGACCGAAACCAGCCCGGTCTCGCTGCAAACCGGACCATCCGACGAACTGGAGCTGCGCGTCACCACCGTCGGCCGCACCCAGCCGCAACTCGAAAGCAAAATCATCGACGAGGCCGGCAACCCAGTGCCACGGGGCACCATCGGCGAACTGTGCACCCGTGGCTACAGCGTGATGCTCGGCTACTGGAACAACCCGAATGCGACCGCCGAAGCCATCGACGCGGCGGGCTGGATGCACACCGGCGACCTGGCGAGCATGAACGACGAGGGTTACGTGTGCATCGCCGGGCGTAACAAGGACATGATCATCCGTGGCGGCGAAAACATTTACCCGCGCGAACTGGAAGAGTTCTTCTTCACCCATCCAGCGGTGGCGGACGTGCAGGTGATCGGCATTCCCTGCTCGCGTTACGGCGAGGAAATCGTCGCCTGGATCAAATTCCATCCCGGCCACAGCGCCACCGAGCAAGAACTGCAAGCGTGGTGCAAGGAGCGCATCGCCCACTTCAAGACGCCGCGTCATTTCAAGTTCGTAGAGGAGTTTCCGATGACGGTGACCGGCAAGATCCAGAAATTCCGGATGCGTGAGATCAGTATCGAAGAATTACGCGAAAACCAGACCTGACAAAGATCGAATGTGGGAGCGGGCTTGCTCGCGAATGCAGTGTGCCATTCAGCAAGCATGTTGACTGACCTGACGCATTCGCGAGCAAGCCCGCTCCCACAAAGGGGAGGGGCGGTGAAAACAGAAATCACAGGAAGCACAAAGGGGAGCCGAAGCTCCCCTTTAATTTTGTCGTCGCGTGCTCTTTTTTATTATTGAGGGGCGGTCTGTTGTTGTTTTTGGCAACCGTGGCCCTTTACCGCTGTTTTTGGCGACCCCCATCCGGGGTCAAGAGCAAACGTATTTTTTTGAGCGCTGATCTGCTTTCTCGCTAAGCGATCCAACCGATTCGGGAGCTACCTGAAGGTAGTTTTATTGTTCTCTGCCCGGTTGCGGGTCATTCCGAGGAATACCCTGAAAAGCACACCTTCTCCAAAAAAATCTGTTAGCTGCGTCTCTGCCGTGTTGTTTTTGTTATGTCAGAGTCGGTACGTCTTATTTTTATTGGTTTGCTGCTTTTTATTCTTGTTATGCCATAGAGATAGCAGAAGCCGTGCCAACTTTTAAAAGCCCTTGTAAATCAAGGGCTTGAGATTTTTGAAGGATTTGTCCTTCAGGCAAAACCAGACAATTTGTTTCCGTGTTACTCGCTTGTGCCCACGCTTCGCGCTCAGCGGTAACACCATCCCCTCACTGTGCGCTGCGAGCCTTGGCCACGCGCGAACCGGTCGGGCGACCCAGCACGGCACTGATCTGCTGGCCGGCGGCAATCAAGGCGTCGAGGTCGATGCCGGTCTCGATACCCAGGCCGTTGAGCAGGTACACCACATCTTCAGTGGCGACGTTACCGCTGGCGCCTTTGGCGTACGGGCAGCCGCCGAGGCCGGCGATCGAGCTGTCGAACACCGCGATGCCTTCCAGCAGGCTGGCGTAGATGTTGGCCATGGCCTGGCCGTAGGTGTCGTGGAAGTGGCCGGCGAGTTTCTCTCGCGGCACTTGCTTAGAGACCACTTCGAACAGTCGGCGGGTGGCGCCCGCAGTGCCGGTGCCGATGGTGTCACCCAGCGACACTTCGTAGCAGCCCATCGCGTACAGCTCGCGGGCGACCATGGCCACTTGTTCCGGGGCGACCTCGCCTTCATAAGGGCAGCCCAGCACGCAGGACACGTAACCGCGCACGGTAACGCCGTGCTGTTTCGCCGATTCCATGATCGGCGCGAACCGCGCCAGGCTTTCGCTGATCGAGCAATTGATGTTGCGCTGCGAAAAGGCTTCGGACGCGGCGGCAAACACGGCGACTTCCTTGACCCCGGCGGCCAGCGCATCCTCAAAACCGCGCAGGTTCGGCGCCAGCGCGCCATAGGTCACGCCGGGCTTGCGCTGGATCTGCGCGAATACATCAGCGGAACCGGCCATCTGCGGCACCCACTTGGGCGAGACGAAACTGCCGACTTCTATATAGCCGAGGCCGGCAGCGCTCAAGGCGTCGACCAGTTGCACCTTGTCGGCGACGCTGATTGGCTGGGCTTCGTTCTGCAGGCCGTCACGCGGGCCGACTTCGATCAGGCGTACTTGGGAGGGGAGGGACATGGCGTTGACCTGCTCTTTGAATTCCTGCGGAACCCCGTGTGGGATTTATTTGGATTACTGAACTGATTGCTGACTCTTGAGCGTCTGCTCCAGCGCCTGCACGCAGCGTTCTTCGGCGGTGTCGAGTTCCAGCTTCATCTGTTCGATGTCCAGCAGTTGCTGTTCAAGCTGTGCCCGGCGCTCGCTGATTTTCGCCAGCATGCTGTTGAGTTGTTTGGTGTTACCGCTGGAGGGGTCGTAGAGCTCGATCAGCTCGCGGCACTCGGCCAGGGAGAAACCGATACGCTTGCCCCGCAGGATCAGCTTCAGGCTGACCTTGTCGCGCGGCGAATAGATGCGTTCCTGGCCTCGGCGCTCGGGGCTGAGCAGGCCTTGTTCTTCATAGAAACGGATCGCCCGGGTGGTGATGTCCAGCTCGCGGGCGAGGTCGGAAATGCTGTAGGTCTGGCTGCTCATGAAAGCGCTCGAAGAAGGGTCTTGGCGCTAAGCTAATGGCAGGTTGACGTTTACGTCAAGTAGCGGGCGCCTGCAGCTTGTCGAGCTTCTTCTCATGGGCCGTCACTTGCTGGCACAGCTCGATCATCTGCTCGCGCATCCAGCGGTTGGCCGGGTCCTGATCGGTGCTTTCGTGCCAGTACAAATGGGTTTCCACCGGCGGCACATCGTTGACCGGCAGATTGAACGCATGCAGGTCATGGCGCCGAGCGAAACGTTCCGGCACGGTCATCACCATGTCGGTTTGCTGCAACACCTGGGACGCCATCAGATAGTGCTGCGAGCGCAGGGCGATCTTGCGCTGGATGCCCATTTTGCCCAGCGCCAGATCGACATGGCCCAGGCCACTGCGCCGGCTGGAAATATGAATGTGGGTCAGCGACAGGTAATCGTCGAGGGTGAATTTTTCCTTGGTCGCCAGCGGATGGCCCTTGCGCATGGCGCAGACGTAACGGTCTTCCATCAGCTTGACGTGGCGCACCTGCGGGTCGGTGTTGAGCGGCGCATCCACGGCAAAGTCGAGACGCCCGGCGGCCAGTTCCTTGGTGGTTTCCCGGCGTTTGGACAGGAAGCTTTCGATAATCACCGTCGGCGCCAGACGACGCAGGCGCTGGAACAGCGGCGGCAGAATCACAGCTTCGGTCAGGTCAGTCATGCTGATGCGGTAAGTCTTGACCGCTTGCGAAGGGTTGAAAATGCGACTTTCCTGAACCGACACCCGCAGCAGCGACAGCGCGTTGCGCACCGGGCCGATGATGTTCTGCGCCATGGGCGTCGGCACCATGCCTTGGGCGGTGCGTACGAAGAGCGGGTCGTTGAAGGTCTCGCGCAACCGCGCCAAGGCGTTGGACACCGCCGGCTGGGTAATGCCGACAATCTGCCCGGCGCGGGTCAGGTTGGCTTCGGTGTAGATCGCGTCGAAGACGATGAAAAGGTTGAGGTCGACCTTGCTCAGATTCATTACGCGGCTCTCTTGTTATAGATGCTTGTTATTGATGGATGGCGCGGGTCAGGGCGGCCAGGAAAATCAACCAATCATATATCGGTGATGAATGTTTATACACGCCGAGAATAGGCTAGGTAAATTATCAACGCTGTTCTAGCATCGATTGCATGACTTAAACAACCTGCCGAAAAAAGGTAATTGCTCATGGATTTCGCTTATTCGCCCAAGGTGCAAGAACTGCGTGAGCGCGTGACCGCGTTCATGGACGCTTACGTTTACCCGGCCGAAGCCGTGTTCGAACGGCAGGTTGCCGAAGGCGATCGCTGGCAGCCGACGGCGATCATGGAAGAACTCAAGGCCAAGGCAAAGGCCGAAGGTCTGTGGAATTTGTTTCTGCCTGAGTCGGAACTCGGCGCCGGCCTGACCAACCTCGAATACGCGCCATTGGCGGAAATCATGGGCCGTTCGCTGCTCGGTCCCGAGCCGTTCAACTGCTCGGCCCCCGACACCGGCAACATGGAAGTGCTGGTGCGTTACGCCAACGAAGAACAGAAACAGCGCTGGCTCGAACCGCTGCTGCGCGGCGAGATCCGCTCGGCATTCGCCATGACCGAGCCGGACGTTGCGTCCTCCGACGCCACCAACATGGCCGCCCGTGCCGTGCGTGATGGCGACGAGTGGGTCATCAATGGCAAGAAATGGTGGACTTCCGGGGCCTGCGATCCGCGCTGCAAGATCCTGATCTTCATGGGCCTGAGCAACCCCGACGCTCCGCGTCACGCTCAGCACTCGATGATCCTGGTACCGGTCGACACTCCCGGCGTGAAGATCCTCCGTCCGCTGCCGGTGTTCGGTTACGACGACGCGCCCCACGGCCACGCCGAAGTGCTGTTCGACAACGTGCGGGTGCCGTACGAAAACGTCCTGCTCGGTGAAGGACGCGGCTTCGAAATCGCACAAGGTCGCCTTGGCCCAGGCCGGATTCACCACTGCATGCGTTCGATCGGCATGGCCGAGCGCGCACTGGAACTGATGTGCAAACGTTCCGTGAGCCGCACTGCATTCGGCAAACCGCTGGCGCGTCTGGGCGGTAACGTCGACAAGATTGCCGACTCGCGGATGGAAATCGACATGGCGCGCCTGCTGACCCTGAAAGCGGCGTACATGATGGACACCGTGGGTAACAAGGTCGCCAAGAGCGAGATTGCACAGATCAAGGTCGTGGCACCGAACGTCGCGTTGCGGGTGATCGACCGGGCGATTCAGATTCATGGCGGGGCCGGGGTGTCGAACGACTTCCCGTTGGCCTACATGTACGCCATGCAACGCACCCTGCGCCTGGCCGACGGCCCGGACGAAGTGCACCGCGCGGCGATCGGCAAGTTCGAGATCGGCAAGTATGTGCCGAAGGAAATGCTGCGTAGCGGTCATTAAGACCGCGTCGCCAGCATCGCGGGCAAGCCCGCTCCCACAGGGATCTCCGGTGAACGCATTGTCGTGAACACCAGAAAAACCTGTGGGAGCGGGCTTGCCCGCGATGGCGTCAGTGCCCGCAACGCATCAACACCAGATTCAGTAAACCCAAACCTCAACCCGCCGATTCTTGATCCTGCCTTCATCCCCGCTGTTGGTCGCCACCGGCATCAGCGCGCCAAACCCGCGCACCTCGCGCAGCACCACGCCGTTCTTCACCAACTCCCGGCGGACCGCCATCGCCCGCAGCTTCGACAGCAAATCCGCCCGCGCCGGGTCGTCCTTGGCGTCGCCGAATCCCACCAGAGTTACCGCGCGGTCGGTCTTGTCGTGGTGCTTTATATAGTCGAACACCCGGGCCAGATCCTGACGGGCCTTGTTGTCGAGGCTGGCGCTGCCTTCTTCGAAACGGAAGTTCACGGTCAGACGCTGGGCGTGCCGGCTGAGGGATTGATAACCCTCGGGCATCAGCGCATTCGGTGTGACGGCGATGGCCTGCACGGTCTGGGCAATAAAACCGTTGGCCGCGACAATCGCCTGACCCCGGCGGCTCTGCGCAAACTCCACCAATGCCTTGGCCCAGGGATTGTTGTTGTCGGGCGGCAGATAGAAGAACAACCGCCGCGACAGCGGATAGTCTTCGGTGGCGATCAGGCTGGCGAGTGGCAACATCGCCTGGGATTGCCCGTCGACAATCGCCACGGCTCTGGCCTGGCGCACATAGGGCAGGCCGATAAAGCCAATGCCTTGTGGATCGGCGCTCACGGCGTCGGACAACTGCTCGCTGGATTCGAACCGTTTCGCGGCATTGCTCAGGGATTTCCCGCGACGGCTGAGAACAAGTTCCTTGAAGGTGTCGTAGGTGCCGGACTGATCATCCCGCGCATATAAATGAATCGTCCCACCCTTGCCGCCGACGTCTTCCCACGTCTTCGCCTCGCCACTGAAGATCCGCGCCAGTTGTTCGGTGTTCAATTGATTCAGCGGATTGTCGGGATGAAGGATGATCGCCAGGCCATCGATGGCAATGACTTGCTCGGCGTCGGGACTTTTCAGATCGCCCCGGGCTTGCAGGTTCAGTAGTTCGCTGTCCTTGATCGGTCGCGAAGAGGCGGCCAGGTCGGCGCTGGCGTTCTTGAGTGCAGTGAAACCGGTGCTCGAGCCGTGGGCAGCGATTTCCACCACGACCCTCTGGCCCTGGGCCGTCAGGCCGACGACTCGTTGTTCGTTGGCGGTGTCCGGGGTTTCGCTGTGGACTTTCAACAGCCCCTGGTCTTGCAACAGGCCTTCCACCAGCGCCGGGCCGAGCGCCGCGCCAATGGTGTTGGAACCCTGGATGCGCAATACCGGGCCGTTCTCGGGAATGGGCAACGCCGCAACCGCAACCTGCAGCCAGGCGCTCAGGAGAAAGACGAACAGAACACGCAGGGTCATGCCGGCACCGAATGCAGCCAAGGGGATTGCCGGGGAGATTAAGTCAGTGAGATTGCTGAAAGATGACAGTGCTCAAACTGTGGGAGCGAACTCCCACAGCGATTTGAGCTGATTGCGGTATCAGCTCAATTCAAGCCAGATCGGCGCATGGTCCGAAGGCTTTTCCATCCCGCGCAGTTCATAGTCGACGCCGGCGGCTTTCACCCGTGGCAGCAAACCGTGGGACGCCAGAATCACATCAATGCGCAGACCGCGCTTCGGCTCGTCTTCAAACCCGCGACTGCGGTAGTCGAACCAGCTGAACGTGTCGGTCACGTCCGGGTTCAGGTGACGGAAACTGTCAGTCAGGCCCCAGTTTTTCAGGCGGGCCATCCACTCGCGCTCTTCCGGCAGGAAGCTGCATTTGCCGGTTTTCAGCCAGCGTTTCATGTTGTCCGGGCCGATGCCGATGTCGCTGTCTTCCGGAGAGATGTTGACGTCGCCCATCACCACCAGTGGCTGTTCATTGTGGAACTGGCTTTCCAGCAGCGCTTGCAGATCGCTGTAGAAACGCTGCTTGGCCGGGAATTTGGTCGGATGGTCGCGGCTTTCACCCTGTGGGAAATAGCCGTTCATGATCGTCACCGGCACGCCGTTGGCGTCGGCGAATGTGCCCCAGATGAAGCGCCGCTGCGCGTCTTCTTCATCGGTGGCGAAGCCTTTGTGTACGGCAATCGGTTCCTGGCGCGAGAGCAGGGCGACACCGTAATGGCCTTTCTGGCCGTGGAAATACACGTGATAACCCAGGGCCCGCACTTCATCCAGCGGGAACTGGTCGTCGTGGACCTTGGTTTCCTGCAGGCCGATGACGTCCGGCTGATGCTTTTCGATCAGCGCCGCCAGCTGATGCGGGCGGGCCCGCAGTCCGTTGATGTTGAAGGAAACGATCTTCATGGTCGGCAGTCCTGGCAAAAGGGCGATGCTAGCTGACATGTAGGATCTGGGCCAGCGTGGCGGTAGTCCATATGCGCTGCTAATGTCTTTCGGGTGTGGGAACGATCCCTTCTGCCCAAGGCTCGTATAACAAGAACGGGGCCTCTTGAGTCCCGTCCAGGGAGAATCACCGTCATGCCTGAAACCCAAACCGCCGTTGCCGACATCCACATGCTCGACCGCGGCTATTCCCGTGAAGCGCGATCTCTTCTCTATCAGGCTTATCGCCACGAGCCGACCTTCGCTTATCTGTTCGAAGCCGAGCGCGCGGGTTACGAGCAGCGGGTGCGGGCCACGGTGCGAGAGCTGGTCAAACAGCATTTCCTGCAGGATCTGCCGGCCATCGGCCTGCTGGTCAACGACCGCTTGATCGGCATCGCCCTGATCGCGCCGCCGCAACGGCGTCTGGGCGTTACCGAAAGTTGGGCCTGGCGTTTGCGCATGGTGCTGAGCACCGGCTTCCGCTGCACCCGCCGTTATCTGGAATATCACGCTGCCGTTGAAGCCTGCGTGCCGACCGACTCGGTGCACATGCTGCCGCTGCTCGGTGTGCATCCACAATTTCAGGGCAAGCATTTCGGCGAGCAACTGCTGCAAGCGGTGCACAACTGGTGCGCGGTAGACGAAAGCTCCCAAGGCGTGATTCTCGACACCGGCAACCCGCGCTATCTGGAGTTCTACAAGCGTCAGGGTTACGAGGAAATCGGCGAAGTGGCCGTAGGCCCGGTACGCGAGCACGTGTTTTTCCACGCCAACCCACAGGTATTACAAACAGCAACGGGATGACCGTCGAACTTTTGGGGGAATTTCCTGTTCTATCACGCTCCCAAGCCCGTGATAGCATCCGCGCCTATGAAGTTTCCAGGAAGATTTACCAGTGGCGTGTTCATGCTGTTAAGCAGCTGCGCGGCGCTGGCGCAAAGTGAATTGGATGTGCGGATCAAACCGTCCAACGATGAACTCAAGGCCAATATAGAAGGCTATATCGGCAGCCTCGGCGATCGTGACGAAGAAGCCTTGCAGCGCTTCAGTCGCGGCGCCGAAGAACAGGCGCGCAAGGCCGCCCAGGCCTTGGGTTATTACCAGCCGCAGATCGAAAGTGACGTCAAGGGCGGTGAAAAACCGCGTCTGGTGCTGAACATCGATCCCGGCGAGCCGATCCGCCTGCGCAACGTGACCGTGCGTGTTGACGGCCCGGCGGCCTCTCTCAAATCCTTTCGAGTCCCCAAGAGTGACGTGCTCAAGCCCGGCGCGGTGCTCAACCATGGGCGTTATGAAGACGCCAAGCGCCTGATTCAGAACCAGGCCTCGCGTTATGGCTTCTTCAGTGGCCGTTTCACCAGCCAGAAATTGATGGTCGATCCACGCGCCGGGGTCGCCGATGTCGAACTGATCTACGAAAGCGGCCCGCGTTATGCGCTGGGCAAGGTCAGCTTCGAAGGCGACACCCCGTTCGACGAAGACCTGCTACAACGCATGGTGCCGTTCAAGGCCGGCGAGCCGTATGACTCCGAGCTGATCGCCGAACTCAACCGCGACCTGCAATCGAGCGGATATTTTGAAGGCGTACGGGTCGACGCCGCACCGACCGCCGCGAAAAACGACGTGATCCCGGTGGACGTCAAACTCGACACCCGCAAGCCGCGCACCATGGGCCTGGGTCTCGGTTATTCCACCGACGTCGGCCCGCGCATCAAGGCCAACTGGACCCGCCATTGGGTCAACCCGCAGGGCGACAGTTATGGCTGGGAGGCCGAACTCTCGGCGCCACGGCAGAACGTCGGTCTGTTCTACGACATCCCGCTGGACCCGCCGCTGACCGACAAACTGCGCTGGGCCGGCGGTTATCAATACGAGGACATCGACGGTTCCGACACCTTGAGCAAGCTGCTGACCTTCGGCCCGGAATGGCACAGCAAACTGCCCAGCGGCTGGCAGCGGGTGATCTCGTTGAAATGGCAGCGTGAGGAATACCAGCTCGGCGACGACTCCGGTCTGAGCACCTTGCTGATGCCCGGCGTCAGCTATTCCTACCTCAAGAGTGACAACCGCATCGACCCGCACAACGGCTATCGCCTGACCTTCGAAAGCAAAGTGGCGAAAGAAGGGCTCGGTTCGGACAACAACCTGCTTTATGGCACGGCGCTGATCAAGGGCCTGACCACCGTATTCGACAAGCATCGCTTGCTCGGCCGGGTGCAGGTCGGCGGCAGCGCCACCAACGGCTACAAATCGGTGCCGCCGTCGCTGCGCTTCTTCGCCGGTGGCGATCAGAGCGTGCGTGGCTACGACTATCAGAGCCTGTCCCCGGAGAACTCCGAGGGCGACCGCATCGGCGGGCGCTACATGGTGGCCGGCAGCGTCGAATACCAATACTCGATTGCCGAGAAGTGGCGCGTGGCGACCTTCGTCGATCAGGGTAACTCCTTTAACAAACTCGAACTGCCGAACCTCAAGACCGGAGTCGGTATTGGTGTGCGCTGGGTCTCGCCGGTGGGGCCGATCCGCCTCGACCTGGCCCATGCACTGGACGACGACGGCGGCATCCGGCTGCACTTTTCCATGGGGCCTGAGCTGTGAAGCGTGGTTTGAAAATATCGGCGCTGGCGCTGTTGTCGCTGGTGCTGCTGATCGTATTGAGCATCACCGCTGTGCTCGGAACGCAGGCCGGCAGCCGTTGGGTGCTGGGCCTGGTGCCGGGCCTGAGCGTCGACAACTTTCAGGGTCGCCTCGGCGGGCAGTGGAGCGCCGATCATCTGTTGTGGCAGCAGGACAGCAGCCGCGTCGAACTGGACAAGCCGATCTTCGCATGGTCGCCGCTCTGCCTGACGCGCATGACGTTGTGCATCCAGCAGCTCAAGGCCGACACCGTCAGCCTGCAATTCCCGCCGAGCGAAGAAGTCACCGAAAGCGGCCCGATCAAGCTTCCGGATCTGCAATTGCCCGTGACCATCGAGTTGGGCGACGTGCAGGTCGGCAGCCTGTTGTTCAACGGCAGTGAAGCGTTGAAAGGCCTGCAACTGGCGGCGCACTGGACTGCCAAGGGCATGCAGATCGACAGTGTGAAACTGCAACGCGACGAGTTGAGCCTGAACCTGTCCGGCCTGTTGCAACCGACCGGCAACTGGCCGCTGAACATCGCCGGTGATCTGACCTTGCCGTCGCCCGCTCCCGAGCCGTGGACGCTGGCGCTGAAAATCGACGGCGACCTGCTGAAAACCCTCAACCTGCACGCCGACAGCCGTGGCTACCTCGACGGCCAGTTGAGCGGCGAGCTGCAACCGCTGGTCGAAAACCTGCCGGCCAAAGTGCGGATCACCTCGGAGGCGTTCAAGCCGAGCGCGGATCTGCCGGATACCCTGCAATTCAATCAACTGGTATTGACCGGCGAAGGCGACCTGAAAAACGGTTACCAACTGCTCGGCAATGCGACGCTGCCTGCCGATAAAGGCCCGGTGGCGCTGCTGCTCAAAGGCAAGGTCGACGCCAACGGTGCGCAGATTGCCGGCCTCGATCTGACGGCCAACGACAAGCAAAGCCTCAAGCTCACCGGCAATGTCGACTGGAGCAAAGGCCTCACCGCCCAGGCGAATATCAACTGGCTGGATTTCCCCTGGCACCGGCTCTATCCGGAAATCGACGAGCCGCAGGTCACGTTGCGTACCTTCACCGGCGAAGTCTCCTACACCGACGGTCAGTACCTCGGTAACTTCGCCGCCGCCGCAGATGGCCCAGCGGGGGCGTTCAACCTGAGCAGTCCGTTCAGCGGCAATCTCAAGCAGATTTTCCTGCCACAACTGAAACTCGAAGCCGGGCAGGGCAAGGCCGAAGGCCATGTGAACGTGCAGTTCGCCGATGGCATTGCCTGGGACACCGCGCTGGAGTTGTCGGCGCTCAACCCGGCGTACTGGGTTGCGGAGTTGCCGGGCACCCTGGCCGGTCCGTTGAAGAGCAAAGGCGAAATGAAAAACGAACGCCTGAGCCTGAATGCCGACCTCGATCTGAAGGGCAAACTGCGCGGGCAACCGGCGATCCTGCAAGCCAAGGCTGACGGCGCGGGCGAGCAGTGGAATCTGAATGCCCTGCAAATCCGCCTCGGCGACAACAGCATCAACGGCAAGGGCAGCCTGCAACAGAAGCTCACCGGGCAGATCGACATCAAACTGGCGCGACTGGCCCAGCTCTGGCCGCAACTGCGCGGGCAGATCAACGGGCGGGTCGATGTCGCCGGCACGCTCAAGGCGCCGCAGGGCAAGCTCGGCCTGCAAGGTTCGCAACTGGCGTTCCAGGACAATCGCCTGCAAAGCCTCAACCTCGACGCCACCCTCGACAGTGCGCAACGGGCGAAGATCGACCTCAAGGGCAGCGGCATCCAGGCCGGCGATACGTCGCTGGGCACCCTGACCGCCAGCGCTCAGGGCGATATCAAAAACCAGAAACTCAACCTCGACCTGCTCGGGCCCAAGCTGAAACTGGCGTTGGGTCTGGACGGCAATCTGGACAAGGGCAACTGGCGCGGGCGTCTGGCCAGCGGCGACATTCAGGCCGGCGGCCAGGACTGGAAGCTGCAAAACCCGGCCAAGCTCGAACGGCTGGCCGACGGCAAGATCAACTTCGGCGCCCATTGCTGGATGTCCGGCAATGCCAGCCTGTGCGGTGAAGATCAGCGCCTGATGCCGGAGCCGAAGCTGCGTTATCACCTCAAGCAATTCCCGATCGAAAGCCTGGCGCAGTGGCTGCCGAAGGATTTCGCCTGGCAGGGCAAGCTCAACGCCGACCTGCAACTGGACCTGCCGGCCAGCGGCCCGAACGGCCAGGTCAGCATCGATGCCAGCGGCGGCACCTTGCGCATGCGCGAGAAGGATCAGTGGCTGGACTTCCCGTACCAGACCCTCAAGCTCACCAGCAAGCTCACGCCGAAACGCATCGACACCGACCTCAACTTCGTCGGCGGCAAGCTTGGCGAGTTGATGGTGCAGGCGCAGATCAACCCGCTGCCGGCGAGCAAACCGGTCAGTGGTTCGTTCCGCCTCAGCGGGCTTGATCTGTCGGTGGCGCGGCCGTTTGTGCCGATGGTCGAGAAACTCACTGGGCGCCTGAACGGCAGCGGCACGATTTCCGGTGGCCTGCTCGCGCCGCTGGTCAACGGCACCGTGCAGCTCAGCGACGGCGAAGTGTCCGGGCCGGAGTTGCCGATCGAGCTGCAAGCGTTGCAACTGCAAGCGGTGATCGCCGGTGAGGCCGTGCAATTGAACGGCGGCTGGAAAAGCGGCAAGAGCGGGCAGGGCAGCCTGAACGGCAACATCGCCTGGGGTCAGGCGCTGGTGGTGGATCTGGCGCTCAAGGGCACGCAATTGCCGGTGACGGTCGAGCCCTACGCCAAACTGGAAGTGGCGCCGGACCTGAAGATTTCCATGGCCGGCGATGAGCTGGCGATTGCCGGCAAGGTGCTGGTACCGAAAGGCGAAATCACTGTGCGGGAACTGCCGCCATCGACGGTGAAAGTCTCCGATGACACGATCATCGTCGGCGCGCAGACCGAGGAGGGCAAACCGCCGCTGGCGATGAAAATGGACATCGATGTGGTGGTCGGCCAGGACAAGTTGAGCTTCGCCGGGTTCGGCCTGACCGCCAACCTGCAAGGCCAGGTGCACATCGGCGACAACATGGATACTCGCGGTGAACTGTGGCTCAACGACGGACGCTACCGCGCTTATGGTCAGCGCCTGACGGTGCGTCGCGCGCGTCTGCTGTTTGCCGGCCCGATCGATCAGCCATATCTGGACATCGAAGCGATTCGCCAGACCGATGATGTGATCGCCGGTATCCGCCTGAGCGGCAGCGCCGAGCAGCCGACCACACAGATCTTCTCGGAACCGGCCATGAGCCAGGAACAGGCGCTGTCTTATCTGGTGCTGGGGCGTCCGCTGAGCACCACCGGCGAGGACAACAACATGCTCGCGCAGGCGGCGCTTGGTCTGGGCCTGATGGGCAGTTCCGGGGTCACCAGCAGTCTGGCCAGTGACCTGGGCATTCAGGACTTCCAGCTCGACACCCAGGGCAGCGGCAACACCACCAGCGTGGTGGCCAGCGGCAACATCTCGGAAAAACTCAGCCTGCGTTACGGCGTCGGCGTGTTCGAGCCGGCCAACACCATCGCCCTGCGCTACAAACTGAGCAAAAAGGTCTACCTCGAAGCCGCCAGCGGCGTGGCCAGTTCGCTGGACATCTTCTACAAGCGGGATTTCTAGAGCGCACCTGTTTACTTGAACCGAGGCGCGGCCTTCGCGAGCAATCTTGCTCCCAAAGAGATCTGCGGCTGACATGAATGTGTGCCTGCCACCGATCAAATGTGGGAGCGAGCCTGCTCGCGAAGGCGGCTTTCCAGCCAGCAGAGAGGGGGCGGCTGACACCTCTTCGCGAGCAATCTCGCTCCTAGTTTTGATCCGGGCGACATACCAACGATGCGCGCTCGTAATTCAACGCCTTGTCACGCTCGGGCAGTGCATACGACGCCTCGCAGCGCTGGCCTTGCCAGTTGATGGTCAGGGTGCCGGCGGCGTCCGCGACCAGCGCCAGTGCCTTGCCGCTTGGGTCGGAGATCGCCAGTTGCTTGCCGGCGGCGTCTTCCAGTGACGCCCCAAACGGGATTGGCTGGTGCTGCACATCGAACAGGGCGAATTGCACCCGACGCCCGGTCTTGCTGGCATAGCGCGCCAGTACCACGGCACCACGGCGCGGTACCACTTGCCGGGTGGCGTTTTCAATTTCGAAATCACCGCCCAGATCGCGGGTGTCGAGGCTGATCCAGTTGACCCGATACGGCTGCGCGTTGGACACCACCGCATAACCGTTGCCAGCGGTTTTCGCCCCGGAGAAGCTGGCGATCTTCACGCCTTCAACGCCCTCGACCTGTGCCAGCGCGAACGTCTCACCGACGGTCTGCCCGAGGTTGATGCCGCCCGCGTGACCGACAATCGAACCGGCAACATTGAGATTCTGCGAGTTGTAGCCACGGCCCTGGCTGTAACCGGCACTGATGTCCATCACCGACGTTCGTGTGCTGATATTGGCCGAGCCGGTGCTGCCGCCGGTGCGGCTGTTGCCGCCTTGTACCGAGTAGTAGGTGTCGCTGTCTTCGGACAGATAGCCGTTGATGCCGACCTGGGTACTGCTGGTGTCCTTCTGCGAGCTGGCCGAGACGAAAGCGCGTGGCGCGCGGGGTTTCGAACCCAAGGGAAACGACACTGAGAGATTGAACAACGTGTCGTTGTTCGCCGGCCCATAGTTGGCGACATCCTTAGTGTAAGTCGCGCTGAGGTTGTAGCTGACATCGCCCCAATAATTGCTGTAACCGGCCGCCAGGCTTTGCGAACCGCCTCGTCCCCAGTAGCGCTGGTCACTGGCATTGAGGTAAATACTGCCGAACTGCTGGTTGCGCCCAAGGCTCTGGTTGACGGTCAGGTCAGTGCGGGTTTTCGAGTTGCCGGTGCGCTTCTGGCCCTCGCTGTTCAGCTCCTCGACATGTTCGCTGAAGGTTCGATAGCCCTCGGTCGAATAGCGGTAAGCGGCGAGGGTGAAGTTGGTGTCGGTGCCGGTGAACGTCTTGGCGTACAGCGCGCGCAGGCTGTTGCCCTTGACGGTCTGGGCAAATGTGCGGCTGCTTGAGTGGGTCAGGTCCAGCGAGATCGCACCGATCGCAGTGTTGCGCCCGGCGCCAACGGAAAACGCCTGGAAATCTTCGCTGGCCTGGGTGCCCACGATCGCCGACAAATTGCTGCTGACACCGTAAGCCACCGTGCTGCTGACGAACTCCGGCGATTGCTGATCATCGCTGTTGCTGTTGTAGCGGCCCGCCGAAACGCTGTACTTGAGTTGCCCCTCGCGCACCATGATCGGCAGGCTGGAAAACGCCTGCACCGTGACCCGGCGCCGACCGTCGGCTTCGATGACGGTGATTTCCAGATCGCCGTTGGAGCCGCTGGGATATATGTCGCTGATTTCGAACGGCCCGGGTGGCACGTTGGCGGTGTACAGAATGTAATCGTTCTGGCGAATCTCCACGGTCGCGCTCGATTGTGCGATGCCGCGAATCACCGGCGCATAACCGCGCTCGCTGTCGGCACGCATGCCATCGTCGGAGGCCAGTTTCACGCCGCGATAGCGCACGCTGTCGAACAGGTCGGCATCAGAGAAAATGTCGCCGGCGCTGAACTGGCCCTTCAGCGCGGTGACGTCGTGTTGCAGATAACTGCGATTGCTCTTGAACGTGCTCGGCCGACCGGTGCTGCTGTTGAAGTTGGACTCGTTGCGCAAGCGCCAGCCGCCGAGGTTGATGCCGTTGCGTAGGCCGACGTTATTGGCGATCGTGGTATCGACGTCGGTGCTGTTGCGGTTGCTGCTCACCTGATAGTTGATGAACGCTGCGGGTACACCTTCGTCCCACAGCGCCGGATCGACATAACCACGGCGGCCACGCTCCATGGCGCTTTGCGGCACGCTGACCAGCAAGCGCAGGCGCGGCACGTCATAGCGCACGGTGGCCTGATCGATCAGCGCGGGCAGATCAAGGCAGGTGTCGGCGGCGGCGCTGTCCAGTTTGCCGCTGGCCTGCAGCTTGCCAAGATCCACACCCAGTTGCTTGAGCATGTCCAGCGTCAGGCAGGCTTCGACCTTGTGGCTGTCGGGATGGTGGCGAAAATCGATATCGCGACGGCCGACCAGGGTGTCGTTGCCATACAGGTCGACCCGATAAGTGCCGGGGAGAACCTGGCTGCCGGCGAGGAGGGTCTGCAGATCGACGGCAGACGTCGCGCCTTGCAGAAACGATGTATTGAATTGTTCTTCGCCATCGGCCAGGCAAGTTGTGCTGACGACCAGTGCAACCGAAAACGGCGCCAATCCATCGCGCTTTAAAAAAAACATGCAGGAACCCTATATCACCTCCGATACGAACTAACGGAGCGAAGAGAAATACAGTGAAAGTGCGGCTGATAAAGCGGCACGCGAGTTATGGCGATTCTTTATCAAGGCTGGCGCTAACTTCGGCGCTGCCGGAAAGTTGCGCGAAATAACGGTTTCGGGCGCCGTAGTCGTTGATGCTGCTGAATGACAGTTGCGCAGAACTGGCCGCGTTGGGTTGTTTGAGTGCGAACTCTTTTTGTTCGCCGGGCGCAATCATCATCGAATCGAATGGCTTTTCGCTGCTGGCGCCCGCTTGCATTGTTATATCGGCAATCGATACGTGATAGAGCCCTGGATTGTTCACCACCAACATGCTTTTGCCGGCGCGCTCGATCAGTCGCCAGCGCAACTCGGTCGGCGCTTGATAGGCTTTGTCTGGCAAACCGGCGGGGCGAAAGAACACCTTGATGCGCTGACGCACCGCCAGTTGCAGGGTGTTCGCGGTTTTCGCAGATTGAGGGATCTCCTGGACATTCAGCCACACCACTGACTCGCGGTCGCCGGGCATGCCGGTGCCTTCGTAGATAACCCGCAGAATCTGTTGTTGATCGCCGCTGACCCGCACCAGAGGCGGGGTGACGGCGAACGGCGCTGAACCTGCTTCGTCGCTGTCGGTGTCGACCCAGGACTGAACCAACACGTCTGCACCGCTGTTGCGCACTGTGATGCTGGCTTCTTTGTGGTTGCCATCGAAAATCAGCCGGGTGCTGCTCAACGAAATGCCGGCCATGGCCTGATTGACGGCGAACAGGCCCAGGAGGCCGACGCACAGGGATAGGGAATGACGTAGGAACATGAACAATTACCGCGCAAAGTGAAGGGAAGTGCAGGGCCGTTGCGCCCCGCACTGGTTCGATGAATCGCGCGATTATTCGTATTGCAGGGTGAACGGCAGGGTCGCATCGCCGCGACCGGCGACCGCCAGTTTCGGATCGACGGTGGTCACGTAGGCGGCCGAGAATTTCAGCGTGGTGTTGCTGTCTTGCAGGGTGTTTTCAATCCGCGCGGTGGTTGGCGATGTCAGGTCGATCACCGCGCCGTTGGAGTCAAGCAGGGCGATGCCGATGCCTTTTGCCGAGCCCAGGCCGTCGATTAGTTTCAAGACCTTGGTGCCGGTTTCGATGCCTGAACCTGCGCCCTTGGTCGGTTCGAAGATCATCGCCACCTTGGTCCCGGCATTGCAGTTGATCTTCATGTCGAAGTTTTCGACGCTCAGGGTGCCGTTGCCTTTCGGCGCGGTGGCGGTGCCCATGTCCTTGATCGACACTTCGCCCATGTTGACCGAGATTGTCTTGTCCTTGCCGGCGCCTTCGACCGAGCAGGCATCGTTGTTGATGGTACCTGTGAAATTGATGGTGCCGCTGCCAGCCTTGGTTGGCGAAACAGGATCGGCCGCCAGAACATTACCGGCAGCGAAGATCGACAAGGCGAGAAGCGTGCGAGACAGCTTTTTCATGTTGCTTTTCCATTGGTGGGGTTAAAGCAACACAATAAATCGCGTACTTGCGCTGGAACATCAGACGATTCCTAGATGCGCGGCAAGTCATGCTGAAGTGCGCAATTGTCTAGTTGAACAAGTTGCGCTCGATGCAATAAGTCATTAACTCCTGATCGCTGTTTACTTCAAGTTTTCGCATGGCTGAAACTTTCTGTGTACTGACTGTTTTGGCACTTCGGTTAAGTCCTCGTGCTATTTCATTGACGCCTTGTCCTTGCACAAACAACCGCAGGATTTCATGTTCTCTGGGCGACAAGCGGGCAAAGCGTTCATCCAGGTCCGCGCTGTTGTCCAGCACCGAAGTGGGTGCGGGTTGTTTGCTGCGAACCGTATGGCCTTTGGCAATGGCTTTGAGCGCCACTTCTATTTCAACGTGCAACTGGCTTTTCTGAATCACCGCCAGTACACCCAGTTCCTGCAGACGGGCCAGGATCAACGGATTGGAAATCATGGTCAGGACCAGCACCCGCACCTGGGGGAAATGCCGGGTCACATATTCCACCAGCTTCAGTCCGTCACCGTAACGCGAGTCACCGGGCATGTTGAAATCGGTGATCAACAGATCCACCGGCTGGGTCTTCAGCAAATCGATTAACTCATCGGGGCAAACGGCTTCGCCGATTACGCTGAAGTGGTGGTCACGCTCGACCAGTTCCCGCACCCCCAGCAGGACGATGGGATGATCATCGGCGATGACAACATTGAAGGTTTCCATGGGTGCTTTATCCAGAGTGAAATTATTCAAAGGCATCGAGCAGGTCGCTCAGGCGCGCCAGTTGTTGACGCACCTCACCGCCCAGCGCCGGGGTTACGGCCATGCCGGTCAGGCAACATTCCAGTTCGACGAATGCGCTGGCCAGGGCCGGGATCTGCACCGCGCCCAGTGCCCCGGCCATGCTGTGCAGTTGCCGCGCGACGCTGTCGGCATCGGCTGCGTCGAGCGCGTTGAGGGTGGTGTGAATGTCGCGGCGCAGGGTTACGACAAACAGCTCGCGCATTTTCGGCGAGAGCGTCGGCGGGGTATCGGCGACCGGCGCGACAGCGATATGGCAGTGGCTTTGCAGTTGCGCACGCAGCGTCGCCAAGTTCAGCGGTTTGACCATCCACGCGTTCATGCCGACGGCGGCGCAGCGCTCGCCTTCTTCGCGCAAGGCATTGGCAGTGACGCCGATGATCGGCAATGTCGCATCCTGCTCGCGCAGTGCTGCGGCCAGTTGATAACCGTTCATGACCGGCATGTTGACGTCGGTCAGCAGCAAGTCGAAGCGCCCCGGTGTCCAGTGCGCCAGAGCCTGTTCGCCATTGGTTGCGACAACCACCGAGCAGCCCAGCGCCTCCAGTTGTTCCTTGATGATCCCCGCGTTGATCGCATTGTCCTCGGCCACCAGCACGCGCAGATTCAGCGCTCGGGTGTTTGCCTGCCGCGACGGCGTGCGCTGCTGACCGGCGCCGTGCACGGCGAGGGCAATCGCCCAGCCGATCGCGCGCACGTCGTCGGCATCGACCTGCCAGTCATTGCCGCTCACCTGCGCCGGGTTGGGGCCAGCGGCAATGGCGACGATTCGCCGGCCAGCGAAAGCTGTAGCGCTGGCCAGTGGTGCAAGATCGACCAGCAGCGCCGAAGGCGGCGGCAGCTCGTTGGTCACCAGTCGACAGTCGAGGCCAAAGCGGTTCAGCCACGCCATCAGATGTTGCGCCAGTTCAGCGACTGGCGCACGCACGTAGACGGCGGGGCTGTCGGCGCCGATCGCCGGGCAATCGGCGAGGCTGCCCGGTGCGCAATCGAGCATCAGTTGCAAGTTGAAGCAGCTGCCTAGTCCCGGTTCACTGACCACGTTCAACTCGCCGTGCATCAACTCGCACAGCCATTTGCAAATGGCCAGACCGAGACCCGCGCCGGCATGACTGTCGGCTTCGTTGACTTGGTAGAAAGGGTCGAACAATTGCTGTTGCTGCGCCTGGGAAATGCCCACGCCCGAGTCGCTGACCTGCCACTGCACCCGGGCTCGACCGCTTGAGTTTTGCAGCACACGAACACGCACGACCACACGGCCGTTATCGGTGAACTTGATCGCGTTGCTAAGCAGGTTGTTGAGGATCTGGCGAATGCGCTGCGCATCACCGAGCAAGTGATCCGGCAGTGCTGCATCAATGCAGGCATACAATTGCAACCCTTTGCCGCGGGCAAAAGCGGCGTAGCTGCGCACCACGTCTTCGGTCAGTTCCAGCGGGCAGAACGGCTGAAGCTCGAGGTTCATCTGCCCGGCCTCAATCTTCGACACATCCAGCACATCGCTGATCAACTTGAACAGACTGGCCGACGAGCGCTGAATGGTCTCCAGATAATCCTGTTGGCGTGGGGCGAGGGCGGTCAGGCCGAGCAGCTCCAGAGTGCCGAGCACGCCATACAGCGGCGTACGGATTTCATGACTCATCGTCGCCAGAAACCGGCTCTTGGCCTGATTGGCCGAGTCGGCGGCCTGACGCGCGACTTCCAGTGCCGCGGCGTCTTCCACATGTCGGGTGACGTCGTGCAGCGCACACAGCCAGGCATCCTGACCCTGATAACGAGTGGCGACGAAAGCGACATGCAAATGCCGGCTGTCTATCTCCAGTTCGGCATGACCATGGCCAGTCGCTGCCTGCTGGTCAAGCAGGCTGATCAGTTCGCCAGTGTCGTGCCATTGCTGGGCGAGCTGGTTTTCCAGCAACACCTGATGATCGCGGCGGCTGATCACGCACAGGCCGGTCGGCGCGGTGTCGATGACCGCACGGCTGAAGGCTTCGCTTTCGGCGATGCTGGCGTGGGCAGTTTGCGCGGGGAGGATAACGCGTTGGGTGTACCAGCGATTGAGCGCGCGGCCACTGCCAAGCAGCGCCAGCACCAGTGCCAGCAGGCATAGCAGTGGCCACAGCGCGTAATCGAGAAAACTCTGCACGCTGATCACATAGATCGCCGTCCAGCGTTGGTCGCCGGGGCTGGTCAGCTTGAACACCAGGCCGTCGCGGGTCAGGTTCGCGCCGTCATCGAGCACTTGGTCTGGCTTGAGCGCACCGATCAACGCTGTGCCGTTGGGCGTGATCAGGGTGAAATCGTCGTAGATCGACCACTCCATCAAACGCTCGATATTGTTGACCTGGGACAGTTTCAACAGCGAGCCGAGCAGCACCCAGGAGTTCGCCCCCTCAATCCTCAGCGTCGGTTTACTCAGGTTGATCCGCACGTAAGCCAGCAGGCTCGGGGTGCCATCGTTTTCCTGCTCGAACGGGTAGGGAGCCCAGTGCACTTGCTCTGAAGTCTGTGCGTGGCGCTGCATGTTCATTTGGGTCATGAGTTCGACGAACCGGCCGACCTGCGTTGGCCCGGCGCCGCGCAAACGGCCGGTGGCAGGCACGGCGATATCGTAATTGTCCGGCCCGTTGAGCAGGATCACCTGCGGAGACTGGTAATGCGAGGCTGCCCAGAAGGCGCTGTAGTAAGCTGCCAGATAGCTGCCGAGGACAAACACCTTGGGGTGTTGGCTGGGGGCGATTCGCTCCGGATCGATCTTTACGCTGAACGGCAGCGAAAACGGCAGCCCACGGCCTTCGTAAATGTTCGGCCCTTCTTCGGGCAAAAGCTTTTGGACAACAGGCGGCGTCACAGCCTCGGCAAAGTACACACCCTTGGCGCTGGCCCTAGAGATCGCGTCGAGAAAGGCCTCCTGCTCGCGAATGTTTTCCATCAGTCGGGCGAAGTGGAACTGCAGGGTATCGCGCTGTTCTTCCACCATGCGCTGCACGCCCAGATAACTGATACCCAGCAACAGCAGCGCAAGCGCGCCGAGGATCAGTAAGCCCTTGTTTAGGCGCTGCGAGCTGTTGGCAAGTTTTTCCAGCAGGGCATTGGGGTGCGGCATCAATACGCTCGGTCGATAAAAGTGGGTAAGCGTTTGAACACGGCTGACCTCGATGGCAAGTGGTGGTCGTCCGCCGCGAGCTGCAGATCACCAGACATTCGCCGGTCCGTCATGACAGAGCAACTGCTGGAACTGTTCCGAAGACACGGCGTGGGAGATCAGGAAACCCTGAACCTGAGTGCAGTCGATTTTACGCAACAGAGCAAGTTCCTGCGCGGTTTCCACGCCTTCGGCGACCACCGTCAGACCCAGTTGCCGGCCCAACGTGACAATGCTGGTCAGCGCCTGCGCCAGTTCGGCGTTGCGGTTGCAACCCTGTACCAGCGCGCGGTCGATTTTCAGTTCGGTGAAAGGGGCCGAGACCAGGTTCATGTAGGAACTGTAGCCCTTGCCGAAATCATCCTGTGACAGGCCGAAACCCTTGATCCTCAAGCGGCAGGCACCGGCGTAGAAGTTGCTGATGTCATCGGGCACCGAGCACTCCATCAGCTCGAAACAGATCCGCGCCGGCAGCCCGTCGTGGTGCAGGACAAAAGCGAGGATGCGATCCGGCAGGTCGTGGCTGTTGAGCAGGTGCGTCGGCAGGTTGATCGACACCGGAATGTCATAGCCCTGCTGGCGCCATACCGCTTGGGCGGCCATTGCCTGTTCCAGTACCCGCCAGAGCAGGTGCTCTTCGAGATCGCAGGCGATCAGCGCCGGTAGAAAAACTCCCGGCAACAACGTGCCGTGTTCCGGGTGAGCCCAGCGTACCAGTGCTTCGGCGGCGACGATGCGACCATTGTCCAACGCCTTTTTTGGTTGAAACCAGGCTTGCAGCTCACCGTTATCCAACGCCCGTACAAGGCTCTGGCGGTCGATGCCAGCCTGCGTGGCGATCGGCACGTCCTGACGCAGCGCCTGCAACTGGTCGATCAGGCAACGCAGGGCGGCGCTGTTGACCGGTTTGGAAATCAGCCCGATGACTTTGACCTGCAGATTGCTCGCCACCAGGCTCGCGCCCATCAGCATGCGCCGTGAGGCGGCGCTCATGATCGCCAGTGCCGGGCGGGAGGGCTGCGCGGCCAGGCCCTGAATGAACTGCACGCCATCCATGCCCGGCATCAGCAGGTCGGTGAGCACCAGGTCGAACTCGCGTTTTTTCAGGCGCCGCAAGGCTTCTTCGCCGTCCCTGGCAAACTCCAGATCGAAGACGCCCAACTCGTTGAACAGGTTCTGCAAGTACAGATGCTGGAACGGGTGATCTTCGACAATCAGCAGGCTAGGGGACTTCATGAGCGACTCGGTGGTAGGGAGCCAGGACGATCGACAAGGCTCTTAGCGTAAAAGGTTTGATCAGGCAGTGATTCATGCCTGCGGCCAGACACAGCGCCTCTTCGCCGCGCAGGGCGTTGGCGGTGGCGCCGATGATCGGCGTGGTGCAGCCCAGTCTGCGCAGGGCCTTGGCCAGTTCATAACCGTTGAGGCGCGGCATGTTGACGTCGCTGAGCACGACATCGAAGGTGTTGGCCTGCCATAGCGACAAGGCCTCTTCGCCATCGCTGGCCAGCGCCACCGTGCAGCCGAGTTCTTGCAGCTGGTCGCGCAGAATCAATTGGTTGATGGCATTGTCTTCGGCGACGAGAATGTGCAGCTGCAGCGGCGCCAACGCCTGGGTCTGTGTCTGCTGATGCTCGATAACGGCGCCGCCCTGAGCTTGGCGCACAGCCTGGCGGATCGCGGCCAGATCGTTCAGATTCGCTATCCAGCCGTCGACTGTGCATTGCGGCTCACAGGCGCCCGCGCCGCTGGCCAGCACGCGTGGCCCTGACCAGCGCAGTTCGCTGTGCTGATCCATCGGCACCGGATACAGCTCAAGCAATACGCCGCCGTCGGCAGGCGCGTGACTGGCCGGCGCGCCGACGTGCGGGCGAGCGCCCCAGCGGCGCAGCCAGCCAGCGAGGCTGTCGGCCAGTTCGCGTACTGGCGACACCAAATAAACGATGTCGCCCGCCAGTTTCGGTTGTGTTTCAGGCGGCGTGTTGCCCGTGCGCTGCTCAAGCGGCAAGGTCAGGGAAAAACTGCTGCCCAGCCCCGGTTCGCTGACCATCTGCAGGGTGCCGTTCATCAAATTCGTCAGCCGCAGACAGATCGGCAGGCCCAGCCCAGTGCCCGCAACGACGTGGCTGTTGCCTTGGGTCTGGTAAAACGGCTCGAAAATAAATGTCTGATCATCGTGGGCAATGCCGCGCCCGGTGTCCGATACCTGCCATTGCACGCAGACGCGCTCGCCTTCGCGGGACAGCACGTTGACCCGCAGCACCACGCGTCCGGAATCGGTGAACTTGACCGCATTGCTCAGCAGATTGTTGAGGATCTGCCGGACACGACTGATGTCGCCGATCAGGCTGTCGGGCAGCTGCGGATCGAAGCAGGCATAGAGCTGCAAACCTTTGCTCTGCGCCGCCGCCGCGTAGCCCTGCACAACCTCTTGGGCCAGGGCAACGATGGAAAAGTCACTGAGTTCCAGCGCCAGTTGCCCGGCCTCAATTTTCGACACGTCGAGCACGTCGCAGATCAATTGCAGAAGGGTCGCGGACGAGCCTTCGATCGCGCGCAAGTAGCTTTTCTGCTGAGTGTCGAGCTGAGTGCGAGCGAGCAGTTCGAGAGTTCCGAGCACGCCATACAGCGGGGTGCGGATTTCATGGCTCATGGTCGCCAGAAACAGGGTTTTCGCTTCGTTGGCAGCATCGGCCGACTGCCGCGCCTGCTCCAGCGCCGCTTCGATTTGCCGGCGCGCGCTGATGTCGCTGAAGGCGCAAAACAACACGTCTTCGCCCTTGTAGCGGGTCGGCGCGCAACTCAGGTACAGGTGGCGACCGTCGGCGGTCTCGAAATAGTCGGTCAGGCACGGCGCGTGTTCAGCAAATGCCGCGCGGATCCAGCCGCGACCCAGTTGCTCTCTGCACGCGCCCAGCCATTGCTGCGCGAGCGTGTTTTCCAGTACCACCTGAGCGTCGCTGCGCCGCAACACACAGAGCGCCACCGGAGCGGTCTGGATCACATCGCGGCTGAACAACTCGCTTTCCACCAGCGCCTGAATCCGGTGCAGGGTCGGGGTGATGAAGCGATGCTCCAGGCGCCGGATCAACAGCCACACCAGACTGATACTCGCCTGACAGAACGCCAGCGCGCCGAGCATTTGCGGCCACAGGGCCCACAACACCGCTAGCAAGTCGATGGAGTAGGTCAGCTGCCAATCCGACGATTTAAGTTGTTTGCGCAATACCAGTTGCTCGGGCAGCCAGCCTTCTCCGACGAAACCGAAGAAATCCTGCTGGCGCAGCAGCGGCAGATTCTGCCCGGGCGGCGGTTTGTGGCTGTTGCTGAATAACGGCATGCCCTGAGAATTGAACATGGTGAACTCGCCGGCGCTGTGGTCGCTCAAGGCAGTGGCCACTTCACGGTCGTCCATTTCCAGGCCGAGCCAACCGGACTCCAGATCGCGTTCATCCAGACGAATGAAGATGTACAGCTGCGAGTGCCCTTGCCAGTTGTGGGTCAGCCAGATTTCTTTCAAGGCACTGTTGTTGCCGTGCTTGAGGGTTTCCAGGCGATCAAGCATCTCGTGCGGAAAGTCGTCGGCCATGGGCGTCGTGTTGTACAAGCGCCAGACCTGGGCTTCGGCGCCGCTGCTGACGTACAGCAGATTCAATTTGCGCGCTTGCAGATAGTCGCGCATGCGCTGGGTCAGCCAGATGCTCCACTGCTTGCCCGGTGTTTGTCCGAGCAGCAGACGGATCTCCTCTTCGGATAGCGGCGCGCTCAGCGCGGTCTGACGGGTCGCCGACAGACTCAGGCTTTCGAGCAGCGCTTCACGGGTGGTGAAAAACGTATGCGCCTCGGCGATGGCGCTGCTCATGTAGCTGCGCCGCTGGGAAATCTCACTGTTGAAGGTGAACAGCAGGAAGCTGTACACGCCGCCGAGAATGCCCACCAGCAACACCAGCGCGAAAATGCGCAACAAGCGTCGCGCCGCGTGGGGCGTGGACAGCACCGGGCTGATCTGATGGAGGTAGTTCTTCAAGCGCATCCCGGCACAGTAGGGCGGGCCGGGCACGACGAAAATCAGACAATTCCTAAAGAGGGGGGGCGAACAATCGGCTGTGGCAACGCGTTAATGGATTCACAGGTAACTCATGACAAAGGCAATCGTTGCGTTGGCTGATCCGGCGCGCATGCCCTTGTCAAACCCGCCATTGCCAGCTGTTTCAGCAATGCGAAAGTATCGGGCGCTCAGGGGGATTTTCAAGTTGCCTCCCGCAGTGGGATAGTCCGCGAACACATAGCTTTGATGTAAAACCAAAGGCGTTCCATCCGTGTTGAGTATTTGCAAGGCCAAACCCTCAGCAGTCGAATCTGCACTCAGCTTTACGATGCCCCTCGTTGAATTTTGCGAGGGAGAAGTTGAAGTAGGCTTGAGTGTATAAGTTACTTTATTAATGCCTGATGGACAGTTGTTGAGGCTTATGTCGAATTTGACCGGTTCAGAATAGGCTCCGTTATTGGCGAATATACTGATGTCGTGTGATCCCATGTCTACCTGGATATCAGGCGTTTCACAGGATTGAGGTACGATCGTTACGCCGTTGGTCGCCATTGTCATTGGTGATACACCGTCTGCATGGAAAACCCCAAGTGTACCTGCCGGGATTTTCTGTACACCGATTACATCCGCTATTTTGAATAGTCGTAGCACGTGTCTTGTGGTGTCCCATCCGTATCCACCCGCTTCTCGCCGAATGCCCGGATAAATGGGTATGGTTACGTTGTCTTTGAAAGACCACTGCCATGCAAGTCCAGTGGTTCCTATCGCGTAAACAAGGTCGCCCGATTTAGACACGCCGACGTTGTTCAAAACACCATATGAAAACTCGTTAGTGCATTTATATGAGCTGGGCGTAGGGCCGAGTGTGATTGGCGGACTTTCATATATTAGGGTGCCGTTAGGTGTGTCACGAGGAATGGAAAGTGTAGCGGGTACTTGCATAGTGAGAGTTGTTTGATGATGGTTTGGGTAGAACGAGCAATTAGCCGCGCCCGCGTAGCTGGACGCGAAGAGCAGCGTCAGGCACAGCGTGTGAATCAATTTCGTGATCGGGGTAGGGCGCTGCGGTTGGAAACGCTTCATGAAGAGGGCTTTACGTATCGGCCAATGAGCGGCGTACGTTAGCCGCGACACTCAAAGCTGGACATCAGGCGATTCCTAGAAAGCACCGGCGCTCTTCACATCGGAATGCGCTCCCCTGTAGGGGTAAGCCTGCTCGCGATGGCGTCCTTTCATTCACCATCAACGGTGCGGCTGATGGCCTCATCGCGAGCAGGCTCACTCCTACAGGCAACGCTTTCCAACGCCTACCCATCGCCCAAACCAAAGCCACTGGTCATCTGATTAGCAAGCCCCCTAACTATTACGTTGACATTCGCTGCCTAGGCAGTAACATCTCGACATACATTCACTGCCTAGGCAGTTATTAGGTGAGCACATGAAGCATTTCACCCCTGACGAATTCCAGCATTGCCATCTCGGCCTGTTGCTCGGCCGCGCCGCTTTACTCAAGGACAAGATCATCGACACCCACATGGAACCCCACGGCATCACCGCCGCGCAGTTCAAGGTGTTGATCATCATGGCCCAGTTCGGCGTCGACACCCCGGCCGAGCTGTGCCGGCACCTGTCGCTGGACAGCGGTTCGATGACCCGCATGCTCGACCGTCTGGAGCAGAAAGGCTTTCTGGTTCGCCAACGCAGCGAAGGCGATCGCCGTCAGGTGCAACTCAAACTCACCGAGCAGGGCCAGCAACTGGCCGATCGCCTGCCGCACATCGGCGCCGATGCCATGAATGAACTGGCCGGCGCCGTGACCCCGGACGAGTTGAAAACCCTGGAATACATCCTCAAGAAAATTTTGCTGGCAGCCGGTGACCCGATCACCCTCCAGCGGTTAGGTGAACACAATGAGCGGTAAAACCTTGCGCAGCAGCCTGACACTGGTGCTGTCGGCGATGATCCTCGCCGGTTGCGCCAACTACAGTGGCCTCGATACCCAGGGCGCGAGCCTCGATGCGAAAACCCTGCAGACCGGGCAATCGCTCAACGGTGTGACCCTGTCCCAGGCCGCGTGGCCGAAGAGCGACTGGTGGACCAGCCTCGGCGATCCGCAGCTCGACGGCCTGATTCGCGAAGCCCTGAAAGACAGCCCGGACATGCAGATCGCCGACGCCCGTGCCCATCAGGCCAGCGCCGCCGCGTATGCCGCCGATGCCGAGCGTTATCCGACCCTCGACGCCAGCGCCGGCATCAGCCGTTCGCGTCTGGCCCGGGATCAGGATCCGCTGGGGCAGGGTGGGGCTTACTCCACCGTGCGCAACATCAGCGCCGGCTTCAATTACAACTTCGACCTGTGGGGCGGTCAGCGTGACGCCTGGGAAGCTGCACTCGGTCAGGCTCGCGCCGCCGAGGTTGACCGTCAGGCCGCGCAACTGACCCTCGCCGCCGACGTGGCTCGGGCCTACAGCGATCTGGGTCAGGCGCACATCGTTTATGACCTGGCCAACGAAGATTTGAAGCGCACCAAACAGATGCTCGACCTGAGCCAGCGTCGTTTGAGCTCGGGGATCGACAGTCAGTACCAGTTCCAGCAGACCCAAAGTCTGGAAGCCAGCTCCGAAGCCAGCCTGATCGACGCCGAAAAACGCCTGAACAGCGCGAAAATCGCCCTGGCCGTGCTGCTCGGCAAAGGCCCGGATCGCGGCAACGAAATCGCTCGACCGAAAGTTCTGCAAGCCAGCGCCGTGGCATTGCCCTCGGTGCTGCCAGCCGAACTGCTGGGCCGTCGCCCGGATCTGGTCGCCGCGCGCTGGCGTGTCGAGGCGGCGAGCAAGGACATCGACTCGGCCAAGACCCGCTTCTACCCCAACCTGAACCTGTCGGCTTCCGCCGGTGCCGAATCCTTGTTGGGGGACGCGGTGTTCGGCTCCGCCAGTCGCTTCTTCAACATTGCCCCGACGATTTCGGTGCCGATCTTCGATGGCGGACGCCTGCGCGCCAACCTTGATGCCCGCGACGCCGATTACGACCTCGCCGTGGCGCAGTACAACAAAAGCCTGGTGAAAGCCCTGGGCGATGTCAGCGACACGATCAACCAGTTGCGTGACATCGGCCGGCAGATCGGCGCCCAGCAGCACGCGACCGAGATTGCCCAGGATTCTTACAACACCGTCGTCCAGCGTTACGGTTCCGGCATCGGCAACTACCTGGACGTGCTCAGCATCGAGCAGCAATTACTGCAGGCCCAGCGTCAGCTGGCCAACCTGAATGCCGAGCAGATCGACCTGTCGATTCAACTGATGCAAGCGCTGGGCGGCGGCTTCCAGGGTGAAACCCTGACCGCAGCCAACGCCACCCCAGCCACGCCGCACAACTAATTCAAGGTACTTGTCATGGCCACTGCCGAAAACACACAAGCTCAAGACAACGCCCAGGACACTGGCAATCCGCGCAAACGCAAGGTGATGCTGCTGGTGCTGGCCGTTGTGGTTGCCCTCGCCGGTGCCGGTGTCTGGGCGTATCACGAATTCATCGGGCGCTGGAGCGAAAGCACCGACGACGCCTACGTCAACGGCAACGTGGTGGAAATCACCCCGCTGGTGACCGGCACCGTGGTCAGCATCGGTGCTGACGATGGCGATCTGGTGCACGAAGGCCAGGTGCTGATCAACTTCGACCCGAACGACGCCGAAGTCGGTCTGCAAAGTGCCAAGGCCAATCTGGCCCGCACCGTGCGTCAGGTTCGCGGCCTGTACAGCAACGTCGACGGCATGAAGGCCCAGGTCAATGCGCAACAGGCCGAAGTGCAGAAAGCCCAGGACAACTTCAACCGGCGGAAAAATCTCGCGGCCGGCGGGGCGATTTCCCAGGAAGAACTGTCCCACGCCCGCGATGACCTGACCTCGGCACAAAACGCCCTGGCCAACGCCAGGCAGCAGTTGAAAACCACCAGCGCGCTGGTCGATGACACCGTGGTCTCCTCGCACCCGGACGTGATGGCTGCCGCCGCGCAACTGCGCCAGGCCTACCTGACCAACGCGCGCAGCACCTTGATCGCGCCGGTCACCGGTTATGTCGCTAAACGCACCGTGCAACTTGGCCAGCGTGTGCAGCCGGGCACTGCGCTGATGGCGGTGATTCCATTGGATCAGCTGTGGATCGACGCCAACTTCAAGGAAACCCAGCTGCGTGACATGCGCATCGGCCAACCGGTGGAAATCGAGTCGGACATCTACGGCAGCGACGTCAAGTTCAGCGGCACCATCGACAGCCTCGGCGCGGGCACCGGCAGCGCGTTCGCCCTGTTGCCGGCGCAGAACGCCACCGGTAACTGGATCAAGATCGTGCAACGTGTGCCGGTACGGATTCATGTCAACGCCGAAGAGCTGGCCAAACACCCGCTGCGCGTCGGCCTGTCGACCAATGTCGAGGTCAACCTGCACGACCAGAGCGGCCCGGTACTGGCCCAGCAGCCGCCGCAAAAGGCCTCGTTCAGCACCAACGTCTACGACCGCCAACTGGCCGAAGCCGACGCGATGATCACCCAGTTGATCCACGACAACAGCGCCGCGGTCAGCAAGACTGCGCAACGCTGATCCCATCCTGTGGGAGCGAGCCTGCTCGCGATGGCGATTTTTCAATTCAACAGTTTTGTTGGCTGAACCGCCGTCTTCGCGAGCAGGCTCGCTCCCACAAAGGGCGACTGCGTCTGTAACAGACACGGCGCCAACCCGGCTTCATAGGATTCACGATGAGCAATAACGCCTCTTTTACGCCGCCCAGCCTGTTGCTCAGCACCATCGGCCTGTCGCTGGCGACCTTTATGCAGGTGCTCGACACCACCATTGCCAACGTGGCGTTGCCGACCATTTCCGGCAACCTCGGCGTGAGTTCGGAGCAGGGCACCTGGGTCATCACCTCGTTCGCCGTGAGCAACGCCATTGCGCTGCCGCTCACCGGCTGGCTGAGCCGTCGCTTCGGCGAGGTAAAGCTGTTTCTGTGGGCGACCATCCTGTTTGTGCTGGCTTCGTTCCTCTGCGGTATTTCCACGTCGATGCCGGAACTGATCGGTTTCCGCGTGCTGCAAGGCCTGGTGGCCGGGCCGTTGTACCCGATGACCCAGACACTGCTGATTGCGGTGTATCCGCCGGCGAGGCGGGGCATGGCCCTGGCGTTGCTGGCGATGGTCACGGTGGTGGCGCCGATTGCCGGGCCGATCCTCGGCGGCTGGATCACCGACAGTTACAGCTGGCCGTGGATTTTCTTCATCAACGTGCCGATCGGGATCTTCGCGGTGATGGTGGTGCGCCAGCAGCTGGCCAAGCGCCCGGTGGTCACCAGCCATCAGCCGATGGATTACGTCGGGCTGATCACGCTGATCATCGGCGTGGGCGCGTTGCAGGTGATCCTCGACAAAGGCAATGACCTGGACTGGTTCGAGTCGAACTTCATCATCATCGGCGCGGCGATTTCGGTGATCGCGCTGGCGGTGTTCGTCATCTGGGAAATGACCGACCAGCATCCGGTGGTCAACCTGCGGCTGTTTGCCTATCGCAACTTCCGCATCGGCACGCTGGTGCTGGTATTGGGTTACGCCGGATTCTTCGGCATCAACCTGATCCTGCCGCAGTGGTTGCAGACCCAGATGGGCTACACCGCGACCTGGGCCGGTCTGGCGGTGGCGCCGATCGGCATTCTGCCGGTGCTGCTTTCACCGTTTGTCGGCAAGTACGCGCACAAGTTCGACCTGCGCCTGCTGGCCGGGCTGGCGTTCCTGGCGATCGGCCTGAGCTGCTTCATGCGCGCCGAGTTCACCAACGAAGTGGACTTTCAGCACATCGCCCTGGTGCAGTTGTTCATGGGGATTGGCGTGGCGCTGTTCTTCATGCCGACCCTGAGCATTCTGATGTCGGACCTGCCGCCGAGCCAGATTGCCGATGGCGCGGGTCTGGCGACGTTTCTGCGGACACTGGGCGGCAGCTTTGCGGCGTCGTTGACTACGTGGATCTGGATTCGCCGGGCGGATCAGCATCATGCCTATATGAGCGAGAGCATCAGCACCTTCGAGCCAGCGACTCGCGAGACCTTGCATTCGCTGGGTGGCGCGAGCCAATCGGCCTATGCGCAGATGGATCAGATCCTCACCAGTCAGGCGTACATGCTCTCCACCGTGGATTACTTCACGTTGCTGGGCTGGGGGTTCATGGGGTTGATTCTGATTGTGTGGCTGGCCAAGCCGCCATTCGCTGCCAAGGCAGGCCCGGCCGCCAGCGGTCACTGATCCGAAGTACGGTCAAATGTGGGAGCAAGCCCGCTCCCACATTTGTTTTTGGGTTTGGCTTTAGATTGCGGGGGCGGGCAGTGCTGGCGGCGGCGCGAAGTCGAAAGGCCCCAGCGCAAACCCGTTCTCATCCACCTGCAACGCCCAACCCTGACGATCCCAATCCCCCAGCACAATCCGCTTCGCCGCCTGATCACCGATCTGCAACTTGTGGATCGCCGGGCGATGCGTGTGCCCGTGAACCAGGGTTTTCACCCCGTATTCCTGCATGATCCGCGGAATTTCCTCCGGCGTGACATCGACGATGTCATTGGCCTTCATCCGCGTCTGCGCCCGGCTTTCGCTGCGCAGCTTGCGCGCGAGCTTGTGCCGGGTGCGCAAGGGCAGGTTGCGCAGGATGAACAGGCTCAGCGGATTGCGCAGGTAGCGGCGCAGCTTCATATAGGCTTCGTCGCGGGTGCACAGGCTGTCGCCGTGCATCAGCAGCACCGGTTCGCCGTAAAACCGCACGACACTCGGATCCTTCAACAGCGTGCAGCCGGCCTCTTTGCAAAAGGCCTTGCCGAGCATGAAGTCGCGATTGCCGTGCATCAGAAAGATGGCCGTGCCGCTGTCGCTGAGTTCGCGCAGGGCCTGGCAGATGGAACGCTGGAAGGGGGTCATGGCGTCGTCGCCAATCCACGCCTCGAAGAAGTCGCCCAGAATGTACAACGCACTCGCCGAGCGGGCGCGTCCGGCGAGCAAATCCAGAAACGCCCGGGTAATGTCCGGGCGCTCCTCTTCCAGATGCAAGTCTGAAATCAGCAATATCACGCTTCGATGATCTCGGCTTTCTCGATGATCACGTCGTCTGCGGGTACGTCCTGGTGGCCTGCCTTGGACGTGGTGGAAACGCCTTCGATCTTGTCGACAACGTCGGTGCCCGAAACCACTTTACCGAACACGGCATAACCCCAGCCCTGAGCGGTCTTGGCGGTGTGGTTCAGGAAGCTGTTGTCGGAGGCGTTGATGAAGAACTGTGCCGAAGCCGAATGCGGATCCATGGTGCGGGCCATGGCGATGGTGTACTTGTCGTTCTTCAGACCGTTGTCGGCTTCGTTCTGGATGCTCGGGCTCTTGTCTTTCTTTTCTTTCATGCCTGGCTCGAAACCGCCGCCCTGGATCATGAAGCCTTTGATGACGCGGTGGAACACGACGTTCTCGTAGTGACCCTTTTTAACGTACTCGATGAAGTTGGCGGTGGTGACCGGCGCCTTTTCAGCGTCCAGTTGCAGGACGATGTCACCGAAGTTGGTGGTCAATTTAACTTGAGTCATGATCGTTACTCTTTATAAGTTGAAGCGCGTTTTATAAGGAATTCGTGGGTATTGGGACATTTGGGCCCCGTACCGGTTCAGCCCGTGGGGGCCAAGGTGCGCAGTTTAGCGTGACAGGCGCGAATTTCGAGGCTGTTTTTCAAAACCCGGCGATTAAATGCATTCCTTTTAAGCCCTGCTCTGTCAGGGGCTTGACAGCATCGGCTATGATAGCGGCTTTGTTTTGTCAGGCCCGTGTCCCGGCCGCGCACTGTACGTTCAAGGATCCTATGAGCAAGCCCACTGTCGACCCTACCTCGAATTCCAAGACCGGCCCCGTTACGCCGGTCAATTTCCTGCGCCCGATCATCCAGGCGGACCTGGACTCGGGTAAGCACACGCAGATCGTCACCCGTTTCCCGCCTGAGCCCAACGGCTACCTGCACATCGGCCACGCCAAGTCGATCTGTGTGAACTTCGGCCTGGCCCAGGAGTTCGGCGGCGTCACTCACCTGCGTTTCGACGACACCAACCCGGCCAAGGAAGACCAGGAATACATCGACGCGATCGAAAGCGACGTCAAATGGCTGGGCTTCGAATGGTCCGGCGAAGTGCGCTACGCCTCGCAATACTTCGACCAGTTGCACGACTGGGCCGTCGAGCTGATCAAGGCCGGCAAGGCCTACGTCGACGACCTGACGCCCGAGCAAGCCAGGGAATACCGCGGCAGCCTGACCGAGCCGGGCAAGAACAGCCCGTTCCGCGACCGTTCGGTGGAAGAGAACCTGGACTGGTTCGCCCGCATGCGCGCCGGTGAGTTCCCGGACGGTGCCCGCGTACTGCGTGCCAAGATCGACATGGCCTCGCCGAACATGAACCTGCGCGACCCGATCATGTACCGCATCCGCCACGCCCATCACCACCAGACCGGTGACAAGTGGTGCATCTACCCGAACTACGACTTCACCCACGGTCAGTCGGACGCCATCGAAGGCATCACCCACTCGATCTGCACCCTGGAGTTCGAAAGCCATCGTCCGCTGTACGAGTGGTTCCTCGACGCACTGCCAGTGCCGGCGCACCCGCGTCAGTACGAGTTCAGCCGTCTGAACCTCAACTACACCATCACCAGCAAGCGCAAGCTCAAGCAACTGGTTGACGAGAAACACGTCAACGGCTGGGACGATCCGCGCATGTCGACGCTGTCGGGCTTCCGCCGCCGTGGCTACACCCCGGCGTCGATCCGCAACTTCTGCGAGATGATCGGCACCAACCGTTCCGACGGCGTGGTCGACTTCGGCATGCTCGAGTTCAGCATCCGTCAGGACCTGGACGCGAACGCCCCACGCGCCATGTGCGTGCTGCGTCCGTTGAAAGTCGTGATCACCAACTACCCGGAAGGCCAGGTCGACAACCTCGAACTGCCGCGTCATCCGCAGAAAGAAGAACTCGGCGTGCGCCAGCTGCCGTTCGCCCGTGAAATCTACATCGACCGCGATGACTTCATGGAAGAACCGCCAAAAGGCTACAAGCGTCTGGAGCCGAACGGCGAAGTGCGTCTGCGCGGCAGCTACGTGATCCGCGCCGACGAAGCGATCAAGGACGCCGACGGCAACATCGTCGAGCTGCGTTGCTCGTACGATCCGGACACCCTGGGCAAGAACCCTGAAGGCCGCAAGGTCAAAGGCGTGATTCACTGGGTGCCGGCCGCTGCCAGCATCGAGTGCGAAGTGCGTCTGTACGATCGCCTGTTCCGTTCTCCGAACCCGGAGAAGGCTGAAGACAGCGCGAGTTTCCTGGACAACATCAACCCTGACTCACTGCAAGTGCTGACCGGTTGTCGTGCTGAACCCTCGCTGGGCAACGCACAGCCGGAAGACCGTTTCCAGTTCGAGCGCGAAGGCTACTTCGTCGCGGATATCAAGGACTCGAAACCAGGTCAGCCGGTATTCAACCGTACCGTGACCCTGCGTGATTCGTGGGGCCAGTGATCAAGTCTTAAGGAAACACCGTGCTTACGATCTACAACACGCTCACCAAGAGCAAAGAAGTCTTCAAGCCGCTGGATGGCAACAAGGTGCGCATGTACGTCTGCGGGATGACCGTGTACGACTACTGCCACCTGGGCCACGGCCGCAGCATGGTCGCGTTCGACCTGGTGACCCGCTGGTTGCGGTTCAGCGGTTATGACCTGACCTACGTGCGCAACATCACCGACATCGACGACAAGATCATCAACCGGGCCAACGAGAACGGTGAATCGTTCGAAGCGTTGACCGAGCGCATGATCGCCGCGATGCACGAAGACGAAGCGCGCCTGAACATCCAGAAGCCGGACATGGAGCCGCGCGCCACGGATCACATCCCTGGCATGCACGCGATGATCCAGACCCTGATCGACAAGGGTTACGCCTACGCCCCGGGCAATGGCGACGTGTACTACCGCGTCGGCAAGTTCATGGGCTACGGCAAGCTCTCGCGCAAGAAGATCGAAGACCTGCGCATCGGTGCGCGGATCGAGGTCGACGAAGCCAAGGAAGATCCGCTGGACTTCGTGCTGTGGAAAGGCGTCAAGCCGGGCGAGCCGAGCTGGGAATCGCCGTGGGGCGCCGGGCGTCCGGGCTGGCACATCGAGTGCTCGGTGATGTCCACCTGCTGCCTGGGTGAGACGTTCGACATTCATGGCGGCGGCAGTGACCTCGAGTTCCCGCACCACGAAAACGAAATCGCCCAGAGCGAAGCGGCCACCGGCAAGACCTACGCCAACGCGTGGATGCATTGCGGCATGATCCGTATCAATGGCGAGAAGATGTCCAAGTCCTTGAACAACTTCTTCACCATTCGCGACGTGCTCGACAAGTACCACCCGGAAGTCGTGCGTTACCTGCTGGTGTCGAGCCACTACCGCAGCGCGATCAACTACTCGGAAGACAACCTCAAGGACGCCAAGGGCGCACTGGAGCGTTTCTACCACGCGTTGAAAGGCCTGCCGAACGTGGCGCCGGCTGGCGGTGAAGCGTTCGTCGAGCGTTTCACCACGGTGATGAACGACGACTTCGGCACGCCGGAAGCCTGCGCGGTGCTGTTCGAGATGGTGCGTGAGATCAACCGTCTGCGCGAGAGCGATCTCGAGGCTGCGGCCGGTCTGGCGGCACGCCTGAAAGAACTGGCCAGCGTGCTGGGTGTGTTGCAGCTCGAAGCCGATGACTTCCTGCAGGCCGGCGCCGAAGGGCGTGTCGATGCCGCTGAAGTCGAGGCGCTGATCGCTGCCCGTCTGGCGGCACGGGCCGGCAAGGACTGGGCCGAATCCGACCGCATCCGCGACCAGCTCACCGCCATGGGCGTGGTGCTGGAGGACGGCAAGGGCGGCACGACTTGGCGTCTGGCTGACTGATTGCTGCGCCTGTTACAAACAAAACCCGCCTTGTGCGGGTTTTGTTTTTCTGTCCCTACTGATCGTTCTCACGCAGACAGTTGATCGTTCCCACGCTCCGCGAGGGAACGATCCAGACAATGTGTGATTGCTTTTGGTATTCGCATAGGTCTTGATAGCGCACGCGGCAGGATGCTCATCAGCGGCGAATCCGGAAGGGAGGAATCATGGCTAATCACTATCGCGAGTTGGTATCGACACCCGGCGCGACCGGGCTGATCCTCGCGAGCTCTATTGCCCGACTGCCCCAGGCAATGATCGGCATCGGCATCATCACCATGCTGGTGCAGCAGACCGGCGTTTACTGGCTGGCCGGTGCAGTCGCCGGTACGTTTACCCTGGCCAATGCGCTGCTCGGCCCGCGCATCTCGAAACAGGTTGATCGGCGTGGCCAGAGTCGCGTGCTGCCCGTCGTCACGGCGTTCAGCATCGTCATGTTGCTGGCGCTGATTGTTGCGGTGCACCTGAGGGCGCCGGCCGCGCTGTTTTTTGTGCTGGCGGCACTGGCGGGGACGATGCCGAGCATGCCGTCCATGATCCGCGCACGCTGGACGCAATTGTTTCGTGGCAAGCCACAACTGCACACCGCGTTCTCGCTGGACACGGTCCTCACCGAACTCGCTTACATCATCGGCCCGCCACTGGCGATCGGTTTGAGCGTAAGTTTCTTCGCGGAAGCCGGGCCGCTGGTGGCGGTGGGGTTGCTGGCCGTCGGCGTGACGGCGTTTCTCATGCAGCGTCAGACCGAACCGAAAGTCGTGGCGGGCAACCGGAAAAACAGTGGTTCGACCCTGCTGATTCCCGGCGTTCGCACCATTGTCCTGGCACTGCTGGCGATGGGCGCCATTGGCGGATCGATCGATGTCGCCGTTGTGGCCTTCGCCAATGCCCAGGGCTGGCCAGCGTCCGCCACCTTCATCCTCGCCGCCTATGCGTTCGGCTCGCTGGTGGCGGGCCTGACCTTCGGCGCGTTGCGGGTTTCGCTGGCGATTGAAAAGCAGTTCTTTATCGGGATCCTGGTCACGGCAGTCACCGGCGTATTGCCGATTTTCTCACCGGACGTTTATGTCCTTACCGCGATGCTGTTTATCGCCGGCATCTCGTTCGCGCCGACCATGGTTGTGGTCATGAAGCTGGGAACAATCATCATCCCTGCAGCGAGGATGACCGAAGGCCTGACGTGGATGACCACCGGGATCAGCATCGGCGTGGCGCTCGGCGGCATGCTGGCGGGGCTGGTGATTGATGCTTTTGGTGCACGGGCAGGGTTCGCGGTCGCGATTGCTGCAGGTCTGATGATGATGGTCGTGGTGCTGATGGGCCTGCGGACGTTGGCGTCCGCATCGGCTGCGCCTGTTGAACCAGCAATTTCGGCCTGACCTGCTATGGGGGCGCTCAGCTTTCAAGCTGCCGCAATCGCTTGTACAGCGTATTGCGGCTCACCCCCAATCGCCGCGCCAGGTGGGAAATATTGCCCCCGGCCAGCTGCAACTCCCGGTTCAACGCCTCGGCATCGTTCAGGTCGATGCTCAACGGCTCGGCCACTTCGACGGGCTCCATCTCCAGGTCGACGAAAAAATCGTCCGGCAAATGCTCGGGTCGAATCGGTTGTTCCTCGGCCATCGCCAGCGCCACCTGCATCACGCTGCTGACCTGGCGCAGATTGCCCGGCCACGGGTGCCGCTCGAACAGTTCCAGCACCTCGCGACTCAATCCCGCCCACTGCGATGGCTCGCGATGTTGTTCCCACAGGCGTTTGAACAGCGCCTGCTTGTCGCTGCGCTCGCGAAGCGGAGGTAGTTCCAAGGTCAGGCCGCCGATGCGGTAGTACAAATCCTCGCGAAAGCGCCCCAGTTGCACCTGTTCCCGGAGCGAACGGTTGGTGGCGGAAATGATCCGCAGATCCACCGGGAACAGCTCGCTGCTGCCCACCGGTTGCACGCAGCGCTCCTGCAACACCCGCAACAGCCGGGCCTGGGTTGGCAGTGGCATATCGCCAATTTCATCGAGGAAAAGCGTCCCCTTGTCGGCCTTGCGGATCAGGCCGATGCTGCCTTTCTGGTTGGCACCGGTGAACGCGCCTTTCTCGTAGCCGAACAGCTCTGACTCCACCAGTTCGGCGGGGATCGCCGCGCAGTTGACGGCGATGAACGCCTGTTTGCTGCGGGAGCTGGCTTGGTGCAGGGCTTTGACGAAGACTTCCTTGCCCACCCCGGTTTCGCCGTGAATCAGCAGCGGGATGTCCTTTTCCAGCAGACGTTCAGCCTGGCGCACGGCTTTTTCCACGCGGCTGTCGCCGAAGTGCAATGTGCTCAGGCTGATGGCCGTGGGTGCGGCGACTTTCGGTTCGGCGGTTCTGGTTTCAGCGGTTCTTGTTTCAGTGAAGACTCGCGCCTGAACCGGCGCCTGTTTAGGTCGCTTCAACAAACACTGGAAACGATTGCGCCCGGAAGTCTGCAAGGCAAACGGCAAACCGTCCGGCTGATTGATCAACTCCAGCAACGACACCTTGAACAGGCTTTCAACGCTGACCCGCGACAAGCGCACACCCAGCAGATTGTCGGCCCGACGGTTGGCCGACAGCACCTGACCGCTCTCATCAAAGATCAGCAGCCCGGCCCACTGGCTGTCGAGGTTGTTCAACCCGGTGTTGAAGGTCAGTTGAAAGTGCTGACCATGGAACAGGTTGAGGATCAGCCGGTTCTCCACGGTCTGGCTCATCATCTTGACCATGCCGAGGGTATGCGAGGGCGGCAGATAGCTGTCACTGGACACATCAAGTACGGCGATGACCTTGCGCTCGGCATCGAAAATCGGCGCGGCGGAACCGGTCATGAAGCGGTTGGCCTTGAGAAAGTGTTCATCGTGTTCGATGTGTACCGCCTGCTCGCAGGCCAGCGCCGTGCCGATGGCGTTGGTGCCGCTGGCGCGTTCGATCCAACTCGCTCCCGGTTGAAAACCCCGCGCCAGACTCGGCTCGATAAAGCGTTGCGTGCCCCACGAGGTCAGCACCTGGCCCTGATTGTCGGCGAGCATGATCAGGCAGTTGGAATTGCTGAGGATGTTTTCGTAGTAGGGCAAGACTTCCTGGTGGGTGGTCTGCACCAGCGCGTGATGGCTGTCGAGCAGATGCGCGATGCCGGCGGCGGGCAACTGATCAAAGGCCGGGGCGCTTTGGTGATCCAGACCGAACGCGCGGCAACGTTGCCAGGAACTCTGGACGAGGGCGTCGTGGGAAAGCGGCGGAGCAGGTGCGGCCATGATTGGCAGTCTCTGAAGGGTGCTTTGTTGTTTTTGTTATGGCTCATTCGATGAGCAAAAAGCATCCATAGAGTGTTGTTCACTATTGTTCATTGTCAATCGCCAAACTGTTCAATTGTTCAGTCGCGACTGTTCACTTGTGTTCAGCTACGAACCACGGTTTGCGTGGCTTTCAGCGAATCTGGCGGTAAATCAACAGCTTGCCGTTTCTGGCACGAATGTCGCTCTACAGGACAGGTCGCTTGACTCCAATAATAAAAAGGCCGAGCCATGTCACTCACCCTGGAGCACGTCTGCCGTACCGTCGAGGGCCAGACCTGGATCGACGATGCGAGCCTGAAATTCGAACCTGGATCTTTCAACGTTTTGCTCGGACGCACGCTGTCCGGCAAGACCAGTCTGATGCGCCTGATGGCCGGTCTGGACAAGCCCGACAGCGGCCGCATCCTGATGAACGGCGTCGACGTCACCCAGCGCCCGGTGCGTTTGCGCAACGTGTCGATGGTCTATCAGCAGTTCATCAATTACCCGACCATGACGGTGTTCGAGAACATCGCCTCGCCGCTGCGCCAGGCCGGGATCTCCAATGAGCAGATTCAGAGCAAGGTGCAGGAAACCGCGAAGATGCTGCGCATCGAGAAGTTTCTCAAGCGCTATCCGCTGGAACTGTCCGGCGGCCAGCAACAGCGCACCGCGATGGCCCGGGCGCTGGTCAAGGATGCCGAGCTGATCCTGTTCGACGAGCCGCTGGTCAACCTCGACTACAAGCTGCGCGAAGAACTGCGCCAGGAAATGCGCGAGCTGTTCAAGGCGCGCCACACCATCGCGATTTACGCGACCACCGAGCCCAATGAAGCGCTGGCGCTGGGCGGCACCACCACCATTCTTCATGAAGGCCGGGTGATCCAGAGCGGCCCGTCGACCGAGGTCTATCACCAGCCGCAAACGGTGCTGGCGGCTGAATTGTTCTCCGAGCCGCCGATCAACCTGATGCCGGGGCGCATCGCCGGTAACGAAGTGAGTTTCGCCAACTTCGTGCACTTCCCGTTGAACGTCGACCTGCGGCCGGTGGGCGAGGGCGAGTTTCGTTTTGGCGTGCGCCCGAGCCACATCTCGCTGGTGCCGAGCAACGATGACGACCTGGAACTGGCGGTGACCGTCGAGGTGGCGGAAATCAGCGGTTCGGAAACCTTCCTCCACGTGCGCAACGAGCATTTCCTGCTGGTGCTGCATTTGCCGGGGGTTCACGAATACGACGTCGATGCGCCGATCCGCATCTATATCCCGACCCATAAACTGTTTGTGTTCGATGCGCAGGGCCGTCTGGTGCAGGCACCGGGCCGGCGCGTCGCGAGGGTTGCCTGATGGCCGAAATCCGTTTGCAGCACCTCGCCCACAGCTACAGTAAAACCCCGAGCGGGCCCGAGGACTATGCGATCCGCGAGATGGACCACATCTGGGAGCAGGGCGGCGCCTATGCCTTGCTCGGCCCTTCGGGTTGCGGCAAATCGACGTTGCTCAACATCATTTCCGGCCTGCTCAGTCCGTCCCAGGGCCATGTGCTGTTCGATGGCAAAGCGGTCAACGACCTGACGCCGGAGAAGCGCAACATCGCCCAGGTGTTCCAGTTCCCGGTGGTGTACGACACCATGACCGTGTTCGACAACCTGGCCTTTCCCCTGCGCAATCAGGGCCTGGCCGAGGCGAAAGTGCACAGCAAGGTGCAGGAAATCGCCGAAGTCCTCGATCTGCAAAACCTGTTGAGCAAAAAGGCGCGCAACCTCACCGCCGACGAAAAACAGAAAGTCTCCATGGGCCGTGGCCTGGTGCGCGATGACGTCTCGGCGATTCTGTTCGACGAGCCGCTGACGGTGATCGACCCGCACCTGAAATGGAAACTGCGGCGCAAGCTCAAGCAGATCCACGAGCAGTTCAACATCACCATGGTCTACGTCACCCACGATCAGCTGGAGGCCTCGACCTTCGCCGACAAGATCGCGGTGATGTACGGCGGCCAGATCGTCCAGTTTGGCACGCCACGGGAATTGTTCGAGCGGCCGAGCCACACCTTTGTCGGCTACTTCATCGGCAGCCCGGGGATGAACCTGATCGAAGTGCAACCGCAACCGGGCGGGGTCGGTTTCAACTCGACCCATCTGCCGCTGTCCGACGGCTTGCAGCGCCATATCGAACACGGCCAGTGGAAAAATCTGAAGGTCGGCATCCGTCCCGAGTTCATCCATGTGTGGGACGAGCCGTTTGATGACGCGATGCAGGCGCGGGTCGTACACGTCGAAGACCTCGGCACCTACAAGATCATGACCCTGGATCTGGACGGCGCACCGCTGAAAGTGCGTCTGGCCGAGGACAAACCGGTGCCCCAGGGCACGGCGTACATCAGTTTTCCGGCGCAGTGGCTGATGGTCTATGCCGACGAGTTTCTGCTGGATGCCACCGACAGCGAGGTACAGCCATGAACAAGGTGCAGAACAACAAGGCCTGGTGGCTGGTGTTGCCGGTGTTCCTGCTGGTGGCGTTCAGTGCCGTGATCCCGATGATGACCGTGGTCAACTATTCGGTGCAGGACATCTTCGATCAGTCCAGCCGCTACTTCGTCGGCGCCGACTGGTACAAGCAGGTGCTGCTTGATCCGCGTCTGCACGACTCGTTGCTGCGCCAGTTCATCTACTCGGCGTGTGTGCTGCTGATCGAAATCCCGCTCGGCATCGCCATTGCCCTGACCATGCCGACCAAGGGTCGCTGGTCGTCGGTGGTGCTGATCGTGCTGGCGATCCCGTTGCTGATTCCATGGAACGTGGTCGGCACCATCTGGCAGATTTTCGGCCGCGCCGACATCGGCCTGCTCGGGTCGAGCCTCAACGCCATGGGCATCAGCTACAACTACGCGGCCAACACCATGGACGCCTGGGTCACCGTGCTGGTGATGGACGTCTGGCACTGGACTTCGCTGGTGGCGCTGCTGTGTTTCTCCGGCCTGCGGGCGATTCCCGATGTGTATTACCAGGCTGCGCGCATCGACCGGGCCTCGGCCTGGGCCGTGTTCCGGCACATTCAGTTGCCCAAGTTGAAAAGCGTGCTGCTGATCGCGGTGATGCTGCGCTTCATGGACAGCTTCATGATCTACACCGAACCGTTCGTGCTCACCGGTGGCGGGCCGGGTAACTCGACGACCTTCCTGAGTCAGACCTTGACCCAGATGGCCGTAGGCCAATTCGACCTGGGGCCGGCGGCGGCATTCTCGCTGGTGTACTTCCTGATCATCCTGCTGGTGTCCTGGCTGTTCTACACCGCCATGACCCACAACGATGCCAACCGCTGAGGCCCGGCCATGAGCAAAAGAAAGCTGATCCCACTGCTGCTCTACATCCTGTTCCTGCTGGTGCCGATCTACTGGCTGCTGAACATGTCTTTCAAGAGCAACACCGAAATCCTCGGCGGACTGACTCTTTTCCCACAGGATTTCACGCTGGCGAACTACAAGGTGATCTTCACCGACCCGAGCTGGTATACCGGCTATATCAACTCGCTGTACTACGTCAGTCTGAACACGATCATCTCTTTGACCGTGGCACTGCCGGCGGCCTACGCGTTTTCACGCTACCGCTTTCTCGGCGACAAGCACCTCTTCTTCTGGCTGCTGACCAACCGCATGGCGCCACCGGCGGTGTTCCTGCTGCCGTTCTTCCAGCTGTATTCGTCGATCGGCCTGTTCGACACCCACATCGCCGTGGCGCTGGCGCACTGCCTGTTCAACGTGCCGCTGGCGGTGTGGATCCTCGAAGGTTTCATGTCCGGGGTGCCAAAGGAAATCGACGAAACCGCCTACATCGACGGCTACAGTTTTCCCAAGTTCTTCGTGAAGATCTTCATTCCGCTGATCGGCTCCGGCATCGGTGTGACGGCGTTTTTCTGCTTCATGTTTTCCTGGGTCGAACTGCTGCTGGCGCGCACGCTGACTTCGGTGAACGCCAAACCGATCGCGGCGGTGATGACGCGCACGGTGTCGGCATCCGGGATTGACTGGGGCGTACTGGCGGCAGCGGGGGTGTTGACTATTCTCCCCGGCATGCTGGTGATCTGGTTCGTTCGCAACCACGTGGCCAAGGGCTTTGCCCTGGGCCGGGTCTGAGGAACTGATGATGGAATGGATGAGCTGGACCGTCCCGACGGCGGCGTTTTTCATCGTGATTGGTTTGATCCTGGTGGGCATGACCACCTGGGAACTGCGCTCGCCGAGCATTTTGCGGCGAGGGTTTCTGCCGATTGCCACCACCCGTGGCGATCGCTTGTTCATCGGTCTTCTCGGCAGCGCCTACCTGCATCTGCTGGTAATCGGCGTGACCGACTGGAGCATCTGGGTAGCGTCCGCGTTGTCCCTGGTGTGGCTGTTGGCTGTGATGCGTTGGGGCTAGTCGAATCGCTCGGCAATCGTGCTCCGAAAACCTAACAGGAGGTCTCTATGTTCGATAAGAAAAATAAGCTGCGACATAGCATTTCATTGGCAGCCATGCTGGCACTCAGCGGTTTGAGCGCGTCCGCCTGGGCCGACGCCTACGAAGATGCCGCAAAAAAATGGATCGGCAGCGAATTCAAGCCGTCGACCCTGACGGCCGAGCAGCAACTGGAAGAACTGAAGTGGTTCATCAAGGCGGCCGAGCCGTTCCGCGGGATGGACATCAAGGTTGTCTCGGAAACCCTGACCACTCACGAATATGAATCCAAGGTGCTGGCCAAGGCCTTCAGCGAAATCACCGGCATCAAGCTGACCCACGACCTGCTGCAGGAAGGCGACGTGGTGGAAAAAATGCAGACGGTGATGCAGTCGGACAAGAACATCTACGACGGCTGGGTCAACGACTCGGACCTGATCGGTACGCACTTTCGCTACGGCAAGACCGAATCGATCACCGACCTGATGGCCAACGAAGGCAAGAACTTCACTTCTCCGACCCTCGACATCAAGGACTTCATCGGCATCTCCTTCACCACCGCGCCGGACGGCAAGATCTATCAATTGCCCGACCAGCAGTTCGCCAACTTGTACTGGTTCCGCGCCGACTGGTTCGAACGCGCCGACCTGAAAGCCAAGTTCAAGGAAAAGTACGGCTATGAACTGGGCGTGCCGGTGAACTGGTCGGCCTATGAAGACATCGCCAAGTTCTTCAGCGAAGACGTCAAGGAAATCGACGGCAAACGCATCTACGGGCATATGGACTACGGCAAGAAAGACCCGTCGCTGGGCTGGCGCTTCACCGATGCCTGGTTCTCCATGGCCGGTGGCGGCGACAAGGGCATTCCCAACGGTTTGCCGGTGGACGAGTGGGGGATTCGCGTCGAGGATTGCCACCCGGTCGGTTCCAGCGTGACCCGCGGCGGCGACACCAACGGACCGGCGGCGGTGTTCGCCACCACCAAATACGTCGACTGGCTGAAGAAGTACGCGCCACCGGAAGCGGCGGGCATGACCTTCTCCGAATCCGGCCCGGTGCCGTCCCAGGGCAACATCGCCCAGCAGATCTTCTGGTACACGGCCTTCACCGCCGACATGACCAAACCGGGCCTGCCGGTGGTCAATGCCGACGGCACTCCGAAATGGCGCATGGCGCCGTCGCCGCGCGGACCGTACTGGGAAGAGGGGATGAAGCTCGGTTATCAGGACGTGGGCTCGTGGACCTTCATGAAGTCCACGCCTGAGAAACAGAAACTCGCGGCCTGGCTGTACGCGCAGTTCGTGACCTCGAAAACCGTGTCGCTGAAGAAAACCATCGTCGGCCTGACGCCGATTCGCGAGTCGGATATCAACTCGCAAGCGATGACCGATCTGGCACCGAAACTCGGTGGTCTGGTCGAGTTCTACCGCAGCCCGGCCCGTGTGCAATGGACGCCGACCGGCACCAACGTGCCGGATTATCCACGCCTGGCGCAACTGTGGTGGAGCCACATCGCCGAGGCCGCCAGCGGTGAGAAGACCCCGCAACAGGCCCTCGACGGTCTGGCCAAGGATCAGGACGCGATCATGACCCGTCTGGAACGCTCCAAGGCCCAAGCGGTGTGCGCACCGAAAATGAACCCCGAGCGCGACGCGCAATACTGGTTCGACCAGCCGGGCGCACCCAAACCGAAGCTGGCCAACGAGAAGCCGAAAGGCGAAACCGTGAGCTACAACGAACTGCTCAAGTCGTGGGAGGCGGCACGCAAGTAAGGGTTTTTGAGGAATGGGACGGCACCTTCGGGTGCCGTTTTTCTTTGTGCGGGATTCAGACCAGAACAGCCAGATCTGTGTACTGAGCCACCAGGGGATCGGCGGTTAGCAGCTTCATCGGCTCAATCATGGCGGTTGCAACAATAAGCCGATCGAATGGATCGCGATGGCGGTGTTCAAGCTCCTTTACGGCAATGGCGTGTTCTGAGGTCACTGGGAGTTCGATAAAACCGCTGTCGAGGCTGTATTGCCTTATCTCTTCGAGATCAACATTCAACTTGCCGAGCCCGACCTTGATCGCCATCTCCCAGTAGGTCGCAGCGCTGATGTAGATTTCGGTGGCGTTCTCAATCAGTTTTCTGGCTTTTGCGGAGAGTCTGGAATCGTCTGAAAGCGTCCAGAGCAGAATGTGGGTGTCGAGCAATACCCTCATGACCGGCCACCCTCAAACGCGTCGAGCATGTCATCCGGTAGTGGCGCGTCGAAGTTTTCGGGGAGCACGAGTTTGCCCTTCATCGCACCTATGCGCGGACCGTGAGCGTTGGTGACAGGAACCAGACGAGCGAGTGCACGCCCATGTTTGGCAATTGTGATGATTTGCCCCGAGGCGGCCTCATCGACGAGTCTGGATAGATTGTTTTTGGCTTCGGCCAACGGAACGATGATCATCATGTCCTCCTCATATTCTGGACAAATATAGCCAGAATCAAGGGGGCCGGCAAAGTCCCGGATTTGTTCTGTGCAGGTGAGGGGCAAACCTGCACGCCGCGCTATATAGGGAAATTGCATGACTTTGCTCCGTCGCTCGACCACCGATGAATCGAAGCTGCTCACCAGCTCAAAAAAGATTTCACGTTTCATTGTCCGTTCTGGCCTCAGCCGCTTGGTAAACCGTGACCCAAGATAACGTCTTGTTTCCTGGCGTGGCTGTAGGACGAGACGGGCATTCTGGAGAGAGCTTTCTGTGTTCCCGGCGGGACGGGCCAGTAACGGAAAAAAATCCTACGGCCATATAACGCTCACCTTTCGATTTCACGTTTCACCGCCCGACGCACCGCTTTGAGGATGGCGTTTTCAAAGGCGTTGTGCCCGGCATGCAGCAGTCGGCAGTGGATGTTCATGCGTTGCCTGAGCCAGCGCACGCTGGCCATGCCATGGGTGTCGTGGATGCCCTGGATCAGCAGGGTGTTGTCGTCGAGGGTCAGGTATTCGTCCTTTGGTGTGAAGAAATAGTTGTGCAGGTGGTAATGCAGTTCGAGGCGGATCGCGAGCACCGCTTCCTGATCGACGAAGCGCTCCAGTGTGGCGCGGCAAATCGTCTGCCCTGTGCGACGTAGAACAGCGTTCAACCATTCGATGGCGGCGCGGTGTTGCTGCGATGGACAGCCTTCGCCGAGGATCCGGTAGATGTTCCTGGCGCGTTGGCCGGGCGATGATTCTGGCGATTGCGTCAGCCCGTCATTGAGCGCCTGATCGTAAGCCCGGACATTGTCGGCAAACGGCACGAATACCGAAACCAGCGTGGTTTTCAGCAGGTGCTGCGGGTAACGCTGCTGGTACTGAATCGCCAGCCAGCTACCCCATGACACGCCCAGCACGCTGATTTTTTCGAAGCCGAAATGCTGGCGCAGGGCATCGATGTCTTCGACACACGGCGCGGTGCTGTTGTCCCGCAGCTCGCCGTAAGGCGTCGAGCGCCCGCAACCCCGTTGGTCAAACAGGATGATGTCGAACCGGCCCGGGTCGAAGAACTGCAGATGGTGACGACTGATACGTCCGCCGGGGCCGCCATGGAGGAAAAACACCGGTTCGTGTCCCGGAACACCATGCCGTTCCCAATAGAGTTGATGGCCGTCGCCGGTCGGGTAATAACCTCGGCTGTGCAGGGAGAAGGTCATGACGCCTGAACCGTCAGACGATAGAACTGGAACAGCTCGACCTGCCCAGGCCGTGCCGCGACGCTGGATTCAAGTTTCAGGTGGTGGGTGGAGGCAAGCCAGGTGACCGGGATCAGCACCGGGGTGTGACCGAAAACGAGGATCGTGCCGCCGGGCTTGACGCAGCGGATCAGCGACTCGAATGCGGTTTGGGCCGCTCGGCGGGTCAAGACTTCGGCGTTGAGGAAACGCAGGATCAAGACATCGCAGCGAATCCCGGTATCGAAGGCTTCACTCGCCTCCAGCACATCGAACTCGACGGAGGTTGCGCTGTGCCATCGCCTGGCATGTTCGATCATCGAGGCCGAACGGTCACTGCCCAGGCAAAGACAGTCGGGCAGGGCACGGGCGAGATGGGCGATGAACGCGCCCGTTGAACAAGCCGGGTCGTAAACCAGTGCGCCTTTTTCTGTGATGGCCTGGAGCAGCCTGGCGCAGTATTCGCGCAGGTGGTGTTCGTCGGTGTTCAGCTGTTCGGCCAGTGATTCGTTGCCTTGCCAGAACTCTGCCGGGCAGACCGCTTCCCGGCCCGCCTCATCCAGCAGCGGGAAGGGAAACAGGATCTCGCTGTCAGCCTGATGCAAGGCGTGCTCGAAGAACTGCGCTTTGTCGGCGGGGGAGACCGTCCGATAGCCGATTGACAGCCCGTCATCCCCCCACAATGAATGCAGATGCGGGCCAAACAACATGTCGGGTTTGAGCGAGCTGCTGGCCTGCCATCGAAAATGCCGGTCACGTTGCAGGAGCTTGCGGCCGACCCAGAGCTCATCGTTCACCCGCAGGAAAAAAATGTGATGCAGTCCGCTGCCTCGCGGTTCGAGGAAGTGGCCAACAGCGCCGTTCTCGTTGAGGTAAAGGCGCATGGATCGGGCCAGTGTCAGCTCCCGGTTGCGATCGGGTCGGCTCATGGGACGGGCCTCTCCAGCGTACGGCCCCGGGCTTGCGGGAGGACGACGTTACCGCTGCAGACCACGAAGAAGCGTTCCAGTCCGGGGATCACCACATTGAGCAGGGTCGTGCCGAGCTCGGTTCGCTGCAGGACCGCTGCACCCAGCGTACGGCCATGAATCCGCAGGTCTTGAATCAGCAGGTGCAGTTGATTTTGCACCGACAGGTCTTTGGCGGAATCCGGCAGTCTCTCCTCGTGTTGAACGCAGTGATGCAGCAGCGTCTGCGGATCGAACTGCGCACAGCGCAGCAGGCGCGGGAACGGTTGCAGGTTGCGCAGCGCATTGGCCAGCGTCTGGCGGTATTCGGGTTCGGCGGCGCTGAGTTCCAATTGCACCAGTTCAGTGAGCGCCCGCCACGCCGCGTGGCGCGGGTCCAGGGAGCTGCCACTGCCGAAGACCTGTGGATGAGGCCCCGGCTTCGTGGTGAAGGCTAAAAAGGTCCGAGTCGTGAACTCGGTGCTGATATCCACCAGCACGATTTCGCCGTCGATTTCCTGTTCGGCGTCGGCCCACAGACGACCGAGTTCGTCGCTTTCAGTGAGACGCGCCACCCGTCGCAGTGGTGGATGGTTCTGATAATAAAAATGATCGAGCAGAAACAACGACACGGCGTCGCGCTCGATGCACTCGTTGGCGGCGTGCAGCATCGCTTCGTTGTAAGTGGCGCCAATCGCGGTGCCGCTGTTGCTGGCGTAACGCCGCACGGCGCGGTAGTCCGCCATGCCCGGTGACGAGGGTAAACGTGAGCCGTTCGGCGAAGTCAGCGCCACCGGATAGGAAAACCGGTCATGCCACGGCGGACAGACATAGGTCCGGCAGGTGATGTGCACGTTTTGCTGGCAAGTGAGCCTGTGCAGAAGCGAGTCATCGGCAAACATTGGTGTGTCTTTAAAATAGCGTTCCGTTTCGTGGTGAACATCGTAGGTACAGAGCTCATCCGTCCAGTAATGCTCGAGCGCTTCATAGAGCGCGCCCAGGTGCGCCTGATCCGCATAACCCTTGCCGGAGCCACGGGCATGACGGTTGTCGCCGCCATGAAGACTCGCCTGAACGGCAACCACTTTGCTGCCGAGGGTGCGGGTGTGCGGTGTGAGGCCCAGGCGTGAAAGTTCGGTGTGAATACGCCGTTCTGCCTGATCGGCCGTGAGCTCACGCTCGGCCAACGTTGTCTTGTCCATGATTTCCTTCCTGGAAAGCCCGCGAGGGCGCAAGGCCCCCGCGGGTTCTGTCACTCGGCGTTGAGTTCCGCCTGTTCTTCCTCGGTCAGTTGCAGCGCTTCGATCTGCTCTGGAGAGGGCGCTTCCTGCTCTTCCAGTTCATCGATAGGGTTTGCGTTCCAGCTGCCCATGTAGCCCATGATGTTGCTCCTTGGTTGTTGTTTGGGAGTGCTGTTGAAAGCACGAGCCGAATCTAAAAGGGCGGTGAGGGCGGGGTCAAAAATGTCCAGACGTTTCCAGCCGCGAGTTTCAGCGGTGTCGAAATACGTACTGATAAAACGTGAATTGACGTGCCGGAATCACCAGGCGGGGCGCTTCTGAGAGCATCGAACGGCGTGATAACGGTCGAGTCAGGCGAAAGGAATCTGCGTTCTGAGACGTTCTGTTTCCTGCCGTTGTCAGATGTTTCATCGCGGGGATGACGCAAATTCGTACTGAAGGATTTACGTGGACTTATGGAACAGTTATGCGGTGAGTTTTCCTATGAGGTTTGGCAAAGTACCGCACAATCGGCGCAAGCTTTCTGGCGTTCAAGCAGGACTGGCAGGGGGAACTCGGAATGCTCGCCCAGAAGCAAAAACGGCACCCGAAGGTGCCGTTTCTGTTTGTAGCCAACGATCGCTAAACGATCAGCCCGCCAGGCCCGATTGCTGAACCAGGGTCAGCAACGGTTGTGGGTACAGGCCGAGGAAGAACGCCAGGACGGCAATCGCCAGCAGCATCACGCCGCCTGCTTTCTGTTCCCAGTGCAGTTGGGCGTCGTGGCGGCGCAGGTTCGGTTCGATCAGGTACAGGGTGACCATCACGCGCAGGTAGTAGAACACGCCGATGGCGCTGCCCAGGACCAGGGAACCGACCAACCACCATTGGTGCGATTCGACACCGGTGGCGATGATGTAGAACTTGCCGATGAAGCCTGCGGTCAGCGGGATACCGGCCAGGGACAGCATCATCACGGTCAGTACGGCGGTCAGGTACGGACGGCGCCAGAACAGGCCGCGGTACTCGTACAGCGCGTCTGCGTCACGGCCGTTGTACGGGGAGGACATCAGGGTGATCACGCCGAAGGCGCCGAGGCTGGTGATCACGTAGGTGACCAGATACACGCCGATGGCTTCCACCGCCAGACCCTTGCTCGCCACCAGTGCGATCAGCAGGTAGCCGAAGTGCGCGATGGACGAGTAACCGAGCAGACGCTTGAGGTTGCTCTGGGTCAGGGCCAGCAGGTTACCGAACAGGATCGAAGCGATGGCGATGATAGTCAGCACGTTGCTCAGAACGCCACTGCTTGCGGCAGGGGAGATCTGGAACAAACGAACCATTACCGCGAACACGGCCACTTTCGACGCGGTGGCGAGGAACGCGGCTACCGGTGCCGGAGCACCTTCGTACACGTCCGGCGTCCACAGGTGGAACGGTACCAGTGACAGCTTGAACGCCAGACCGATCAGCATCATGCCCAGGCCCAGTTGCGCCAGCGAGCTTGGCAGACCGGTCGCGGCCAGGGCTTGACCGATACCGACGAAACTCAGCGAACCCGAGTCGGCGTACAGCAGCGCCATACCGAACAGCAGGAACGCGGAACCGGCGGCCGACAGCACCATGTACTTGATGCCGGCTTCCAGCGAACGCTTGTTGAAGAAGGCGTAGGCCACCAGACCGTAGACCGGCACCGACAGCAGTTCCAGACCGATGAACAACCCGGCCAGGTGCTGCGCGCTGACCAGAACCAGGCCACCGGCGGCGGCCATCAGGATCAGCAGGTACAGTTCTTCACGGTTGCCCGGGTAACCCGAACCGCCATCGCCGAGGTAGGCGTGAGCGAGGGTGACGCAAGCGAGGGTGGCGACCAGGATCAGCGCCATGTACAGGCAGGCAAAGGTGTCGATCTGCAGCAATGGAGTCACGGCCAGAGGCGCGACTTTCAGGGCCGGCAGGATCGACAGCAAGGCCAGGTTCAGACCCGCCACCGAAATCAGGAAGGTCTGCGAGTGGTTGCGGCGCCAGGCGATTGCCAGCATCACCACGATAATGGTGAGGCTGGTGATCAACAGTGGCGCTAGCGCAATAAAGTGTTGAATCGTGAATTCCATAGCGCTCTTACCGGGCCGAAGCGAGTTGAGTGAAGGCGGTGCCGAGCCACTGCTGCACGCCATGCATCGTGGCGGCGGAAGTGTCGAGGAACGGTTGCGGGTAGACGCCGAGGTAAATCAGCAGTACCGCAAGGCCCAGCACCATGATCAGTTCGCGACCGTCCATGCCGTGCAGGATCGAATCCGATTTGGACGGACCGAAGTAAGCGCGGTGGATCATGATCAGCGAGTAGACCGAACCGAACACCAGACCGGAGGTGGCAATCGCGGTGATCCATGGCGCACTGGCGAACGTACCGATCAGGATCAGGAACTCGCCGACGAAGTTACCGGTGCCTGGCAGACCCAGCGAAGCGGCTGCGAAGAACAGGCTGATCGCCGGCAGGTAAGCGATACGCGACCACAGACCGCCCATCTCACGCATGTCACGCGTGTGCAGACGCTCGTACAGCTGACCGCTGAGGATAAACAGTGCAGCTGCCGACAGACCGTGCGCCAGCATCTGGATCACGGCACCTTGCAGTGCCAGTTGGCTGCCGGAGTAGATGCCGATCAGTACGAAGCCCATGTGGGAAACGGACGAGAAGGCGATCAGACGCTTGATGTCGGTTTGCGCGAACGCCAGGAACGCACCGTAGAAGATCCCGATCAGACCGAGGGTCATGGCGATCGGCGCGAATTCGGCCGAGGCGTTCGGGAACAGCGGCAGGGCGAAACGCAGCAGACCGTAGGCCGCGGTTTTCAGCAAGATACCGGCGAGGTCGACGGAACCTGCAGTCGGCGCCTGGGCGTGAGCATCAGGCAGCCAGGAGTGGAACGGAACCACTGGCAGCTTGACCGCGAAGGCGATGAAGAAGCCGAGCATCAGAATGTACTCGGTGGTCATCGACATCTTGGTCTTCAACAGGTCGGCGTAGTTGAAGGTGATCACGCCGGTGCTGTTGTAATTGACCAGGACCAGACCGAGGATCGCCACCAGCATGATCAGGCCGGAAGCCTGAGTGAAGATGAAGAACTTGGTTGCCGCGTAGATCCGGGTTTTCTTGCCGTCCGAAGAACTGTGACCCCAGAGCGCGATGAGGAAGTACATCGGCACCAGCATCATTTCCCAGAAGAAGAAGAACATGAACAGGTCGAGGGCGAGGAACACGCCGACAACGCCGCCCAGGATCCACATCAGGTTCAGGTGGAAGAAGCCAACGTGACGCTGGATCTCTTTCCACGAGCAGAGTACCGACAGGATACCCAGCAGACCGGTCAGCAGGATCATCAGCAGCGACAGGCCGTCGAGGGCCAGGTGCACGTTGATGCCGAAGCGCTGGATCCAGACGTGCTTGAACTCAAGCGCCCAGGTCGGATCGGCGCCAGGCGCCGGAGCAAATGAATAGTCACCGTGGGCCCACAGCCAGAGGCCGAGGGCGAGTTCCAGGGTCATGGTCAACAGCGCAATCCAGCGGGGGAGGGTGGCGCCGAAGCGCTCACCCAGCCAGCACAGCAGGCCGCCGATGAAGGGGATCAGGATTAGCCAAGGCAGAATCATGACGGGCTCGTTTCCTTTCGCAAATTCGCAAGGTTCATATCAGACCGCTACCAGCACGACAGCGCCGATGACCAACACGGCACCAGCAGCCATCGAAGCAGCGTACCAACGCAGTTGACCGGTTTCGGTACGGCTCAGGGCGGTGTGACCCCCCTTGGCCATGCGCGGGATCAGACCGATGGTCTGGTCGAGCGGGTCTTTGCGCAGCATGTGGCTGATCGCAAGGTACGGCTTGACGAACAGTTTGTCGTAGATCCAGTCGAAGCCCCAGGCAGCGAACCACCAGGCCGAAAGGAGACGGCCGATGCCGCTGTTGGCGATCGCGGTCACGAAGCGACGCTTGCCGAGGAACAGCAGGGCCGCCAGCAGGATACCGGCCAGGGCGATGGCGCCCGAGGCAATTTCCAGACTGTGCTTGGCTTCGCCACCGGCATGGCCAACGCTCTCCGGCAGTACGCCGTGCAGTGGTGGAACGATCATGGCGCCGACGAAGGTCGACAGCACGATCAGCACCGACAGCGGCAGCCAGTGAGCGATGCCGTGACCGGCGTGGGCTTCGGTCTTGGCTTCACCGTGGAACGCGATGAAGATCAGGCGGAAGGTGTACAGCGACGTCATGAAGGCACCGACCAGACCTGCGTAAAGCAGACCGTGGTTGCCGCTGGCGAACGCTTCCCAGAGGATTTCGTCCTTGGAGTAGAAACCGGCGGTCACCAGCGGCAGGGCGGCCAGGGCGGCACCACCGACGATGAAGCTGGCGTAGGCCAGCGGCAGTTTCTTCCACAGGCCGCCCATCTTGAAGATGTTCTGCTCGTGGTGGCAGGCAACGATCACCGCACCGGAGGCAAGGAACAGCAGGGCCTTGAAGAAGGCGTGGGTCATCAGGTGGAAGATCGCGCCTTCCCAGGCACCAACGCCCAGCGCCAGGAACATGTAGCCGATCTGGCTCATGGTCGAATAGGCGAGGATACGTTTGATGTCGGTTTGCACCAGTGCGGCGAAACCGGCCAGCACCAGGGTCACACCGCCGACGATGCCGACCAGGTGCAGGATGTCCGGCGCCAGGGCGAACAGGCCGTGGGTACGGGCAATCAGGTAGACACCGGCAGTCACCATGGTTGCGGCGTGGATCAGTGCTGAAACCGGGGTAGGGCCGGCCATCGCGTCCGCAAGCCAGGTCTGCAGCGGCAGTTGCGCCGATTTACCGACCGCACCACCCAGCAGCATCAGGGTCGCCAGCACGATCCAGAAATCGCCGACCTTGAAGTGCTCAGGCGCTTTCACCAGCAGTTCCTGGACATTCAGCGTGCCCAGTTGCTGGAACAGGATGAACAGGCCGATCGCCATGAACACGTCGCCGATACGGGTGACGATGAAGGCTTTGAGTGCGGCGTTACCGTTGTTGCGGTTGCTGTAGTAGAAACCGATCAACAGGTACGAGCACAGGCCCACGCCTTCCCAACCGAAGTAGATGAACAGCAGGTTATCGCCCAGGATCAGGAACAGCATGCTGGCGATAAACAGGTTGGTGTACGAGAAGAAGCGCGAGTAACCGTCTTCGCCACGCATGTACCAGGAGGCAAACAGGTGGATCAGGAAGCCGACACCGACGACCACACCGAGCATGGTCACGGACAGACCATCCAGGTACAGCGCGAAGTCAGGCTGGAAGCCTTCCACCGACATCCAGCGCCACAGCACCTGGGTGTAGACGCCACCTTCCGGTGGCGCGACGTTGAATTGCCAGATCACGTAAGCCGCGACGATGGCAGACAGGCCGATGGAGCCGACACCGATCAGCGCCGACAGGTTTTCCGAGAAGCGGCCGCGGGAGAACGACAGCAACAGGAACCCGATCAGAGGGAATACGAAAGTCAGAAAGAGTAGGTTCATCCGCGCATCTCACTGGCAGCGTCGATATCGAGCGTGTGGAAGCGGCGATACAGTTGCAGCAGGATCGCCAGGCCAATACTGGCTTCGGCGGCTGCAAGGCTGATCACCAGGATGAACATGATCTGTCCATCCGGTTGCGCCCAGCGGGCGCCCGCAACGATGAAGGCCAGTGCAGAGGCGTTCATCATCACTTCCAGACTCATCAACACGAACAAAATGTTGCGGCGGACCATCAGGCCGACCAGACCAAGGCAGAACAGGATGCCGGCAACGGCCAATCCATGCTCGAGAGGGATAGCAGGCATGTCTTACTCCTTCGCCTCGTTACGGCCCAAATGGAACGCCGTGACGGCTGCAGCGAGCAGCAGCATCGAGGCGAGTTCGACCACCAGCAGATACGGACCGAACAGGCTGATGCCCACGGCTTTTGCATCGACGGTGGTGTGGCCGATGGCCTGACCGCTCTGGTGAGCGAACAGCACATACAGCAGTTCGGCCAGCAGCAGGGCGGCGAGAATCACCGGCCCCGCCCAGATCCCGGGCTTGAGCCAGGTGCGTTCCTGCTGCACCGAGGCCGGGCCCAGGTTCAGCATCATCACCACAAACACGAACAGCACCATGATGGCGCCAGCGTAGGCGATCACTTCCAGCACGCCGGCGAACGGAGCGCCGAGTGCGAAGAAGGTCATGGCCACGGCGATCAACGAAATGATCAGGTAGAGCAGGGCGTGCACAGGATTGGTGTTGGTGACCACACGCAGTGTGGACACAACAGCGATACCCGATGCGAAATAGAAAGCGAATTCCATCGTTCTTCCTTAAGGCAGCAAGCTCTTCACGTTGATCGGCTCGGCTTCGTTTTGTGCGGCGCCTTTCGGCTTGCCCGCAACGGCCATACCTGCAACACGATAGAAGTTGTAATCAGGGTTTTTGCCGGGGCCGGAGATCAGCAGATCTTCTTTCTCGTACACCAGGTCCTGACGTTTGAACTCGGCCATCTCGAAATCCGGGGTCAGCTGGATCGCGGTGGTCGGGCAGGCTTCCTCGCAGAGACCGCAGAAAATGCAGCGCGAGAAGTTGATACGGAAGAAGTCCGGGTACCAGCGACCGTCTTCGGTTTCAGCTTTCTGCAGCGAGATGCAACCCACCGGGCACGCCACGGCGCACAGGTTGCAGGCTACGCAGCGTTCTTCGCCATCGGGGTCGCGGGTCAGGACGATGCGACCACGGTAGCGCGGCGGCAGGTAGACCTGCTCTTCCGGGTATTGCAGGGTGTCGCGCTTGCGAAAGCCATGGCCGAAGACCATGACCAGGCTGCGCAACTGGGTACCGGTACCCTTAACGATGTCGCCAATATATTTGAACATGGGTCAAATCCTCACTGAACCGCAACCGCAGGTGTGTTCCACAACACAACCGCAGCGGTTATCAGCAAATTGATCAGGGTCAGTGGCAGGCAGAATTTCCAGCTGAAATCCATCACCTGGTCATAACGCGGACGCGGGATGGAAGCGCGCAGCAGGATGAACAGCATGATGAAGAACGCGGTCTTCAGTGCGAACCAGACGAAGGACAGTTGCGGCAGGATGCCGAACGGACCGTGCCAGCCACCGAAGAACAGGGTGACCAGCAGCGCCGAGATCAGGATGATGCCGATGTATTCACCGACGAAGAACATGCCCCATTTCATACCGGCGTATTCAATGTGGTAACCGTCGGCCAGTTCCTGCTCCGCTTCCGGCTGGTCGAACGGGTGACGGTGAGTCACGGCCACGCCAGCGATGAAGAAGGTACAGAAGCCGAAGAACTGCGGAATGATGAACCACAGGTTCTGCGCCTGGTACTCGACGATGTCGCGCATGTTGAACGAGCCGACCTGCACCACGATGCCCATCAGGGCCAGGCCCATGAACACTTCGTAGGACACGGTCTGCGCCGAGGCACGCAAGCTGCCCAGAAGGGCAAACTTGTTGTTACTCGACCAGCCGGCGAACAGCACCGCGTAAACCGACAGACCGGCCATGGCGAAGAAGAACAGCAGGCCGATGTTCAGATCCGCCACGCCCCAGGTCGGGGTGATCGGGATGATCGCGAACGCGATCAGCAGGGCGGACATGGCCACCACCGGTGCCAGGGTGAAGATCACCTTGTCGGCAAACGGCGGGGTCCAGTCTTCCTTGAAGAACATCTTCAGCATGTCGGCTGCGATCTGGAACATGCCGAACGGGCCAACGCGGTTCGGACCGTAACGGTCCTGCCACCAGCCCAGCAGGCGACGCTCGACAAAGCTGAGCAACGCGCCTGCGACCACCACGGCCAGCAGGATCACGATGGCCTTGATGACCGTCAGGATCACATCGATCACTTCAGGGGTGAACCAGGTCATTGTGCTGCCTCCTGCAGACCATCAACGGTTTGGCCGAAAATCGCCGGCGGAATGCCTGCCAGACCGGCCGGCAGTGCAACCAGGCCAGCGCCCAGCTCTTCATTGATGCGCAGCGGCAGACGCAGGGTCTGGCCGGCAACGTTGAGGCTCAGCAGTGCGCCGTCGTTGACGCCCAGGCGATCCGCTTCGGACTTGGCCAGTGCAACGTAGGCGGCCGGGATACGTTCCTGGACCGGTGCGGCTTTCGACGAGTTCTCCTCGCTGCCGAACAGGTGGTAGAACGGCACGGCTTGCCAGGTGCCCTGGGCCGGGTTGAACGCGCGCGGAACACTGGCGAACCAGTTCAGCGAATCACCGCTGCTTTCGATCAGGCGGGTGCCCGGATCGCCGGCGCGCAGGTGACCACCGACCTCGTCCTGGAACTTGTTCCAGGCCTGAGGCGAGTTCCAGCCCGGCGACCAGGCGAACGGCACTTGCTGACGCGGTTCGGCGGAGCCCGAGTAACCTTCCATCGAGAAGGCGAACGCGGTGTCCTTGTCCTGCGGGGTGCGTGGTTCGTGAACGCTGATGTCGGCGCGCATCGCGGTGCGACCGGAGTAACGCAGCGGTTCACGCGCCAGTTTCAGACCCTTGATGCGGAACGAGGCGGACGGCGCGGCGTCGACGATGCGGGCCAGTTGCGGGGTGCTCGAAGCAACGGCAGCGGTCACGTGGTCGAGTTGCGTCCAGTCGATCGGCTGGTTCAGCAGGGTGGCGCGCAGGGCGTGCAGCCAGCGCCAGCCTTCGTGGACCAGAATGCTCGCGTCCATGTATTGCGGGTCGAAAACCTGGAAGAAGCGCTGGGCGCGACCTTCCTGGCTGACCAGCGTACCGTCGCCTTCAGCGAAGCTGGCGGCTGGCAGAACCAGATGCGCGCGGTCGCTGGTGGCGGTCTTCTGATGGTCGGCAACGATCACCACTTGCGCAGCGTTCAGTGCCGCATCGACCTTGGCTTTGGCGGTGCGGGTGTACAGATCGTTTTCCAGCACGACGATGGCGTCGGCCTTGCCGTCGATGACCGCTTGCAGCGCAGCATCGACCGATTCGCCACCGAGCATGGCCAGGCCGAGGCTGTTGGCTTCCGGCACGATCAGGCTGATCGAACCGTTCTTCTCGCGCAGCTTCAGGGCCTTGGCGATGTTCGCCGCGGCTTCGATCAAGGCTTTGGAGCCCAGCGAAGTACCGGCGATGATCAGCGGACGCTTGGCCGCGAGCAGGGCGTCGGCGATGCGCTTGGCCAGCTCCAGGGCTTCGGCGTCCAGACCTTCAACGGCCGGTGCGCTGGCGTCCAGGGCGTGAGCCACGGCGAAACCGATGCGGGCCAGATCGTCTGGAGCGGCGTGTACACACTCTTCGGCGATGTCGTCGAGCTTGGTTTCAGCCAGGCTGGCGATGAACAGCGGGTTCAGTTCGTGCTGACCGATGTTCTTCACCGCAGCGTCGAGCCAAGGCTGGACGCGCATGGCTTCGGCCATGTCTTCGGCCTTGCCTTTGACCGACTGACGCAGGGCCAGGGCCATACGGGCGGCAGTCTGGGTCAGGTCTTCACCGAGGACGAACACGGCGTCGTGATCTTCGATGTCGCGCATGTTCGGCACGGGCAGCGGGCTGTCTTTCAGCACTTGCAGGACCAGACGGATGCGTTCCAGCTCCGAGGCTTCGATACCGGAGTAGAAGTGCTCGGCACCGACCAGCTCACGCAACGCGTAGTTGCTTTCCAGGCTGGCACGCGGCGAACCGATACCGACGATGTTGCGACCGCGCAGCAGGTCGGCGGCTTTGTCCAGCGCAGCATCCAGGCCAAGCTTGGTGCCGTCGGCCAGCAGCGGCTGACGTGGGCGGTCGGTGCGGTTGACGTAGCCATAACCGAAACGGCCACGGTCGCACAGGAAATACTGGTTCACCGAACCGTTGTAACGGTTTTCGATGCGACGCAGTTCGCCGTAACGTTCGCCCGGGGAGATGTTGCAACCGCTCGAGCAGCCATGGCAGATGCTCGGCGAGAACTGCATGTCCCACTTGCGGTTGTAGCGCTCGGAGTGAGTCTTGTCGGTGAACACACCGGTCGGGCAGACCTCAGTGAGGTTGCCGGAGAACTCGCTTTCGAGGGTGCCGTCTTCAACGCGACCGAAGTACACGTTGTCGTGGGCGCCGAATACACCGAGGTCGGTGCCGCCGGCGTAATCCTTGTAGAAACGCACGCAGCGGTAGCAGGCGATGCAGCGGTTCATCTCGTGGGAAATGAACGGGCCCAGTTGCTGGTTCTGGTGGGTACGTTTGGTGAAGCGATAACGGCGCTCGTTGTGGCCGGTCATCACCGTCATGTCTTGCAGGTGGCAGTGACCGCCTTCCTCGCACACAGGGCAGTCGTGCGGGTGGTTGGTCATCAGCCATTCGACGACACTGGCGCGGAACGCCTTGGATTCTTCATCGTCGATGGAGATCCAGGTGTTGTCGGTGGCAGGGGTCATGCAGGACATGACGATGCGACCACGGGTGTCGTTCTCGTCGGTGTACTGCTTGACCGCGCACTGGCGGCACGCCCCGACGCTACCAAGCGCGGGGTGCCAGCAGAAATAAGGGATGTCGAGGCCCAGCGACAGACATGCCTGTAACAGGTTGTCTGCCCCGTCGACTTCGAGCGCTTTGCCGTCTACGTGGATAGTGGCCATGGTTCAAAGGTCTTCGTTGGCCCGGTGTCAGCGGGCGTGGCTAATGGAATCTTGTTATCCGTCCGAATCCAGTCAGCCCCGAAAGGCGTCATCGGACGAAAGGCGAAGGGCACGGACCCTTCGCCTTTTTTTAAGCGTTTACGCGCCGACTGTGATCGGCTTCGCCAGAGGCGGGACGGTGGCGCTTGCGGGCGCGATACCGGCTTCGAACTCTGGACGGAAGTATTTGATGGCACTGCCCAACGGCTCCACGGCACCCGGTGCGTGAGCACAGAAGGTCTTGCCCGGGCCGAGGAAGTTGACCAGACCCAGCAGGGTCTCGATGTCGCCTGGCTGGCCACGGCCTTGTTCGATGGCCATCAGCAGCTTGACGCTCCATGGCAGGCCATCACGGCAAGGGGTGCAGAAACCACAGGATTCGCGAGCGAAGAACTGCTCCATGTTGCGCAGCAGGGACACCATGTTGACGCTGTCGTCCACCGCCATGGCCAGGCCGGTACCCATACGGGTGCCCACCTTGGCGATGCCGCCGGCGTACATTTGTGCGTCGAGGTGTTCCGGCAACAGGAAACCGGTACCGGCGCCGCCTGGCTGCCAGGCCTTGAGCTTGTAACCGTCGCGCATGCCGCCGGCGTAATCTTCGAACAGTTCGCGACCGGTCACGCCGAATGGCAGTTCCCACAGGCCAGGGTTCTTGACCTTGCCGGAGAAGCCCATGAGCTTGGTGCCCATGTCTTCGCTGCCGTCGCGGGCCAACGATTTGTACCAGTCCACGCCGTCGGCGATGATCGCCGGCACGTTGCACAGGGTTTCAACGTTGTTCACGCAGGTCGGCTTGCCCCAGACGCCGACGGCGGCAGGGAAGGGCGGCTTGGAGCGCGGGTTGGCGCGGCGGCCTTCGAGGGAGTTGATCAGTGCGGTTTCTTCACCGCAGATGTAACGCCCGGCGCCGGTGTGGACGAACAGCTCGAAGTCGAAGCCGCTGCCCAGGATGTTCTTGCCCAGCAGGCCCGCTGCCTTGGCTTCTTCCACGGCACGGTTCAGGTGCTTGGCGGCGGTGGTGTACTCGCCACGCAGGAAGATGTAGCCACGGTAGGTTTTCAGCGCGCGGGCGCTGATCAGCATGCCTTCGATCAGCAGATGGGGCAGTTGCTCCATCAGCATGCGGTCTTTCCAGGTGTTCGGCTCCATTTCATCCGCGTTGCACAGCAGGTAGCGGATGTTGATGGATTCGTCCTTTGGCATCAGGCCCCACTTCACGCCTGTGGGGAAGCCTGCACCGCCGCGACCTTTGAGGCCTGCGTCTTTCACGGTCTGGACGATGGCGTCCTGATCCATGTCGGTGAAGGCCTTGCGCGCAGCGGCGTAACCGTTCTTGGCCTGGTACTCGTCGAGCCACACGGCTTCGCCGTCGTCACGCAGGCGCCAGGTCAGCGGGTGAGTCTCGGCCGAACGCTGGATGCGGTTGGCAGGACCGAAAGAAGTCAGGGTCATACGTAGCCCTCGAGCAGTTTGGCGACGCCGGCAGGCTGGACATCGCCAAAGGTGTCGTCATCGATCATCAGCGCCGGTGCCTTGTCGCAGTTGCCAAGGCAGCAGACCGGCAGCAGGGTGAAACGACCGTCGGCAGTGGTCTGACCCAGGCCGATACCCAGGTTGTTCTGGATTTCGCTGACCACCGACTCGTGGCCGCCGATGTAGCAGACCATGCTGTCGCAGACGCGAATGATGTGACGGCCGACCGGCTGACGGAAGATCTGGCTGTAGAACGTGGCCACGCCTTCAACGTCGCTGGCCGGGATGCCGAGGATCTCGCCGATGGCGTACAGGGCGCCGTCCGGCACCCAGCCGCGTTCCTTCTGGACGATCTTCAGGGCTTCGATCGACGCCGCGCGCGGGTCTTCGTAGTGATGCAGCTCATGCTCGATGGCCGAGCGCTCGGTTTCACTCAAGGTGAAACGGTCTGTCTGGATAAGCGTGCTGTTCATGCTTAGCGGTCCACGTCGGCCATAACGAAATCGATACTACCCAGGTACGCAATCAGGTCCGCGACCATGCTGCCTTTGATCACCGAAGGGATCTGTTGCAGATGCGGGAAGCTCGGAGTGCGGATCCGGGTACGGTAGCTCATGGTGCCGCCGTCGCTCGTCAGGTAATAACTGTTGATGCCCTTGGTCGCTTCGATCATCTGGAAGGATTCGTTGGCCGGCATGACCGGGCCCCACGAAACCTGCAGGAAGTGCGTGATCAGGGTTTCGATGTGCTGCAGCGTGCGCTCTTTCGGCGGCGGCGTGGTCAGCGGGTGATCCGCCTTGTACGGGCCTTCCGGCATGTTGCGCAGGCACTGGTCGATGATCTTGACGCTCTGGCGCATCTCTTCGACGCGAACCATGCAGCGGTCGTAGGCATCGCCGTTGGCGGCCAGCGGTACTTCGAACTCGAAGTTCTCATAGCCGGAGTATGGACGCGCCTTACGCAGGTCGAAGTCGCAACCGGTGGAACGCAGGCCGGCACCGGTGACGCCCCATTCCAGGGCCTCTTTGGTGTTGTACTGGGCAACGCCGATGGTACGACCCTTGAGGATGCTGTTCTGCAGGGCGGCCTTGGTGTATTCGTCGAGGCGCTTTGGCAGCCACTCAACGAAGTCTTTCACCAGTTTTTCCCAGCCGCGCGGCAGGTCGTGGGCAACGCCGCCGATGCGGTACCAAGCCGGGTGCAGACGGAAACCGGTGATGGCTTCGATCACCGTGTAAGCCTTCTGGCGGTCGGTGAAGGTGAAGAACACCGGGGTCATGGCGCCGACGTCCTGGATGTAGGTACCCAGGAACAGCAGGTGGCTGGTGATCCGGAAGAACTCGGCCATCATGATGCGGATGACGTCGACCTTCTCGGGTACCTTGATGCCGGCCAGCTTCTCGACCGAGAGCACGTACGGCAAGTTGTTCATCACGCCGCCGAGGTAGTCGATACGGTCGGTGTACGGAATGAAGCTGTGCCAGGACTGACGCTCGGCCATCTTCTCGGCGCCACGATGGTGGTAACCGATGTCCGGAACGCAGTCGACGATCTCTTCACCGTCCAGTTGCAGGATGATGCGGAACGCACCGTGCGCCGAAGGGTGGTTCGGACCCAGGTTGAGGAACATGTAGTCCTCGTTCGGGCCGGAGCGCTTCATGCCCCAGTCTTCAGGACGGAAGCGCGCGGCTTCTTCCTCGAGCTGTTGCTTGGCCAGGTTCAGGCTGAACGGATCGAACTCGGTGGCGCGCGCCGGGAAGTCCTTGCGCAGCGGGTGACCTTCCCAGGTCGGCGGCATCATGATGCGCGACAGGTGCGGGTGACCTTTGAAGTCGATGCCGAACATGTCCCAGACTTCACGCTCGTACCAGTTGGCGTTCGGCCAGATGCTGGTGACGGTCGGCAAGCTGAGGTCGCTCTCGGACAAGGCGACCTTGATCATCACGTCACTATTACGTTCCAGCGACATGAGGTGATAGAACACGGTGAAATCGGCACCGCCCGGCAGCCCTTGACGCTTGGTGCGCAGACGCTCGTCCACGCCGTGCAGGTCATAGAGCATGACGTACGGCTTGGGCAGGTTGCGAAGGAAGGTCAGGACTTCGACGAGCTTGGCGCGAGCCACCCACAGCACCGGCATGCCGGTGCGGGTCGGCTGAGCGGTGAACGCTTCGGCGCCAAAACGGTTGTTCAGTTCGACGACCACATCCTGGTCGTCTGCCTTATAAGGCGGGATGTACAGAGCACTGCCTGTAGTCATGGTTATTTTTTCGCTTTCGGTCAACGTAAAGAATGAAGCCAGCTTCTCGTTTCTATGAAACAGACTGGATCAGACTTCGTCAGGGCTGCGCAGGTTGGTGACTGCGATTCGCTGTTCGCGGCGCTGTTCCTTCTGCGAAGGCATGTCGGCGCGATAAACGCCTTGATCGCCAACGACCCAGGACAGTGGGCGACGCTCCTGGCCAATGGATTCCTGCAACAGCATCAAGCCTTGCAGAAATGCTTCTGGACGGGGCGGGCAGCCAGGTACGTAGACGTCAACGGGCAGGAACTTGTCCACCCCCTGAACCACGGAGTAGATGTCGTACATGCCGCCGGAGTTGGCGCACGAACCCATCGAGATCACCCACTTGGGTTCGAGCATCTGCTCGTACAGGCGCTGAATGATCGGCGCCATCTTGATGAAGCAGGTCCCGGCGATAACCATGAAGTCGGCCTGACGCGGTGATGCCCGGATAACTTCGGCGCCGAAGCGCGCGATGTCGTGGGGCGCCGTGAAGGCCGTGGTCATTTCCACGTAGCAGCACGACAGACCGAAGTTGTACGGCCACAGGGAGTTCTTACGTCCCCAGTTGACCGCGCCACTCAGCACGTCTTCCAGCTTGCCCATGAAAATGTTTTTGTGGACTTGATCCTCTAACGGATCGGAAACGGTTTCCCGCTGGCCGATCGGATACTGCTCGTTAGGAGCATCGGGGTCGATTCTGGTGAGATTGTATTGCATTGCCAAAGCCTCATTGTTTCAGCTTCGCCTGCCGCTTGCGACGAGCTTCCGGAGCCCAGTCAAGGGCGCCCACTCGGAACAGGTAGACAAGACCTGCCAACAGAATTGCTATGAAAACGAGAGCTTCGACGAATCCGGTCCAGCCGCTTTCGCGGACGGACACAGACCATGCAAAGAGAAAGAGGGCTTCGATATCGAAGATCACGAACAGCATCGCGACCAGATAGAATTTGGCTGAGAGCCGCAAGCGGGCGCCACCGGTAGGTAGCATGCCGGACTCGAACGGTTCGTTTTTGCTGCGGCCCCAGGCTTTTGACCCGAGGAGGCTGGAGACGCCGAGCATGAAGGCGCACAGGCCGACTACACCCAGAAGGAAAATGGCAAAGCCCCAGTTGTGGGCCATGAGTCCTGTCGCTTCGGGCATGCTGGAAATCCTTAACAGAGAGCAAAGGTCTCTGAGCTTGATAAAGAAATAAGGCAGTGACGATATGTCGCAGCAATCAATCGCGCTGATTTTATGGCTAAATACCCTGCAAGTAAAATTCCTATGGCGAAATTATTTATTGGAATAAGGACATAGCACACCTCGAAGGGGCCGCAGCCCATGCATTGCGGGCATTAGCCGGAATTTCAAGAATTATGTTTTGTGGGAAATGTAACGAACATAGTTGTCGCTAAATGATAATTGATAGCGTTTGCAGTGGTTTCGTAACTGTTTAACGGGTCAGTAGTTGGGAAGTTGTCTTATATGCGCGTTACTGCAAGTAGCGGCGGCGCCCGTTTTAGCCGATTTTTGCGATGCGGATACCGCTCTGGATCAATGTTTTGCCTGACAGGCTTCGCCAATTCCTGAGGTGCCTGGAAAACCACAGGCAAAAAAACGCCCCGAACCAGTCGGGGCGTCAGTTTTTTCGGCAATGCGGTTAGCTTTCTATACGGTCCGCAAAGGCCGTTCGCTCAGGCGAAGTCGATCAGTGGAACTGTTCTTCTTCGGTCGAACCGGTCAGTGCGGTTACCGACGACGAGCCACCTTGAATCACGGTGGTCATGTCGTCGAAGTAGCCAGTGCCCACTTCCTGCTGGTGAGCCACGAAGGTGTAACCCTTGGCGGCGTCAGCGAATTCCTGCTCTTGCAGCTTCACGTAGGCAGTCATGTCGTTGCGGGCGTAGTCGTGCGCCAGGTTGAACATGCTGTGCCACATGTTGTGAATGCCGGCCAGGGTGATGAACTGGTGCTTGTAACCCATGGCGGACAGTTCGCGCTGGAACTTGGCGATGGTCGCGTCGTCCAGGTTTTTCTTCCAGTTGAAGGAAGGCGAGCAGTTGTACGACAGGATCTGGTCCGGGTATTCCTTTTTGATCGCTTCAGCGAAACGACGGGCTTCTTCCAGGTCCGGCTTGGCGGTTTCGCACCAGATCAGGTCGGCGTACGGCGCGTAGGCCAGGCCTCGGGCGATTGCCTGGTCCAGACCTGCACGAACCTTGTAGAAACCTTCCTGGGTACGGGTGCCAGTCACGAATGGCTGGTCGTACGGATCGCAGTCGGAAGTCAGCAAGTCGGCAGCGTTGGCGTCGGTACGGGCCAGGATGATGGTCGGTACACCGGCAACGTCGGCAGCCAGACGAGCCGCGGTCAGCTTCTGCACGGCTTCCTGGGTTGGAACCAGCACCTTGCCGCCCATGTGGCCGCATTTCTTCACGGAAGCCAGCTGGTCTTCGAAGTGAACGCCGGCGGCGCCTGCTTCGATCATGCTCTTCATCAGCTCGTAGGCGTTCAGTACGCCGCCGAAACCGGCTTCGGCGTCAGCCACGATTGGCGCGAAGTAGTCGATGTAGCCTTCGTCGCCCGGGTTCTTGCCGGCTTTCCACTGGATCTGGTCGGCGCGACGGAACGAGTTGTTGATGCGCTTGACCACGGTTGGAACCGAGTCCACCGGATACAGCGACTGGTCCGGGTACATCGATTCGGCGGAGTTGTTGTCCGCCGCGACTTGCCAGCCCGACAGGTAGATCGCCTGGATACCGGCTTTAACCTGTTGAACAGCCTGACCACCGGTCAGGGCGCCCATGCAGTTGACGAAATCTTTCTCTGGGCGGAAGGACGGCTTGGCACCCTGGGTGACCAGGTTCCACAGCTTCTCGGCGCCCATTTTTGCAAAGGTGTGCTCTGGTTGAACCGAGCCACGCAGACGGACGACGTCAGCAGCGGAGTAATTGCGAGTCACGCCTTTCCAGCGCGGGTTTTCAGCCCAGTCTTTTTCAAGGGCTGCAATTTGCTGTTCGCGTGTCAGTGCCATGGAGATAAACCTCGTCGCGTCTTTATGAAAAGTTGTTCTGCGGTGGAAAATTCCTTGCGCTCGCTGACCAGAAGCTTAGGTGGTCAGGTCGGGTTCGGCGGGGCAGGCGACGGGATGAACGATGGGCTCGAGGGGAGGTGAGCAGGTAAAGGCGAACTGGTGGGCGCATTCGGGCGTCGTGGGCCTTTATACGAACGACAGTGTAAAGCCGGGTTACCTAATTACGCTTCCGTCCCTCGGGACAACTTCGTTCCAGTCGGCAACCTCGTCAAACACACCTTGTGGGCGGTACAGACACGAAACGGCTCGCGGGGATGGTTGCGAGCAGCGCTTCGAAGGCCCTTGCCAGGGCCTCTGATTAGCGGGAGCGAGGCCATCATGCCTTCGCTTTTTTGGCTCGTCAAACGTTTTGTAGTGCTTTTTTTCAAGCACTACATCTTTCGTCTAATACGACTAATCAGTCAGTTTTTGGTGCTTTAGTCCAGCGTGTCGACTTTCACCCGCAACGTCATGTCATCCCGGCCTTGAGTAGAGTAGCTGCGGGCCAGGCCCTGTTTGTCGGCCTGGGTCTGGCGATTCACGCCGGCGAGGGTGATCCATTCGCCCAGCCGTCCGGTGACAGTTGTGTCGGTGCTTTGCACGTTCACTACATCGAGACGTTCCTGGCTCATGCGGTCACGGTTGGTACTGATGGCCAGGTGAACGGTTTCGCCGGTGACGCTGGCGGTGACGTAAAAACCCTGGGTGACGTTGCGATATTGAGTCTGGCTGCTGTAATCGCCGTAGGAGTTGGTCTGGCTGCTGGTGATCGGCACGCTCTGGCCGACCTGGATCAGCGCCGGTGCACCTTCGCTGGCCTGGATCTGCTGAATGCCGCCGTCACGGCTGGCGGTGCTGCGGCTGATGATCCGGGTCTGCGCGCCATTGACTGAATAACCTTCGTCGCCACGGCCGTTGTTTTCGTTGGTGTCGACCGTGATCAGCAAGCGCTTGGGCGCGGTGTCGAGCTGCGATAGCAGGTCCTTGAGTTCTTCGATCTTGCCGGGCTCGGCCTTGACGATCAGCTGGTTGCCATAGGCGCTGACCTGGCCGTCCTTGCCGATGAAGTCCTGAGCCACCGGCAGCATGTCGGCGCTGGTGTGGTACTTGAGGGGCACGATTTCTGTGGCTGCCATCACCGAAACACTGCAGCCGAGCAGCAGGGTGGTGAGCAGGGTGCGTAGGGACATGTCCGTTATCTCCGCTTTCGAAAGGCTTGATATTGCCAGTTTGTCGGCCCGGGGTGGGGCAAGTTGAATCGTAGACAGCAAAACGCCCCGGCATCCGAAAATGGCAGGGCGTTTTGTGGTGTTCTGGAGGGCCTCTTCGCGAGCAAGCCCGCTCCCACATTGGATCTCTGCCGAGCACAAAATCTGTGTTCGCTGGAGGTCTCCTGTGGGAGCGGGCTTGCCCGCGAATGCCGCGACGCGGACTTATGCCGAATGACGAACCATGTCGACATGCGGAATCCCGGCTTCGAGGAATTCCTCGCTGACCAGATTGAAACCCAGGCGCTCATAGAACGCCGTGGCCTGTACCTGGGCGCTGAGCATCTGCTGCTTCAGTCCGCGCTCCTCTGCTTCGGCGATGACCGCCTGCATCAGCGCATCGCCGACCTTCAGACCGCGCCAGTCCTTGAGCACCGAAACCCGGCCAACATGCCCGTCGGGCAACAGGCGGGCGGTGCCGATCGGAAAGTCGCCTTCGAAAGCCAGGAAGTGCACCGCTGTGGCGTCGTCGGCGTCCCACTCAAGCTCGGGTGGAACCGATTGTTCGGCAATGAACACCGTTTCGCGAATGCGGCGGATCTCGGCGTTGTCCTTTTGCCAGTCTGCAACACGTACGCGAATCTTATTCATCGTCGGCGAACCCCAGGCTTCCCTGTTTGACCAATTCGCACAGCAGGCCGCGACCGTCTTCGTCGCTCAGCCAGTCACCGAGGTTGTCGGTGTGCAGGGCGTCGGCGGAGCAGATCAGCTTCAGCAGCTCGCGCAGCTTGCCCGGCAGGTAACGGCTCTGGCCGCTGGCGAACAGCAACAGATCGTCATCGACGTCCGACCACGCCAGGCGCGCGCTCGGGTTGCGGATCAGGATGGCGCCGTCTTCGAGCGCGCCAAGAAGGTCTTCTTCCTCGACTTCTTCAGGGCCGACCACCAGCTCTGGATAACGCGGCTCGGTCATGTACTGGCCGAACCAGGTCAGCAGCAGGCGCTCATCGCTCATGTGCTCGGCGAGCAGTGCTTTCAGGCGGCCGAGTGCATCGTGCTGGATCTGATGTGGATCATCGCTGACCGGTTTTGCATCGGCGTCGGTGTAGCGCTCTTCGTCAGTCAGGAACTGGCTGAGGAAATCGGTGAAGTGGGTCAGCACTTCAGCGGCGCTTGGTGCGCGAAAGCCGACCGAGTAGGTCATGCAGTCATCGACGGCAACACCGCAGTGGGCCAGGCGCGGCGGCAGGTAGAGCATGTCGCCCGGTTCCAGAACCCACTCTTCGGTCTCGTGGAATTCGGCGAGGATGCGCAGATCCGCGTGTTGCAGCAGCGGGCTTTCGGAGTCGCACATCTGGCCGATTTTCCAGTTGCGCTTGCCGTGGCCTTGCAGCAGGAACACGTCGTAGTTGTCGAAGTGCGGGCCGACGCTGCCACCCGGGGCGGCGAAGCTGATCATTACGTCGTCGACGCGCCAGCTCGGCAGGAAGCGGAAATTTTCCAGCAGCTCGCTGACTTCCGGCACGAACTGATCGACCGCCTGCACCAGCAGGGTCCACTCGCGCTCCGGCAGTTTGCTGAATTCGTCTTCGGCGAACGGGCCGCGACGCAGTTCCCATGGACGCTCGCCGTGCTCGATCACCAGGCGCGATTCGACTTCCTCTTCCAGGGCCAGGCCGGCGAGTTCGTCGGCGTCGATCGGGCTTTCGAAATCAGGAATCGCCTGACGGATCAGCAGTGGTTTTTTCTGCCAGTAATCGCGCATGAATTCGCGCGCCGTAAGACCACCCAGAAGTTGAAGAGGAATATCGGGATTCATATGTAACCTATTGAAAAAAAGCATTTTTCAGACGGGAATAAAAACGCCCGGCGCGGCCGGGCGTCTCAAACGGGTCAAGCAGTCGATCAGATGCGTTTGGCTTGCGCTACAGCGTTGCCGATGTAGTTGGCCGGGGTCAGTTGCTTGAGCTCGGCTTTCGCAGCGGCCGGCATGTCCAGGCCATCGATGAAAGTCTGCAGCGCTTCAGGGCTGATGCCCTTGCCGCGAGTCAGTTCTTTCAGCTTCTCGTACGGGTTTTCGATGTTGTAGCGGCGCATCACGGTCTGGATAGGCTCGGCCAGGACTTCCCAGCACGCGTCCAGATCGGCAGCGATCTTGTCAGCGTTCAGCTCGAGCTTGCTGATGCCTTTGAGGCTCGCTTCGTACGCGATCACGCTGTGGGCGAAGCCGACACCGAGGTTGCGCAGAACGGTGGAGTCGGTCAGGTCGCGCTGCCAGCGGGAGATCGGCAGTTTGCTCGCCAGGTGCTGGAACAGTGCGTTGGCGATGCCCAGGTTGCCTTCGGAGTTTTCGAAGTCGATCGGGTTGACCTTGTGCGGCATGGTCGACGAACCGATTTCGCCGGCGATGGTGCGCTGCTTGAAGTAACCCAGGGAGATGTAGCCCCAGATGTCACGGTCGAAGTCGATCAGGATGGTGTTGAAGCGCGCAATGGCGTCGAACAACTCGGCGATGTAGTCGTGCGGCTCGATTTGCGTGGTGTACGGGTTGAAGCCCAGGCCCAGCTCGTCTTCGATGAAGGCGCGGGCGTTGGCTTCCCAGTCGATCTGCGGGTAGGCCGACAGGTGGGCGTTGTAGTTGCCGACAGCGCCGTTGATCTTGCCCAGCAGCGGAACGGCAGCAACCTGAGCGATCTGGCGCTCGAGACGGTAAACCACGTTCGCCAGCTCTTTGCCCAGGGTGGTCGGCGAAGCCGGCTGGCCGTGGGTGCGCGACAGCATCGGCACGTCGGCGAAACGGATGGCCAGTTCGCGGATGGCGTTGGCGGTCTGGCGCATCAGCGGCAGCATCACGTCATCACGACCTTCGCGCAGCATCAGGGCGTGGGACAGGTTGTTGATGTCCTCACTGGTGCAGGCGAAGTGGATGAATTCGCTGACCTTGGCCAGCTCCGGCAGCTTGGCCGCCTGCTCCTTGAGCAGGTATTCGATCGCTTTGACGTCGTGGTTGGTGGTGCGCTCGATCTCTTTCACGCGCTCGGCGTGCTCCAGCGAGAAGTTTTCGGCCAGTTCATTCAGAACGGCGTTGGCTTCGGCGGAGAAGGCTGGCACTTCCGGGATGCCGGCGTGAGCGGCCAAGCGCTGGAGCCAGCGCACTTCAACCAGAACACGGGCACGGATCAGGCCGTACTCGCTGAAAATTGGGCGCAGGGCCTGGGTTTTGCCGGCGTAGCGGCCGTCAACAGGGGAAACCGCAGTGAGCGAAGAGAGCTGCATGGGGTGTTCTCGGACAGTCGGGCAACGAAATGGGGCGCGTATCATACATGAAAAAATCCGCCGGTCCGTCGCCAACTGACCGGCGTATTACGCGTTACAGGCTACAAAGCTTTTATTGCGCGACGATTTACTCGCTGCGCATCAACGGATACAGCTCTTTGAGCAACTTGCGCCGGCTGACGACCAGCTGCCAGCGGTGACCGCCGAGCTGGCGCCACAGGCGTGCCGAGCGAATGCCGGCGAGCAGCAGGGCGCGGATCTTCGAGGCGTTGCTCGGCTGCTGCAGGTTGCGCATGTCGCCGTGCACCTGAATGCGCTGGCGCAGCGTGCTCAGGGTGTCCTGATACAGCGCGCCGCAGGCCGCTATCACGTTTTCGTGGGCAGGGCCGAAATGCTCGACCTGCGACTGGATCTGCGGCAGACGCTTGCCGATCACGTCGAGCATGTCGTTGCGCTTGGCCAGTTGCCGCTCAAGACCAAGCATCGACAACGCGTAACGCAGCGGTTCGCGCTGCAAGGTGCTCGGGTCGCGCTCGAGGGCGCCGATCAGTGCGCGGTAACCCTCGCGCAGGTTGATGTCGTCGCCGCCGTAAACATCCAGCGTGTCTTTCGGGTCACGAACCAGCAGGCTGCCGAGCATGCAGCTCAGGCCGGCCTCGTTGGTCTGGCCAGTCTTGGCGATCCGGTCCACTAGCACGGCGGCGAGAAACACGCCGCCCAGAGCGGTCAATTGCTCCTGAGTCGGGCTCATGCCTGGCCGCTCCACGGCTCGGCGACTTCGATCACGCCGCCACCGAGGCAGATTTCACCGTCATAAAACACCACCGACTGGCCCGGCGTGACTGCGCGTTGCGGCTCGTCGAACACGGCGCGATAGCCGGTCGCGGTTTTTTCCAGGGTGCAGGCCTGATCGCTCTGGCGATAACGAACCTTGGCGGTCAGGCGCAATGGCTGGCTCAGATCGATCGGATTGACCCAATAGATTTCCGAAGCGAGCAGGGCGCTGGAGAACAGCCACGGATGGTTGTTGCCCTGACCGACGATCAGCTCGTTGGTGTCCAGATCCTTGCGCAGCACGTACCACGGCTCATCGCCGGCGTCTTTCAGACCGCCGATACCCAGGCCCTGACGCTGGCCGATGGTGTGATACATCAAGCCGTGGTGACGGCCGATGACTTCACCTTCGGTGGTCTTGATCTCGCCCGGTTGCGCCGGCAGGTATTGCTTGAGGAAATCGCTGAAACGGCGCTCGCCGATGAAGCAGATCCCGGTGGAATCCTTCTTCTTGGCGGTTGCCAGCTCGTATTTCTCGGCAATTGCACGGACTTCCGGCTTTTCCAGCTCGCCGACCGGGAACAGGGTCTTGGCGATCTGTTCGCCGCCGACGGCGTGCAGGAAGTAGCTCTGATCCTTGTTCGGATCCAGGCCCTTGAGCAGCTCCGTGCGGCCGTCGATGTCGCGGCGGCGCACGTAGTGACCGGTGGCGATCAGGTCGGCGCCGAGCATCATGGCGTAGTCGAGGAACGCCTTGAACTTGATCTCGCGGTTGCACAGGATGTCCGGGTTCGGCGTGCGACCGGCCTTGTATTCGGCCAGGAAGTGCTCGAACACGTTGTCCCAGTACTCGGCGGCGAAGTTGGCGGTGTGCAGTTTGATACCGATCTTGTCGCACACGGCCTGGGCATCCGCCAGGTCGTCCATGGCGGTGCAGTATTCCGTTCCGTCGTCTTCTTCCCAGTTCTTCATGAACAGGCCTTCCACTTCATAGCCCTGCTCGATCAGCAGGAGAGCGGAAACGGAAGAGTCCACGCCGCCGGACATGCCGACAATGACGCGCTTCTTGGATGTGTCAGAAGGGGCTGGATCACGCATAGGGATTCAATGAGTGTCTTGAAAAAGGACGCGATTCTATCAGGCTCACGGCCTCAAGGCTAAAGGGAAGGGCGGATCAGTTCGAGGCCGAAGCGATTGCCGGCCAGATAATCGTCGATGCAACGGATGATCAGCTCGCTGCGCCAGTTATCGCGCTGGGCCAATAATTCGTCGCGGGTCAGCCACTTGGCGCCGACGATGCCGTCGTCCAGTTGATAATCCGGGTGGTGTTTTACCGCTTCGGCGCTGAAGCATACCCGCTGGTAAGTCACGCCGTTGCTCGGGGCGGTGTACAGATAAATGCCGATGACGGCGGTGGGTTCGACGTCCCAGCCGGTTTCCTCGAGGGTTTCGCGCACGGCGGCTTCGATCAGGGTTTCGTCCGGATCGAGATGGCCGGCCGGCTGATTGAGCACGTTACGCCCGGCCTTGTGTTCCTCGACCATCAGGAAGCGGCCGTTGTCCTCGACGATGGTGGCGACGGTGATGTGGGGGAGCCATTGCATTGATTGAATCTCCTGGGCGAAAGGCAGAAACACAAACCCCGGCGCATGGCCGGGGTTTGTGATGTTCCCTTTACAACCTTAAACCAGCGCAGCGATGGCCGCGTTGAAGGTTGCGCTTGGGCGCATAGCCTTGCTGATCAGCTCGGCGTCGGCGTGGTAGTAACCACCGATGTCCACTGGCTTGCCCTGAACGGCGTTGAGCTCGGCGACGATGGTCGCTTCGTTCTCGGTCAGGGTCTTGGCCAGGGTCGCGAACTGCGCTTGCAGTGCAGCGTCTTCAGTCTGGGCGGCCAGGGCTTGTGCCCAGTACATCGCCAGGTAGAAGTGGCTGCCGCGGTTGTCGATGTTGCCGACTTTGCGCGATGGCGACTTGTTGTTGTCGAGGAACTGGCCGGTGGCCTGGTCCAGAGTCTTGGACAGTACCAGCGCTTTCGGGTTGTTGTAGTTCACACCCAGGTGCTCGAGAGAAGCGGCCAGGGCCAGGAATTCACCCAGCGAATCCCAGCGCAGGAAGTTCTCTTCGACCAGTTGCTGCACGTGCTTCGGAGCCGAGCCGCCGGCGCCGGTTTCGAACAGGCCACCGCCGTTCATCAGCGGCACGATCGACAGCATCTTGGCGCTGGTGCCCAGTTCCATGATCGGGAACAGGTCGGTCAGGTAGTCGCGCAGTACGTTGCCGGTCACCGAAATGGTGTCCTTGCCTTCGCGGGTGCGCTGCAGGGTGTATTTCATGGCATCGACCGGCGCCATGATCTGGATGTCCAGACCAGCGGTGTCGTGATCCTTCAGGTAAGCCTGAACCTTCTCGATCACCACGCCGTCGTGGGCGCGCATCGGGTCCAGCCAGAAAATGGCTGGAGTTGCGCTTGCACGAGCACGGTTGACGGCCAGTTTGACCCAGTCCTGGATCGGCGCGTCTTTGGTCTGGCACATGCGGAAGATGTCGCCGGCTTCAACAGCCTGCTCCATCAGCAGGGTGCCTTTGCTGTCGGTCACGCGAACCACGCCGTCGGCCTTGATCTGGAAGGTCTTGTCGTGGGAGCCGTATTCTTCAGCCTTTTTCGCCATCAGGCCAACGTTTGGCACGCTGCCCATGGTGGTCGGATCGAAAGCGCCGTTGGCTTTGCAATCTTCGATCACCGCCTGGTAGATGGTGGCGTAGCAGCGATCCGGGATCACAGCCTTGGTGTCGTGCAGCTGGCCATCGGTGCCCCACATCTTGCCGGAGTCACGGATCATGGCCGGCATCGAGGCGTCGACGATAACGTCGCTCGGCACGTGCAGGTTGGTGATGCCTTTGTCGGAGTTGACCATCGCCAGCGACGGACGAACGGCATAGACCGCTTGCACGTCAGCTTCGATCTGGGCTTGCTGCTCGGCCGGCAGGGATTTGATGCGGGCGTACAGGTCGCCGATGCCGTTGTTCAGGTTGAAGCCGATCTCGGCCAGCACGTCGGCGTGCTTGGTCAGGGCGTCCTTGTAGAACTCGGCAACGATCTGGCCGAACATGATCGGGTCGGAGACCTTCATCATGGTGGCTTTCAGGTGAACCGACAGCAGCACGCCTTGTTGCTTGGCGCTGTCGATTTCAGCGGCGATGAACGCGCGCAGGGCCTTTTTGCTCATCACGGAGCAGTCGAGGATCTCGCCCGCCTGAACGGTGGTTTTTTCTTTCAGGACGGTGGTGGTGCCGTCTTGGGCGACCAGCTCGATTTTCACGGTGTCAGCGGCGTCGATCAGGGCCGCTTTTTCGCTGCCGTAGAAATCGCCGGTGCTCATGTGAGCGACGTGGGACTTGGAGTCCTTGGCCCAGGCGCCCATTTTGTGTGGGTGCTTGCGAGCGTAGTTCTTGACCGACAACGGCGCGCGACGGTCGGAGTTGCCTTCACGCAGAACCGGGTTCACGGCGCTGCCCTTGACCTTGTCGTAACGCGCCTTGGCATCTTTGTCGGCGTCGCTGGTCACGGTTTCCGGGTAGTCCGGCAGGTTGTAGCCCTGGGCCTGCAGTTCTTTGATCGCGGCTTGCAGTTGCGGAACCGAGGCGCTGATGTTCGGCAGCTTGATGATGTTGGCTTCAGGCGTAACGGCCAGGTCGCCCAGTTCGGCGAGGTGGTCGGCTACGGCTTTGTCGCCCAGTTGCTCGGGGAAGCTGGCCAGAATACGTGCTGCAAGAGAGATATCGCGGGTTTCCACGGCGATATCGGCCGAGGCGGTGTAAGCCTCGATGATCGGCAGCAGGGAATAGGTGGCGAGGGCTGGAGCTTCGTCGGTGAAGGTATAGATGATCTTCGAGCGGGTGGGCATATTCGGATTAACTCTCTCTTCTTTGCTAAAGCGTGCGCAGAAACTCGAGGGGCGCCGGGTAAGCGCGTTCGTTCAAAGTCATCCATGAACCGAATGTCGAGATTCTTCGCGGTGATGTTGGGTGCATCAGTAGAGCGTCAAGCAGTCGGACTGCGGTAACAACCCGACCAATCAGGCGGAAAGTCTCGTGCTAGAGAGGCCAGCCGTCGTGACCCTTTGGTCAGCGGGCGGCATTATACATAGGTAGCTGGCAATCTGCCGATGGTTCATATGCAACGATTCTCGTCCATTGGTCTAAAGGTCGCAGGCCGGGGTGGGGCGTAGAGTCGCCGTGAATGCTTGAGATTGGCGCTTTTCCCTTTGCTTTCAGGCTTGTATGAACCGAGATGTGGTCGCGCCCGGAACAGAGGGTTTGCGTGTTGATTTAACTGGGTTACGCTCGAACCAAGCCAGATGTTCAATCCAAACAATGGAGTTCAGCATGGGTTACAAGAAGATTCAGGTTCCAGCCGTCGGCGACAAAATCACCGTCAACGCAGACCATTCTCTCAATGTCCCTGATAACCCGATCATTCCCTTCATCGAAGGTGACGGCATTGGCGTCGACGTCAGCCCTGTGATGATCAAAGTGGTTGATGCTGCCGTAGAGAAAGCCTACGGGGGCAAGCGCAAGATTTCCTGGATGGAGGTTTATGCTGGCGAAAAAGCGACTCAAGTCTATGACCAGGACACCTGGCTGCCCCAGGAAACCCTGGACGCCGTCAAGGATTACGTGGTTTCCATCAAGGGCCCGCTGACCACTCCAGTCGGTGGCGGCATCCGCTCCCTCAACGTCGCCCTGCGCCAACAGCTCGATCTCTATGTCTGCCTGCGCCCGGTGGTGTGGTTCGAGGGCGTGCCGAGCCCGGTGAAAAAGCCCGGCGACGTCGATATGGTGATCTTCCGCGAGAACTCCGAAGACATTTATGCCGGTATCGAATGGAAGGCCGGCTCCCCTGAGGCCACCAAGGTCATCAAATTCCTGAAAGAAGAAATGGGCGTCACCAAGATCCGTTTCGACCAGGACTGCGGCATCGGCATCAAGCCGGTTTCGAAAGAAGGCACCAAGCGTCTGGTGCGCAAGGCCCTGCAATACGTAGTGGACAATGACCGCAAGTCGCTGACCATCGTGCACAAGGGCAACATCATGAAATTCACCGAAGGTGCCTTCAAGGACTGGGGCTATGAGGTGGCGAAGGAAGAATTCGGCGCCGAGCTGCTTGATGGCGGCCCATGGATGAAATTCAAGAACCCGAAAACCGGCCGCGAGGTCGTCGTCAAGGACGCGATCGCCGATGCCATGCTCCAGCAGATCCTGCTGCGTCCGGCCGAGTACGATGTGATCGCCACCCTCAACCTCAACGGTGACTACCTGTCCGACGCCCTGGCGGCGGAGGTGGGCGGTATCGGTATCGCGCCCGGTGCCAACCTGTCCGACACCGTGGCCATGTTCGAGGCGACCCACGGTACCGCGCCGAAATATGCCGGCAAGGACCAGGTCAACCCGGGTTCGGTGATCCTGTCGGCGGAGATGATGCTGCGCCACCTGGGCTGGACCGAGGCGGCCGACCTGATCATCAAGGGCACCAATGGTGCAATCAAGGCCAAGACCGTGACCTACGACTTCGAACGTCTGATGGAAGGCGCCACGCTGGTGTCGTCTTCGGGCTTCGGTGAAGCGCTGATCAAGCATATGTAAGAAAGACGGCTGCAACGAAACCGCCCGGCTCGAGTGATCGAGCCGGGCGGTTTGTTTTCTGGCAGGTGTTCGGGTTACTTCAGCTGGTCACTGATTGGTGATGAGCGGCAGCAGCAGCCGAGGCGGCATCTTTCGCGGCCTCGACATTGACATTCTGAATTTTTGTGGCATGCAGGCCTTTGGGCCCTTGCACGATCTCGAATTTGACGATTTGCCCGGCTTTCAGGGTTTTGTACCCCTCCATCTCAATGGTGGAGTAGTGGGCAAATAAATCGATGGTCTTACCATCTTCATCATGTCCCATGGGGCCATCGGCGTTGATGAAACCGAACCCCTTGGCATTGTTGAACCATTTCACCTTGCCGACAGCCATGCTCAAATCCCTCTGCAACAGTCTCCATCGCTGGAGTATCATCCAATCCATCCGCAGTCGAATCCGTTAAAAAGATTGACTCCGCGGATCTTTTTTCCCCACTGTGGGTTCTATTGGTTGTAACACCGTTTTCCCGATAGTCAAGGTGACCGGGCAGTCGGAGTTGAAAACGTGTCAAGCCGCCCCCACCACTGTATTTGCACAACTGACGAACCTTTCTTTCCATGCATGCAATCAGCCAGATTCGACTAACATTCAATCAGGATCGCCCGCTTCTCCAAAAGGATCTTCCACAGGAGCACGACGACGATTCGGCAGGCGTTGCTGTTCAGGAAGCAAAGCCTGCGTTACAGGCGCCGCCGATGTACAAGGTGGTTTTGTTCAATGATGACTACACACCGATGGATTTCGTCGTCGAAGTGCTCGAGGTGTTTTTTAACCTGAATCGCGAGCTGGCGACCAAGGTCATGCTGGCCGTCCACACAGAAGGGCGGGCAGTATGTGGAGTGTTTACCCGCGACATCGCCGAGACAAAGGCCATGCAGGTCAACCAGTACGCCAGGGAAAGCCAGCATCCGCTACTCTGTGAAATCGAGAAGGACGGTTAATCGCCGACCACTTGGGTATGAGGTGAAGCTATGTTAAACCGCGAGCTCGAAGTCACCCTCAATCTTGCCTTCAAGGAGGCACGTTCGAAACGTCATGAATTCATGACCGTCGAACACCTGCTGCTGGCCCTATTGGACAATGAGGCTGCCGCCACCGTATTGCGTGCCTGCGGCGCAAACCTCGACAAACTCAAGCACGACCTGCAGGAGTTCATCGACTCCACCACGCCACTGATCCCCGTTCACGACGAGGATCGCGAAACCCAGCCAACCCTGGGCTTCCAGCGTGTGCTGCAACGTGCTGTCTTTCATGTGCAGAGCTCGGGCAAACGCGAAGTGACCGGCGCCAACGTGCTGGTTGCAATCTTCAGTGAGCAAGAGAGTCAGGCGGTGTTCCTGCTGAAACAGCAGAGCGTTGCACGCATTGATGTCGTCAACTATATCGCCCACGGCATTTCCAAAGTGCCGGGGCATGGCGATCACTCTGAAGGTGAACAAGATATGCAGGACGACGAGGGCGGTGAGTCTTCTTCTTCTGGCAATCCGCTGGACGCATATGCCAGCAATCTCAACGAACTTGCACGCCAGGGCCGGATCGATCCGCTGGTCGGGCGTGAAACGGAAGTCGAGCGTGTCGCGCAGATTCTGGCGCGTCGTCGCAAGAACAATCCGCTGCTGGTCGGCGAGGCGGGCGTGGGTAAAACCGCGATTGCCGAGGGCCTGGCCAAGCGCATTGTCGACAACCAGGTGCCGGACCTGCTGGCCAACAGCGTCGTTTACTCACTCGATCTGGGCGCTCTGCTCGCGGGCACCAAGTATCGCGGTGACTTCGAGAAGCGCTTCAAGGCGTTGCTCAATGAACTGAAAAAACGTCCGCAGGCGATCCTGTTCATCGACGAGATCCACACCATCATTGGTGCGGGTGCTGCGTCCGGTGGCGTGATGGATGCCTCGAACCTGCTCAAACCGCTGCTGTCGTCTGGCGACATTCGCTGCATCGGCTCGACCACGTTCCAGGAATTCCGTGGCATCTTCGAAAAAGACCGTGCCCTGGCACGTCGCTTCCAGAAGGTCGATGTCGTCGAGCCGTCGGTGGAGGACACCATCGGTATCCTGCGTGGCCTGAAAGGTCGCTTCGAACAGCACCACAACATCGAATACAGTGATGAGTCGCTGCGCGCCGCTGCGGAACTGGCTTCGCGCTACATCAATGACCGGCACATGCCGGACAAAGCCATCGATGTGATCGACGAGGCAGGCGCGTACCAGCGTCTGCAACCGGTCGAGAAGCGCGTGAAACGCATCGAAGTCCCTGAAGTCGAGGACATCGTGGCGAAAATCGCGCGGATTCCGCCGAAGCATGTCACCAGCTCCGACAAGGAACTGCTGCGTAATCTGGAGCGTGACCTGAAGCTGACGGTGTTCGGTCAGGACGCGGCGATCGATTCGCTGTCGACTGCGATCAAGCTGTCCCGTGCCGGTCTGAAGTCGCCCGACAAGCCTGTTGGTTCGTTCCTGTTCGCAGGGCCGACCGGTGTCGGTAAAACCGAAGCCGCGCGTCAATTGGCCAAGGCGCTGGGGATCGAACTGGTTCGCTTCGACATGTCCGAGTACATGGAGCGCCACACCGTATCGCGTTTGATCGGTGCGCCTCCGGGTTATGTCGGTTTCGACCAGGGCGGTCTGTTGACCGAAGCGATCACCAAGCAACCGCATTGCGTATTGCTGCTCGATGAAATCGAGAAGGCGCATCCGGAAGTCTTCAATCTGCTGTTGCAGGTGATGGACCACGGTACGCTGACCGACAACAACGGGCGCAAGGCGGACTTCCGCAACGTGATCGTGATCATGACCACCAACGCCGGTGCTGAAACGGCGGCACGTGCTTCGATCGGTTTCACCCATCAGGACCACTCGTCCGATGCGATGGAAGTGATCAAGAAGAGCTTCACGCCGGAATTCCGCAACCGCCTGGATACCATCATTCAATTTGGTCGCCTCAGTCACGAGGTTATCAAAAGCGTGGTGGACAAGTTCCTTACCGAGCTTCAGGCGCAGCTGGAAGACAAGCGGGTGCTTCTGGAAGTCACCGATGCGGCGCGCAGTTGGCTGGCGGCCGGTGGTTACGATTCGGCCATGGGCGCTCGTCCGATGGCGCGTCTGATCCAGGACAAGATCAAGCGTCCGCTGGCGGAGGAGATTCTGTTTGGCGAGCTGGCCGAGCATGGCGGTGTGGTTCACATCGACATCAAGGATGGTGAGTTGACGTTTGACTTCGAGACTACCGCAGAAATGGCTTGATAGCCGGGAAGTGGAAAGGCGCCTTCGGGCGCCTTTTTATTGTCTGTTTGTTTGGTGTGAATATCCGTTGTTGCGGTAACGGCTTCTTAGGGTTCCGCCCTTACGGCGGGTCACTTTTGGCAAACGCGGTGCGTGTCAAGGCACCTGTCGCCTTGTTCCAATCGTTGTTAGCCAGTTGAGCCCTTAAAGTCAGGGCGCTCTGGGTTTAAATACACCGCATCAGCTAGTTTCCAGTTGCGTGTCCGAGTGCTCCAACGGCTCGGATTAGCTTTCCTGGCATCCTCATAAAG
>NZ_NEKA01000017.1:0-51469 GCF_002113205.1 Pseudomonas sp. B16(2017)
CGGGTGCCTTTTTCGGGTGGGGGGGGGAATCCGAGGGTGGGTCGGGTATCAGTTTGTCCATGAAAAACTCCTACTTGGCTATGGAGCCATCCCTTGTCGTTTCCACACGACAAGAGGTGGCAGCTGTACGCAGGGTGGAAAACCGATAAGTAGGCAACCGGCCAGACCGAAGTCTGCCTGCGCACAGCCGCCGCGACGCAGTTTGCAGACGAAAGAAGACATCGGCAACGATTACGGGGAGATGCTTTGCAACTACTTGAAATCAGGTTTCCACACCTGTTCGCTGAATTGGCAGCGACAGCCAAAGACTAGAGAGCGCACTTCCGACGGACAACCTGAAAACATTGTGGGAAGGATCGCCGAAACAGACACAACTTTTAAACATTCGAGAATGGAACGCGGAGCGTCCCGGGCGGCATTCCCACGCGGAGCGTGGGAACGATCAAACAGTCTGCAGTTGTTTTCCGTTTTCCGCTGTTCGCTTCCCACCACTCAAAACAATGAGCGTTAGCTCGAGTACCGCTCTTGACGTGCCGGCCCCATCGGAAGGCTGAGTGGAGGGATTTATCCGGGGGTGGGAGCGCAGCGACCGTTTGGCGAAGCCAAACACATCGAGAGGAGGTGCAGCGAAGCAAACCGTAGGCGATGCCCCCGGATGAATCCCGGAACGAAGGGACGCCGAGCCACAGCGAGGCGCCGAACGCAGGGGCCCAGACCTTTGGTTCCTTTGGGGCGTTTGCCAAAGGGACTCGCCGTAAGGGCGAAACCGCCAGCGGGCGCACCCGAAGAAACGGATATGTACTCGATAAATCCCCAGAATGGTCGGCCCAAAGGCCGCCAAGTCAAAAGCCGAAACTGACAGCGCCGTCAGTTAGCCGTCACCCTCCTGACCCCCAAACAAGTTTATAAAGACAAAACCTGCCCAAACCCCGTCCCCCTGGCGCCCCACAAGCATGCAAATCCAGAAGAAAAAAGCCCTGCTCGCCACCCTGTTGATCGCCCTCGCAGCCGCAGGTCTGTGGTACGCATACAAACCCGCCCCGGCCAAACTGGCAGCCCCCACCGCCATCCCGGTCAGGGTCGTCGCCGTCAGCGAAAAAGACGTCCCCCGCTACACCAGCGGCATCGGCTCGGTCCTCTCACTGCACAGCGTCGTGGTGCGCCCACAGATCGACGGCATCCTCACCAAGCTTTTGGTCAAAGAGGGCCAACTGGTGAAACAGGGCGACCTGCTCGCCACCATCGACGACCGCTCGATCCGCGCCAGCCTCGACCAGGCCCGGGCGCAACTGGGCGAAAGCCAGGCGCAACTGCAAGTCGCGTTGGTCAACCTCAAACGCTACAAACTGCTCAGCGTCGACGACGGCGTCTCCAAGCAGACCTACGACCAGCAACAGGCACTGGTCAACCAGCTCAAGGCCACCGCCCAAGGCAACCAGGCCTCGATTGACGCGGCCCAGGTACAACTTTCCTACACCCAGATTCGTTCCCCGGTCACCGGCCGCGTCGGGATTCGCACGGTCGACGAAGGCAACTTCCTGCGCATGACCGACACCCAGGGTCTGTTCACCGTGACCCAGATCGACCCGATCGCCGTCGAGTTCTCCCTGCCCCAGCAAATGCTGCCGACCCTGCAAGGCCTGATCAGCGACCCGCAGCGCGCACTGGTCAAGGCCTACATCGGCGCCGACACCGATGGCGAAACCGGCAACCTGCTCGGCGAAGGTCACCTGACCCTGATCGACAATCAGATCAACGCCAACACCGGCACCATCCGCGCCAAGGCCGAGTTCGACAACCCCAACCAGAAACTCTGGCCGGGCCTGCTGGTGACGGTAAAGATTCAGACAGCGCTGGATAAAGATGCGCTGGTGGTTCCGCCCACCGTCGTACAACGCGGCCTCGATCAACACTTCGTGTACAGGGTCAACGGCGACAAGGTTGAAGCGGTGCAGGTGCAAATGGTTTATCAGGGCAGCGGTCAGGACATCATCAAGGGCGTGAAGCCCGGCGACGTATTGGTCAGTGACGGCCAGTCGCGGCTCAAGCCCGGTTCGACCGTGCAGGTCATGAGCGAACCGCCGCAGGTGGTGCAAGCGGAGCCCAAGCCATGAAGCAGCACAAAGGCGTTTCGACCTGGTGCATCGATCACCCGGTGGCGACGATTCTGCTGACCATCGCGCTGGTACTGGTCGGGGTGATTGCCTTCCCGCGTCTGCCGATTGCCCCACTGCCGGAAGCGGAATTTCCGACGATCCAGGTCTCCGCCCAACTGCCCGGCGCCAGCCCCGACACCATGGCTTCATCCGTGGCCACGCCGCTGGAGGTGCAATTCAGCGCCATCCCCGGCATGACCCAGATGACCTCCAGCAGTGCGCTGGGCTCCACGTTGCTGACCCTGCAATTCACCCTCGACAAGAGCATCGACACCGCCGCCCAGGAAGTGCAGGCCGCGATCAACACCGCCGCCGGCAAACTGCCGAAAGACATGCCGACCCTGCCGACCTGGAAGAAGGTCAACCCGGCCGACAGCCCGGTGCTGATCCTCAGCGTCAGCTCCACGCAAATGCCCGGCACCGAACTCAGCGACCTGGTGGAAACCCTGCTCGCGCGTCAGATCAGTCAGATCGACGGTGTAGGCCAGATCAACATCACCGGTCAGCAACGTCCGGCAATCCGCGTGCAGGCCTCGGCCGACAAACTGGCGGCCATCGGCCTGACCCTCGCCGACATTCGTGTGGCGATCCAGCAGACCAGCCTCAACCTCGCCAAGGGCGCGCTGTACGGCGAATCGAGCATTTCCACGTTGTCGACCAACGACCAGTTGTTCCACCCCGAGGAATACAGCCAGCTCATCGTTTCCTACAAGGACGGCGCCCCGGTTCACCTCAAGGATGTCGCCAAAGTCGTCAACGGTTCGGAAGATGCCTACGTGCAAGCCTGGGCCGGCGATCGACCGGGGGTCAATCTGGTGATCTCGCGCCAGCCCGGCGCCAACATCGTCGAAACCGTCGACCGGATTCAAGCCGCCCTGCCCGGCCTCGAAGCCATGCTGCCGGCCTCGGTGCAGGTCAAAACCCTGATCGACCGCACCCAGACCATCCGCGCCTCGCTGCATGAGGTGGAAATCACCCTGCTGATCGCGATCCTGCTGGTGGTGGCGGTCATGGCGCTGTTTCTGCGCCAACTGTCGGCGACGATGATTGTCTCGGCGGTGCTCGGCGTGTCGCTGACGGCCAGTTTCGCCTTGATGTATTTGCTCGGTTTCAGCCTGAACAACCTGACCCTCGTGGCCATTGTGGTGGCCGTGGGCTTCGTGGTCGACGATGCCATCGTGGTGGTGGAAAACATCCACCGTCATCTGGAGGCCGGCGACAGCATGCGCGACGCCGCGATCAAGGGCGCCGGCGAGATCGGTTTCACCGTGGTGTCGATCAGTTTCTCGCTGGTGGCGGCGTTCATTCCGCTGCTGTTCATGGGCGGCGTGGTCGGGCGCTTGTTCAAGGAGTTCGCCCTGACGGCCACCTCGACCATCATGATTTCCGTGGTGGTATCGCTGACGTTGGCGCCGACGCTGGCGGCGCTGTTCATGCGCAAACCGGTGCATCACACCCATGACAAACCGGGCTTCAGCGAACGCCTGCTCGGCTGGTACGAAAAAGGCCTGCGCCGCGCCCTCGCTCACCAGAAACTGATGATCGGCGTGTTCGGCATTTCCGTCGCACTGGCGATTGGCGGCTACGTGTTTATCCCCAAGGGTTTCTTCCCGGTGCAGGACACCGGTTTCGTCCTCGGCACCACCGAAGCCGCCGCCGATATTTCCTACAGCGACATGGTGAAAAAACACCTGGCGATGGCCGAAATCGTCGCCGCCGACCCGGCCGTGCAGGCGTTCTCCCACTCGGTGGGCGTGTCCGGCAGCAACCAGACCATCGCCAACGGCCGCTTCTGGATCGCCCTGAAAAAACGCGGTGACCGCGACGTTTCGGCCAGCCAGTTCATCGATCGCATTCGTCCGCAACTGATGAAAGTCCCCGGCATCGTGCTTTACCTGCGCGCCGGCCAAGACATCAACCTCAGTTCCGGCCCGAGCCGTGCGCAATATCAATACGTGCTCAAGAGCAACGACGGGCCGACCCTCGCCACCTGGACCCAGAAACTCACCGAGAAACTGCGCAGCATCCCGGCGTTCCGTGACATTTCCAACGACCTGCAACTGGGCGGCAGCATCACCCACATCAGCATCGACCGCAGCGCCGCCGCGCGTTTCGGCCTGACGGCGAGTGATGTCGACGAGGCGCTGTACGACGCCTTCGGCCAGCGGCAGATCAACGAGTTCCAGACCCAGGTCAACCAGTACAACGTGATCCTGGAACTGGACACCAGACAGCGCGGCAAGGCCGAAAGCCTCAACTATTTCTACCTGCGCTCGCCGCTGAGCGGAGAGATGGTGCCGCTGTCGGCGCTGGCCCGATTCGACGCGCCGACCATCGGCCCGCTGTCCATCGCCCACGACGGCATGTTCCCGGCCGCCAACCTGTCGTTCAACCTGGCGCCCGGTGTGGCACTGGGCGATGCGGTGATTCTGCTCAATCAGGCCAAGGCCGAGATCGGCATGCCGACCGCGATCAGCGGCAACTTCCAGGGTGCGGCCCAGGCGTTCCAGAGTTCGCTGAAAAGTCAGCCGTGGCTGATTCTCGCGGCGCTGGTGGCGGTGTACATCATTCTCGGCGTGCTCTACGAGAGCTTCGTCCATCCGCTGACGATCATCTCGACCTTGCCGGCGGCGGGGCTGGGTGCGGTGATCATGCTGTGGATCTGCGGGCAGGACTTTTCGATCATGGCGTTGATCGGGCTGGTGCTGCTGATCGGTATCGTGAAGAAGAACGGCATCCTGATGATCGATTTCGCCCTGGAAGCGCAGCGTCATCGCGGGCTGTCGCCGCAGGATGCGATTTTCGAAGCGTGTATCACCCGCTTCCGGCCGATCATCATGACCACCCTCGCCGCGCTGCTCGGCGCCCTGCCGCTGATGCTCGGTTACGGCACCGGCGCGGAACTGCGCCAGCCGCTGGGGATCGCCGTTGTGGGTGGTCTGCTGGTCAGCCAGATGCTGACGTTGTTCACCACGCCGGTCATATACTTGTGGCTCGAGCGGCTGTTCCACAAGCCCAAACCTGCGCCCATTGCGGCGCTGGCAACGACAGACTGAGGCGGGTCATGCGCGTTCTGATTATCGAAGACGAAGAGAAAACCGCGGACTACCTGCACCGCGGCCTGACGGAACAGGGTTACACCGTGGATCGGGCCCGCGACGGCGTCGAGGGCCTGCACCTGGCACTGGAAAGCGACTACGCGGTGATCGTCCTCGACGTGATGCTGCCGGGCCTCGATGGCTTTGGCGTATTGCGCGCGCTGCGTGCGCGCAAGCAGACGCCGGTGATCATGCTCACCGCCCGCGAGCGGGTCGAAGACCGAATCCGCGGCCTGCGCGATGGCGCCGACGATTACCTCGGCAAACCGTTCTCCTTCCTCGAACTGGTGGCGCGCCTGCAAGCGCTGACCCGGCGCAGTGGCGGCCATGAACCGGTGCAAGTGAGCATCGCCGATCTGTGGATCGATCTGATCAGCCGCAAGGCCACCCGCGCCGGGACGCGGCTGGATCTGACGGCGAAGGAGTTTTCCCTGCTCAGCGTGCTGGCCCGGCGTCAGGGCGAAATCCTCTCGAAAACCGCGATTGCCGAGATGGTCTGGGACATCAATTTCGACAGCGACGCCAACGTGGTCGAAGTCGCGATCAAGCGCCTGCGCGCCAAGCTCGACGGGCCGTTCGACGAGAAGCTGCTGCACACCATCCGGGGCATGGGTTATGTGCTGGAGAGCCGTGGTGTCCAGTAACTCTATCGCGCTGCGCTTGAGCGGGATGTTCACGCTGGTGGCGCTGCTGGTGTTCCTGTTGATCGGCGGCGCGCTGTATCAACAAGTGGACAAAGGCCTGGGCCTGCTGCCGGAAGCGGAACTGGACGCACGTTACAGCGTGCTCGAATCGGCGCTCAACCGCTATGGCACCCCCGAGCACTGGGTGAAGATCAACGCCAAGCTCAAGCTGCTCGGCGAAGAAGACAAGCGCATCCGGTTCTGGGTGGTCAGCGGCAATCCGGGCTATGAATTCGGCGAGCCCGATGTCTCGATCCGCGCGTTTGCCCAAGGCCCGCTGGGCATGCGCGACCTGCAACTGCCCGACCATCCCTATCCGCTGAAAGTGCTGCTCACCGAACTGCCGGCCAAGGATCAACGCCCGCCGCTGCGCTTCATGATCGGCATCGACACCGAGACCTTTCACCAGACCCAGCATCAGTTGCTGATCGCGCTGGTGAGTCTGGCGGTGATCGGCGTGCTACTGGCTTCGGCGTTGGGTTACTGGGTGGCGCGAATCGGCCTCAAACCGCTGATCAAACTGTCCCACGAAGCCCAGCGGCTGGCACCGCCGTTGCGGGCCGGGCGTCTGCGACTGTCGCCGTTACCGCCGGAACTGGAGCAGTTCGTCGACTCGTTCAACTCGACGCTGGAGCGGGTTGAGCAAGCCTATTCACGTCTCGAATCCTTCAACGCCGACGTCGCCCATGAACTGCGCTCGCCGCTGACCAACCTGATCGGCCAGACCCAGGTCGCCCTGACTCGCGGGCGCTCGGCCGAGCATTATTTCGAAGTGCTGCAATCCAACCTCGAAGAGCTGGAACGCCTGCGTTCGATCATCAACGACATGCTGTTCCTGGCCAGCGCCGATCAGGGCAGCAAGGCCACCAAACTGACGTCGACTTCGTTGGCCGATGAAGTGGCGACTACTCTCGAATACCTCGATTTCATCCTTGAGGATGCGCAGGTCCAGGTCCACGTCAGCGGCGATGCCCAGGTGCAGATCGAGATTGCTCATCTGCGCCGGGCCTTGATCAATCTGTTGAGCAACGCAGTGCAACACACCGCGCCGGGACAGGTGATCGAGGTGCAGATCACGGTCGAGGAACATCAGGTCAGCATCGGCGTGGCCAACCCCGGCTCCCCGATTGCCAGCGAGCATTTACCGCGCTTGTTCGAGCGCTTCTACCGGGTCGATGCGTCGCGCAGCAACAGCGGCAACAACCACGGATTGGGGCTGGCGATCGTCAAGGCGATTGCGCTGATGCATGGTGGGGATGTGTTTGTGCGCAGTGATCGTGGGATGAATACCTTCGGGATTCATTTGCCGGTCTGACCCCACCCCTCATCGTTCCCCACGCTCTGCGTGGGAACGCCGCCCGGGACGCTCCGCGTCCCTCTCAAGCCGAGCCCGGAAACGACCTCCCCCCGCTGATCTTTGCTTATGCCGTAACAGTCATTTATGAAAATCACGCTGTTTCCCAACGCCCGGCAACCTTATCTTTGCCCGCACCAAACAGCACTTGCCAAGCAAGAAGGTTTTCAAGATGTCCAACAGTATGGGTATTGCCAGCGCTTTCGTTTTGTCCTCATTGATCCTGTCGCCGATGGCGATGGCTGAAGAATCCCAGACGTTCGTAGCGCAAAACGCCGCTCGCGCTCAAGCATTCGAACAGCATCAGGCAGAAGTGATGGCCAAGGCTCAGGACGCTACGCAAGCCCCGCAGGCCTTAAATTCTCAGGCTCAAACCTCCGAGAAAGACAGCTGAGTCGCGCACCGCGCAACATTTCCCTCGACGCGGTTGTTTGGCTCTTCCCGTTCAACCGTCGTCCTTGCAGGCCGCTGATTTTCAGCGGCTTTTTTTCGTTGTGGTCTGAAAGCTGTCTGGTACGTCTTTAACAACTGGAAATATCCCGCACCTCAAGACATTGAAGTGTCAGTTGACCCAAGGAGCTTTACCGCACGTGCGTTACCCAGTTCGTTTCACCCCGCTGTTCATTGCAATTGCCGCAACGATTGCCCCCGCCGCCCATGCTGCCGAAGCCGAGCAGCAAGGTTTCGTCGAAGGCTCGAGCCTGAACCTCAATGCCCGCAACTACTACATGAACCGCAACCGTCTGCAGCAGACGGACGACAACATCGAGTGGGGCCAAGGGTTCCTCGGCAAATTCGAGTCGGGCTACACCGAAGGCACGGTCGGCTTCGGCCTCGATGCCCACGCCATGCTCGGTCTGAAACTCGACGGTGGTGGTGGTACGGACAACTCCAGCATCCTGCCGGTCAGTGACGGCAGCGGCAAAGCGCCGGGGTCGTTCTCCACGGCGGGCGCCACCCTGAAAATGCGGGCGTTCGATACCGAGTTGAAGGCCGGCGACCTGTTCCTTGCCAACCCGGTGATCGCCGGTGGCGAGACGCGCATGCTGCCGCAGACCTTTCGCGGCCTCAGCCTGACCAACTACAGCTTCGACGGCTGGATGATCGAAGGTGGTCAGGCCAGCTTCACCAAACCCTACAACCAGAGCGGGCACAAACGCATCGGCACCTCTTACGGCACCCTCGCCGACGGCGACAAGAGCCAGCACCTGAACTGGGCCGGCGTGGCCTGGAGCGGCGTCGAAGGCCTGACCAGCAGCCTGTATGCCTCCGAGTTGAAGGACATCTGGAACCAGTACTACTACGACCTCGACTACACCTGGGCGCTGAATGATCGGGTGACCCTCAACCCGGGCCTGCACTTCTATCACACCCAGGACACCGGCGACGCGCTGCTGGGCAACATCGACAACAACACCTACAGCCTGCATTTCACCGTGGGCATCGGCAGCCACAGCGTTACCGCCGCGTATCAGCGGGTCAACGGCAACACGCCGTTCGATTACATCAGCCAGGGCGACAGCGTCTACCTCGACAACTCGCAGCAGTACTCGGACTTCAACGGCCCGAACGAGCGCTCGTGGAAACTCAAGTACGCCTACGACTTCGCCGGCGTCGGCCTGCCGGGGCTGACCTCGTCGCTGTCCTACTCACGCGGTACGCTGGACCTGACCAAGGCCGATCCGGACAGCAAGGGTTACGCCTCGTGGTACAGCGCCGAAGGCCGCAACGCCAAACACTGGGAGCGCGACATCGATCTCAAATACGTGGTGCAGAGCGGCCAGGCCAAAGACCTGGCGGTACGCCTGCAATGGGCGACCAACCGCGGCGGCAACGGTTACGGCGCAATCGATACGGACACCGATGAATACCGTGTGATCATCGACTACCCGATCAACGTCTTCTAAGATCGGCGCTGCGATAAAAGGCCAGCCTGACGCGCTGGCCTTTTTCTTGCCTGTGGCAGCGAGCGGGTACAACTACGCTTAGAAGAACCCCCAACCGAAAACCGGACCATGATCGCGAGCCGCACCCCTACCGTTCCCGGCACGACCGGACGCTCCGAGCTGCTGTTGATCTCAGGCAGCCTGCTGAGCGTGATCGCGATTGTGTGCATCGTCACGTTCCTGCTGATCCGTGAACGCGCCAACGCCCAGGAATCGGCCACCCGTGGCGCCACCACCATCGCCCAGCTGATCGACGCCGATGTACTGCGCACCGTCGAGCTGTATGACCTGACGCTGCAAGGGCTGATCGCCGCCGCCCAGCGTGACGACCTGAAAGACGTGTCGCCGCAGATCCGCCATCTGGCGTTGTTCGACCGCTCCACCACGGCGCGCTTCAAGGGCGACATCCTGTTGCTCGACAAGTATGGCGAGGTGATTGCCGACTCCTCGCGGGTCGATCCGCTGCCGGGCAATTTCGCCGACCGTGACTACTTCCTCGCCCACGCCTTCAACCGCGACACCGGCATGTTCATCAGCCGTCCGTTCAAACCCCGCTGCGACTGCGATGACGCGAACCAGTGGCGGATCAGTTTCAGTCGGCGCATTTCTTCAGACACCGGTGAGTTTCTGGGCGTGGCCGTGGCGTCGATGAAGCTCGATTACTTCGATCAGTTGTTCAACAGCCTCGACATCGGCATCGACAGCACTCTAAACATCATCAACAACGACGGCATCCTGCTGGCGCAGAAGCCTTATCTGCAGAGCGACTCGATCGGCAAGAGCTTTGCCGCCCGGCCCAATGTGGTGCGGATTCTGCGCGACAACAACGGCAATGGCAGTTTCAACAGCATTTCGAGCATGGATTATCAGCAACGGCTGTACACCTATTCGCGGGTCGGCAATCTGCCGCTGACGGTAATCGTTGCCCTGTCCAGCGAGGAAGTGTTCGGCGCGTGGCGACGCACGGCGATCCTGATCAGCGGCGCTACCGGCGTGTTATGTGCCGGTCTTCTGTGGCTGACCTGGCTGCTGGCCAGGGAGCTGCGCCTGCGTCAGCGGGCCGAACATGAACTGGCACAACTCGCCGCAACTGATGCCCTGACCGGGGTCGCCAACCGGCGGATGCTCGATCAGTCACTGCGCCACGAGTGGTTCCGCGCCCAGCGCTCGGGCAAGCCGCTTTCATTGCTGATGATCGACGCCGACCACTTCAAGGCCTTCAATGACCGCCACGGGCATCAGGCCGGAGATCAGGCGTTGCGTGAACTGGCCAGGGTGATCACCGCCAATGTGCGGCGTCCGGCGGATCTGGTGGCGCGGTATGGCGGTGAGGAGTTTTCGGTGATCCTCGCGGAAACCGACAGTGCCGGGGCGCAGCAGATCGCCGAACACATTCGTGCAGCGGTGGAGCAATTGCCGAGCCTGAATCAAGACCAGTCACCGATGACCGTGAGCGTCGGTATCAGTACCTGGACGGCGACGAGCGAAATCAGTCTGGAGCAGCTGTTGTTCGCGGCGGACAAGGCGTTGTATCAGGCCAAGGAAGGTGGGCGAAACCGGGTCGTCGTCGCTTGATGGGTGTTTTGGCCTTTCTGGCCTCATCGCTGGCTTGCCAGCGATGAGGCCGGTACAGCCAATGCAAAACCTGCGGGCATAAAAAAAGGCCACCGAAAGGTGGCCTTCAAAAAACTAGAGAGGTTTTTTACTTACACCGCCGCAACCGGGCGCATGTAAGAGATTGGTGCAGTGCTGGCGTCTTCGAACGTCACGACTTCCCAGGCATCTTTCTGCTCAATCAACTTGCGCAGCAGCTGGTTGTTCAGTGCGTGGCCGGACTTGAAGCCCTTGAACTCACCAATCAGGCTGTTGCCCAGCAGGTACAGGTCGCCAATCGCGTCGAGGATCTTGTGCTTCACGAATTCGTCTTCGTAGCGAAGGCCGTCTTCGTTCAGTACGCCATCGGCATCGACCACGATCGCGTTTTCCACGCTGCCGCCGAGTGCGAGGTTGTGCTTGCGCAGGTACTCGATGTCACTCATGAAACCGAAAGTACGGGCGCGGCTGACTTCTTTTACGAACGAAGTGCTGGAAAAATCCACGCTTGCACTTTGGGTGCGGTCCCGGAAAACCGGGTGATCGAAATCGATCTCGAAGCTCACCTTGAACCCTTCGAAAGGGACGAAAGTGGCGCGCTTGTCGCCGTCTTCCACTGTCACTTCACGCAGGATGCGGATGAATTTCTTGGCGGCGTCCTGTTCTTCCAGGCCAGCCGATTGAATCAGGAATACGAAAGGTCCTGCGCTGCCATCCATGATCGGGACTTCAGACGCGGAGAGCTCGACGTAGGCGTTATCGATGCCCAGGCCAGCCATGGCCGAGAGCAGGTGCTCCACCGTGTCTACCTTCACGTCACCGTTGACCAGCGTCGTCGACATGGTTGTCTCGCCGACGTTGGCCGCGCGAGCCGGTATCTCGACAACCGGATCGAGATCGGCACGACGAAAGACGATCCCGGTGTCGACAGGTGCAGGCTTGAGGGTCAGGTAAACCTTCTCCCCGGAGTGCAGACCTACACCGGTGGCACGGATAATATTTTTCAGTGTGCGTTGTTTAATCATGGCATGGGCCGCTTCAGCGCAAATTGCGAACTGGTATCAACAAAGGCTGGCGATGATAGCAGACCGAGCCTTTGCTGAACACCAATCACCTGAATACCCCTGATACATTTCATCAATCGGCCTGACGACGCAGGAAAGCCGGGATGTCCAGGTAGTCCAGGTCATCTTGCGGATTCATCTTCGCGGCAGTCGCAGCACCGGCCTGAGCCTGGTTGCGCATGACGGTCGGACGGTCCAGGTCACGGTAATTCACCGCTGGCTGCTCCTGACGAGCGGGTGCCGGTTGCTGTACCTGAGCAGCCGCCATCGAGGTGTGAACGGTGTTGTCGATGACCTTCACAGGCTTCTCGATTTTCGCGCCCAGACCGGTGGCAACCACAGTCACATGCAGTTCGTCGCGCATGTCCGGATCGATAACGGTACCGACCTTGACCATCGCGTGCTCGGAAGCGAACGCTTCGATGATCGAACCCACGTCGGAGTACTCACCCAGGGACAGGTCAGGACCGGCAGTGATGTTCACCAGGATGCCGCGTGCGCCTTGCAGGTTCACGTCTTCCAGCAGCGGGTTGCGAATGGCTGCTTCGGTCGCTTCACGTGCACGGTTCGGACCGCTGGCGCAGCCAGTGCCCATCATCGCCATGCCCATTTCGCTCATCACGGTACGTACGTCTGCGAAGTCGACGTTGATCATGCCCGGACGCTTGATGATGTCGGAGATACCGCGAACGGCACCGGCCAGTACATCGTCAGCCTTGGCGAAAGCCGACAGCAGGCTTGCGTCCTTGCCGAGGATGGTCAGCAGTTTTTCGTTCGGAATGGTGATCAGCGAGTCGACGCTTTCCGAGAGCATGCGGATGCCTTCGTCGGCGATCTGCATACGCTTGCGGCCTTCGAACGGGAACGGACGGGTCACGACCGCAACGGTCAGGATGCCCATTTCCTTGGCCACTTCGGCGATGATCGGCGCCGCACCGGTACCGGTACCGCCGCCCATGCCGGTGGTGATGAACACCATGTTGGTGCCGGCCAGCACTTCAGCGATGCGCTCGCGATCTTCCAGCGCAGCCTGACGGCCGACTTCCGGGTTGGCGCCGGCGCCCAGGCCTTTGGTCACGCCGGTACCCAATTGCAGAATGGTGCGCGCGCCGATGTTTTTCAGCGCTTGAGCATCGGTGTTGGCGCAGATGAATTCCACGCCTTCGATGTTGCTCTTGACCATGTGATTGACAGCGTTGCCGCCGCCACCGCCAACACCGATAACTTTGATTACCGGGCTTGCGGGGATGTTGTCTACGAGTTCGAACATTTTCCCTCTCCTTACATTCTCTAGTTTTTTCGCCTACTGCTGTTTGTTGCGGTGCTGCGGTAAAGCATTAGAAGTTGCCTTGAACCCACTTCTTCAAACGGTCCAGCAACGGCGCCTGCGGCTCATCGTTGCTGTAGCTGTCGCGGCTGCCGATGCCCGAGAACGAGATCCCGTCGGACTGCTTCTGCAGGCCGTACATCAACAAGCCAACGCCAGTGGAATAAATCGGGTTGCGTACCACGTCATCCAGACCTTTCACGCCGTGGGGCACGCCCAGGCGGACCGGCATGTGGAAGATTTCTTCGGCCAGTTCCGTGGCGCCTTCCATCTTCGAGGTACCACCGGTCAGCACGATGCCGGCCGGGATCAGGTCTTCGTAGCCGCTGCGACGCAGCTCGGCCTGGATCAGGGTGAACAGTTCGTCGTAACGCGGCTCGACCACTTCGGCCAAGGCCTGACGGGACAGTTCGCGCGGCGGACGGTCGCCGACGCTCGGCACCTTGATGGTCTCGCCGGCACCGGCCAGTTTGGCCAGGGCGCAGGCGTAGCGGATCTTGATCTCTTCGGCGTACTGGGTCGGGGTGCGCAACGCCATGGCGATGTCGTTGGTCACCTGGTCGCCCGCAATCGGGATCACCGCCGTATGGCGGATCGCGCCTTCGGTAAAGATCGCGATGTCGGTGGTGCCGCCGCCGATGTCGACCAGGCACACGCCCAGCTCTTTTTCGTCGTCGGTCAGGACCGAGTAGGCCGAGGCCAGTTGCTCGAGAATGATGTCGTCGATTTCCAGACCGCAGCGACGCACGCATTTTTCAATGTTCTGTGCGGCGTTGACGGCGCAGGTGACCACGTGAACCTTGGCCTCCAGACGCACGCCGGACATGCCCAGCGGCTCGCGCACGCCTTCCTGGTTATCGATCACGTAATCCTGCGGCAGGGTGTGCAGCACACGCTGGTCGGCCGGGATCGCCACCGCCTGGGCGGCGTCGAGTACGCGCTCCAGGTCAGCCGAGCTGACTTCGCGATCACGAATCGCGACGATGCCGTGGGAGTTCAGGCTGCGAATGTGATTGCCCGCCACGCCGACGAACGCCGAGTGAATGCGGCAGCCCGCCATCAGTTGGGCTTCTTCGATCGCGCGCTGGATCGACTGCACGGTGGACTCGATGTTGACCACCACGCCTTTCTTCAGGCCGCGGGACGGATGAGTGCCGATCCCGACGATTTCCAGCGAGCCGTCGTCCGCAACCTCGCCGACCAGCGCCACCACCTTGGAGGTGCCGATATCGAGACCGACGATCATTTTGCCGCTTTGCACGTTTGCCATGGGTCCTGCCTCTTCTTAATTCTTTGCGACAGCGGGTTGGGCTGTCGTCGGCGCTACTGGTTCCCGCCAGCCAACAGCGAGGCCGTTGGCGTAGCGCAGATCGATGCGCGCAATGTTCGTAATCTGTTCTTTGAGCGTCTTGTCATAGATGGCAATGAAGCGGCGCATCTTTTCCACCAGGTTGCCGCGTCCCAGCAGCAGCTCGATCCCGGGGCCGGAACTGCCGGCTCCGGTGGTCAGGAACCAGCTGCCGCGTTCACGCAGCTCCAGCCGCGCAATCGAGAAGCCCAATGGCCGGAGCATCTGGCTCAGCACCTGGTATTGCTGCATCACTTGCTGCTGGGCCCGCTGTGGACCGAACAGCTGCGGCAGGTGTTCGTAGTTCGCCAGTTCCTTGGGCGTGAACGCCTGGCCCTGGTTGTTGAGCAACGACTCGTCGCCCCAACGGGCCACCGGCAGTTGCTCTTCGAGGCGGATCACCACCTGGTCCGGCCACACCCGACGTACTTCGGCGTGGGCGATCCACGGCATCTGCTCCAGCTCGGTGCGCATGCTCGCCAGGTCGATGGTGAAGAAGCTCGACGCCACATACGGGGCGATCCGCTGCTGCACCGCTTGCTGACTGATGTAACTCAGGTCGCCCTGCACCGCGATCTTGGTGATTGGCCGGTCGGCGTACGGCAGCAAACGCTGTGCGCCTTCGTAAGTGCCGAACCCCAGAGCCACCAGCAGCACCGGCCAGAACAGACCTTTCAAAAAGCCGAAGTTGGCTTTTGGCAGGCGCGCGGACATCGGCTCTTTGGCCACCATTCGGCTGGCACCCCGCGGCACCGGCTTGCGACCGGGTGCGGGTGGCTGATGTCTGAGATGAGCGCCTTGCATGGTCTTAACCTCGCGCCTCTTTCTTGCCATCGGCATCGACACTGGCGGCCAGAATGGCCAGGACCAGTTGCTGGAAATCCAGACCGGCCGCTTTCGCCGCCATCGGTACCAGGCTGTGATCGGTCATGCCGGGAGCGGTGTTGACTTCCAGGAACCAGAATTTGCCGTCGGCGTCCTGCATCACGTCCGCCCGGCCCCAACCGGCAATACCCAGCGCCTCGCAGGCTTGCGCCGTGAGGTCCATGAGTTCTTTTTCCTTGGCGGCATCGAGCCCGCACGGAATCCGATACTGGGTATCGTTGGCGATGTACTTGGCGTCGTAGTCGTAGAACGTGTGCGGCGTACCCAGGGCGATAGGAGGCAACACCTGGTCACGCAGGGTGGCGATGGTGAACTCGGGACCGTGGATCCATTGCTCGACCAACACTTGCGAATCGTAGGTACTGGCCGCTTTCCATGCGTCGATCAACTCGGACGCGGAAGTCACTTTGGCCATCCCGATACTTGAACCTTCATGCGCCGGTTTGACGATCAAAGGGAAGCCCAGTTCCGTCGCTGCCGAAATACAATCGGCCTCGCTGCGCAGCACGGCGTGACGTGGCGTCGGAATCCCGAGCGTGTGCCAGACCTGCTTGGTGCGCAGTTTGTCCATCGCCAGTGCCGAAGCCAGGATGCCGCTGCCGGTGTACGGAATGCCGGCCACTTCGAGCAGGCCCTGCATGCTGCCGTCTTCACCGCCGCGACCGTGGAGGATGATGAACGCGCGGTCGATCTTCTCGCTCAGCAGGCGCTGCAGGATATCGGCGCCGACGTCAATGCCGAACGCGTCCACACCCGCGCTTTGCAGCGCAGTGAGCACGGCATTGCCGGACTTCAGCGAGACTTCACGCTCGGCACTCAGGCCACCGAACAGCACGGCCACACGGCCGAAGTCCTTCGGGGCGATGGTGGAGAACAGGTTGGCGTAGGCAGCAGTCATTTCAACTTCCCCTCGACCGACGCCGCCACGGCACCGGCGAACAACTCGCTTTTCAACAGTTTCGGTGCGAGGCCGCCGATGTCACCGGCGCCCTGGCACAGCAGAATGTCGCCGGCACGCAGCAACGGCTTGACCACCGGCGCCAGGTCGACACCGCGCTCGATGTAGATCGGGTCGAGCTGACCGCGCTGGCGGATGCTGTTGCACAGCTTGCGGCTGTCGGCGCCCGGAATCGGCTCTTCGCCGGCCGGATAAACTTCCATCAGCAGCAGCACATTGGCGTCGGCCAGGACATTGACGAAATCGTCGTACAGGTCGCGGGTGCGGCTGTAACGGTGCGGCTGGTAGACCATCACCAGACGGCGCTCCGGCCAGCCACCACGCACGGCTTTGATAACTGCGGCAACTTCGGTCGGGTGGTGACCGTAGTCGTCGACCAGCATCACGTTGCCGCCGTCCACCGGCAGTTCGCCGTAGACCTGGAAGCGTCGGCCGACACCCTGGAACCCGGACAGGCCCTGGACGATGGCTTCATCGCTGACGCCTTCGTCGGTGGCGATGCAGATGGTCGCCAGGGAATTGAGCACGTTGTGGTTGCCCGGCATGTTCACGGACACATCAAGAGGCTCGCGATCAGGGCGCAGCACGGTAAAGAAGGTCTGCATGCCCTGCTGACGAACATTGATCGCGCGCACGTCGGCGTCTTCGCTGAAGCCATAGGTCACGGTCGGACGCTTGACCAGCGGCAGGATTTCACGCACCACCGGATCGTCCAGGCACATCACCGCCAGACCGTAGAACGGCAGGTTGTGCAGGAACTCGACGAAGGTTTTCTTCAGTTTGTTGAAGTCACCGTCGTAGGTCGCCATGTGGTCGGCGTCGATGTTGGTGACTACGGCCACCAGCGGTTGCAGATGCAGGAAGCTGGCGTCGCTTTCATCGGCCTCGGCGATCAGGTAACGGCTGGTGCCGAGCTGGGCATTGGTGCCCGCGGCGTTCAGACGGCCACCGATGACGAAGGTCGGATCCAGGCCACCGGCGGCGAACACCGAAGCGATCAGGCTGGTAGTGGTGGTCTTGCCGTGGGTACCGGCGACGGCGATGCCGTGGCGGTAGCGCATCAGTTCGGCGAGCATTTCGGCACGCGGCACCACCGGAATGCGGCGTTCCAGCGCAGTCGCGACTTCCGGGTTGGAGGTGTTGACGGCGCTCGACACCACCAGCACGTCGGCGGCTGCGGCGTTCTCGGCACGGTGGCCAATGAATATCTGCGCACCGAAGGATTCCAGGCGCTCGGTCACCGGCGAAGCTTTCAGGTCCGAACCGGACACTTCATAGCCCAGGTTCAGCAGCACTTCAGCAATACCGCACATGCCCACGCCGCCGATGCCGACGAAGTGGATGCGACGGATGCGGCGCATTTCCGGTTGCGGCATGGCTTTCTGATTCTCAACCATGGGCCACCTCCAAACAGGTATCGACCACGCTACGGGTGGCTTCGGGTTTCGCCAGACGGCGGGCCGCTTGGGCCATTTGTTCGAGTCGTTGCGGTTGCATCAAGACCTCTGTCAGGCGCGCGGCAAGGTCCGCGGCACCAGTCGTTCTTTGCGGCATCAGGAAGGCAGCGCCTTCGCGGGCCAAATAATCGGCGTTGCGGGTCTGGTGATCGTCGATCGCGTGGGGCAAGGGCACCAGCATCGAGGGCAGACCGGCGGCGGCCAGTTCGCTGATGGTCAATGCGCCGGCGCGGCACACCACCAGGTCAGCCCAGCCATAGGCCTGGGCCATGTCTTTGATGAACGGCTGCACCTGCGCATCCACGCCGGCGGCGCGGTAGCGCTCTGCAGTCACTTCATCGTGGTTTCTGCCCGCCTGATGGAACACTTCCGGACGCAAGTCGGCAGCGACTTGTGCCAGGGCTTCAGGCAGCAACTTGTTCAACGGCTCTGCGCCCAGGCTTCCGCCCAGGATCAGCAAACGCGCCTTGCGTCCGACCAGGGCCGGGCGCGGTGTTTCGAGGAACAGCTCGCTGCGCACCGGGTTACCGGTGGTACGGCGGCTGTCCGACAGGGTAAAGGTGTCGGGGAACGCTTCACACACCCGGGCGGCGAACGGCACCAGCAACCGATTGGCGGTGCCGGCCACGGCGTTCTGCTCATGAACGATCACCGGCACGCCGGCCAGTTTGGCGGCAAGACCACCGGGACCGGTCACATAGCCGCCGAATCCGACCACACACACCGGCCGCAAGCGGCGAATGATCGCCCGCGCCTGCCATACCGATTTCAGCAGCATGAATGGCGCCTTGAGCAGCGACAGCTTGCCCTTGCCACGCAGGCCACTGGCGTTGATGCGGTGCAGTTCAATACCCGCCGCCGGCACCAGATCGTTCTCGATCCCGCGCGGCGTCCCGAGCCAGTGCACGGTGTAGCCGCGCGCCTGGAATTCACGGGCACAGGCCAGCGCCGGGAACACGTGGCCACCGGTGCCGCCGGCCATGATCAATACGTTAGCGCCCATGGTTCGGCTCCTCGGCGAAGTCGCTCTCATGGAATTCCATCTCTTCACTGCCCAGGTGGGTCCGGCTCTCCCACTCGATCCTCAGCAACAGGCCAAGGCAGGCGCAGCAGATCACCAGGGAACTGCCGCCATAACTGAGGAACGGCAAGGTCAGGCCCTTGGTCGGCAGCAGGCCGACGTTCACGCCGATGTTGATCAGGAACTGGCCGATCCACAGGAACGACAGACCGTAGGCAACATAAGCGGCAAAAAACTGTTTGGCTTTCTCGGCCCACAGACCGATGTACATGCCGCGAATACACACGAACACGAACAGCGCCACGGTGCACAGCGAGCCCACGGCGCCGAGTTCTTCAGCCAAGACCGAGAACACGAAGTCGGTGTGCGCTTCCGGCAGGTAGAACTGCTTCTGCACGCTGTTGCCCAGGCCAACGCCCAGCCATTCACCGCGACCGAACGCGATCAAGGCTTGCGACAACTGATAACCGGCGCCGAACTGGTCAGCCCACGGGTCGGCGAAGTTGGTCAGACGCGCCATCCGGTACGGCTGCATCTGAATCAGCAACACCACCGCACCGACGGCCAGCACCACCATCAGCGAGAACCGGAACAGCCCGACCCCGCCGAGAAACAGCATCGCCGCCGCCGCGCCCATCATCACGACGGTGGCACCGAAGTCCGGCTCCATCAGCAACAGACCCGCCATCGGCAGCAGCACGATGAATGGCTTGAAGAAGCCCATCCAACTCTCGCGCACCTCTTTCTGGCGACGCACCAGGTAACCGGCGAGGTAGATCACCACGAACACCTTGGCGATCTCGGACGGCTGTACGTTGAAGAAGCTGAAACCGATCCAGCGCATCGAACCGTTCACCTCACGGCCGATCCCCGGGATGATCACCATCACCAGCAGGCCGAACGCACCGATCAGCATCATCCAGCCGAGGCGCTGCCAGGTGGCGATCGGGATCATCATGGTGACGATGCAGGCACCGAGGCCCAGCACCACGTAGATCAGGTGACGAGTCATGTAATAAAGAGCACTGCCCGACTGCGCCGCGCCGACTTCTGTCGATGCCGAGGCGATCATGATCAGGCCCAGACCGAGCAGCGCCAGGCAACCGGCGAGCATCGGGAAGTCGAGGTCGATTCCGCGTCCGGTAATAAGCGGCGACGGATATGGCTTGATGATGTTTCTCAAGCTCATGCCAGATCCTCCGAGGCGCGGACGAACTGGTGACCACGGTCTTCGTAGTTCTTGAACATGTCGAAACTGGCGCAGGCCGGCGACAGCAGCACCACGTCACCCGGCTGGGCGGCGGCGCGGCATTGGGCGACCGCATCGACCAGCGTGGTCGCGCGAATCAGCGGCACGGCATCGCCGATCGCTTCGCCGATCTTGTCGGAATCGCGCCCCATCAGGATCACGGCGCGGCAATGGGCTGCCACCGGATCGCGCAGGTCTTTGAAGTCGGCACCCTTGCCGTCGCCACCGGCGATCAGCACGACCTTGCCGTCGATGTCCGCGCCCAGGCCTTCGATGGCGGCCAGCGCGGCGCCGACGTTGGTGGCTTTGGAATCGTTGTAGTAACCGACGCCGTCCAGATCACGTACCCACTGGCAACGGTGTTCGAGACCGGCGAAGGTGCGCAGCGCCGCCAGCATGGCGTCGAACGGCAGCCCGACCGCGTGGCCGAGTGCCAGCGCCGCCAGGGCGTTGGACTGGTTGTGGGCGCCGCGAATCTTCAGTTCGCGCACCGGCATCAGGTTCTGGAACTCGAAGGCCAGGTATTTCTCGCCATTCTCTTCGCGCAGGCCGAAGGCCTTGAAATCGGGTTTGGTCAGGCCGAAGGTCCAGCACGGCTGGCCCTCGCCCATCAGCGGACGGGTCAAGGCGTCCTGGCGGTTGACCACGAACTGCTTCGCGCCCCGGAAGATCCGGTGCTTGGCCAGGTGATAGGCCGGCAGACCGCTGTAGCGGTCCATGTGGTCTTCGCTGATGTTGAGCACGGTCGCCACTTCGGCGTTGAGCTGGTCGGTGGTTTCCAGCTGGAAGCTCGACAGCTCCATCACGTACAGCTCGACGTCGTCGCTGAGCAGATCCAGCGCCGGCGTACCGAGGTTGCCGCCCACGGCCACGCGCTTGCCGGCCGCAGCCGCCATCTCGCCGACCAAGGTGGTGACGGTGCTTTTCGCATTGGAACCGCTGATGGCCACGATCGGCGCCTTCGCGTTGCGCGCGAACAGCTCGATGTCGCCGGACAGCTTCACGCCACGGGCCGCGGCGGCTTGCAGGGCCGGGGTCGCCAGCGCCAGGCCGGGGCTCACGTAGAGCTCGTCGGCACGGCACAGGAATTCGACGTCCAGCTCGCCACAACGCACTTCCACGTGCGGATAGTCACGCTGGAGCGTGGCCAGTTCCGGTGGATTTTCCCGCGTGTCGGCCACGGCAAACGCCACGCCCCGGTTCGCCAGGAAGCGAACCAGGGACATGCCGCTCTTGCCGAGGCCGACAACGATGCGGAAGTGGTCAGAAGCGATCAGAGACACTCGTTCTACCTCAGCTTCAGGGTGGCAAGGCCGATCAGCACGAGAATCACGGTGATGATCCAGAAACGGACGATCACGCGCGGCTCGGGCCAGCCCTTGAGTTCAAAGTGGTGGTGAATCGGCGCCATGCGGAACACACGGCGACCGGTCAGCTTAAAGGACGCAACCTGAATGACGACTGACAGGGTTTCCATCACGAACACGCCGCCCATGATGAACAGGACGATTTCCTGACGGACGATCACCGCGATGGTGCCCAGGGCCGCGCCCAGCGCCAGTGCGCCGACGTCGCCCATGAAGACTTGTGCCGGGTAGGTGTTGAACCACAGGAAGCCCAGGCCGGCACCGATCAGTGCGCCGCAGAACACGATCAACTCGCCTGCGCCCGGTACGTAAGGAATCAGCAGGTATTCCGCGAATTTCACGTTACCCGACAGGTAGCAGAAGATGCCCAGACCACCGCCCACCATCACTGTCGGCATGATCGCCAGACCGTCGAGGCCGTCGGTGAGGTTGACCGCGTTGCTCGAGCCAACGATCACAAAGTACGTCAGCACGATGAAACCCGCGCCCAGCGGAATGCTGTAGTCCTTGAGCATCGGCAGGATCAGGGTGGTTTCCACCGGTGTGCTGGCCGTCATATAAAGGAAGATCGCCGCGCCGAGGCCAAACACCGACTGCCAGAAATATTTCCAGCGGCTCGGCAGACCACGGGAGTTCTTCTCGATCACCTTGCGGTAGTCGTCGACCCAGCCGATGGCGCCGAACAGCAGGGTCACCAGCAGCACGACCCACACGTAGCGGTTGCTCAGGTCAGCCCAAAGCAAAGTGCTGACGCCGATCGAAGACAGAATCAGCGCACCGCCCATGGTCGGCGTACCGGATTTGGACAGGTGCGATTGCGGGCCGTCGTTACGAACCGATTGGCCGATCTGACGGTTCTGCAGGGTGCGGATCATCCACGGGCCGTAGCACAGCGACAAGACCAGCGCGGTCAGCACACCGAGGATCCCGCGCAGGGTCAGGTACTGGAAGACCGCGAAGCCTTTGTAGAACTGTTGCAGATACTCCGCTAGCAGCAGCAGCATTAATGTTTCTCCAGACTGGACCCGCACAGGGCCGCAACGATGTTTTCCATCGCTGCGCTGCGCGAACCCTTGATCAAAATGGTGGTGTTTGTGTCCTGCTCGGCGCCGAGGGCGTGGATCAGTTCGGCTTGTGTGCCGAAGTGCTGCGCCTCGTTACCGAATGCGTTCACGGCGTGGACCATGTTCGGCCCGACAGCGTAAAGCGCGGAAACCTTGCCCCGGGCGTATTCGCCCACGTCGCGGTGCCCCTGCTCCGCCCAGTCGCCCAACTCGCCGATATCCCCGAGCACCAGAACGGTGCGGCCGGAAAAGCCGGCGAGTATATCAACGGCCGCGCACATCGAGGTGGGGTTCGCGTTGTAAGTGTCATCGATCACGCGCATGCCGTTTTTCGCCAGTTGCGCGACGGTGCGACCCTTGACCGGTTGTACCGCGCCAAGCCCGGTGGCAATGCCGAACAGCGACACGCCCAGGGCGTGAGCGGCAGCGGCGGCGGCCATGGCGTTGGCGACGTTGTGGGTGCCGAGCAGGTTCAGTTGAACCCGTTCCACACCTTCAGGAGTGTGAAGGTTGAACGCCGGGCAACCACGGGCATCGGTGGCCAGGTCGCTGGCGTAAAAATCCGCCTGAGTGTTGCTCAGGGCAAACGTCAGCACCTTGCGCGCGCCGGCGCGGGTTTTCCAGATACCAAACGCCTTGTCATCGAGGTTCAGCACGGCGACGCCATCGGCCGCCAGCCCGTCGATGATCTCGCCCTTGGCTTCGACGATTTTTTCCGGACCGCCGAACTCACCGACGTGGGCGGTCCCGGCGTTGTTGAGGATTGCCACGTGCGGCTTGGTCAGCCCCACGGTGTAGGCGATTTCACCCAGACGCGAGGCGCCCAGTTCGATCACCGCCGCGCTGTGTTCCGGGGCGAGCTCGAGCAGGGTCAGCGGCGCACCCAGATCGTTATTCAGGTTGCCACGGGTCGCCAGCACCGGACCGCGTGTGCGCAGGATGCTTGCGAGCATTTCCTTGACCGTGGTCTTGCCACTGGAGCCGGTAACCGCAGCGACCGGTTTGGTGAACGCGGCACGGTTCAAGGCACCCAGCTGGCCGAGCGCCTGGCGAGTGTCCTTGACCAGCAATTGCGGCAGCGTGCTGTCGGCGACTTCGCGCTCGACCAATGCAGCAACGGCGCCTTTGGCGGCGACTTCATTCAGATAGTCATGACCGTCGAAACGCGGGCCGGTCAGGGCGATAAACAGTTGGCCAGCCTTGATCGCGCGGCTGTCGATGCTCACGCCGTCAAAACTGGCGTCGGCGCTGATCAGGCGGGCGTCGAGCGCGCTAGTCAGCTCGCTGAGTTTCAGGGCCTTAAGCATGGGCCACCTCCCACGCGGTCAGGGCGTGATCCGCCTCGACCAGATCAGAGAATGCATGGCGCTCGCCGTTGATTTCCTGATAGTCCTCGTGACCTTTGCCGGCCAGAACGATCACGTCATCCGCCGAAGCGCCGGCAATCAGTTGCGCGATGGCCTGGCCACGACCGGCCACGAACGTCACCTTGTCCACAGCCGTGAAGCCGGCGCGGATATCATCGAAAATCACCGCCGGGTCTTCGGTGCGCGGATTGTCATCGGTGACCAGCACGCGGTCGGCCAGACGCTCGACCACTTCAGCCATCAGCGGACGCTTGCCGCGATCGCGATCACCGCCGCAGCCGAACAGGCACAGCAATTGGCCTTTGACGTGCGGGCGCAATGCGGTCAGCACTTTTTCCAGCGCGTCCGGAGTGTGGGCGTAATCGACCACCACCAGCGGCTGAGTGCCGCCGCCGAGACGCTGCATGCGTCCGGCCGGGCCTTCGAGTTTCGGCAGCACCTTGAGGATTTCGTCGAGGGCGTAGTCGAGACCGAGCAATGCACCGACGGCGGCCAGTACGTTGCTCAGGTTGAAACGGCCGAGCAGCGTGCTGCGCAGATGGCGTTCGCCTTGCGGCGTGACCAGCGTGGCGCGCACGCCTTCGTCGTCGAACTGCGCTTCACGCACATAGAGATAGGCGCTGCTGTCGAGCAGGCTGTAAGTGATCAAACGTGACTCGCGCTTTTCAGCGGCCAGTTGCCGGCCGAAATCGTCGTCGAGGTTGACCACGCGGCACTTCAGGTCATTCCAGGCGAACAGCCGGGCCTTGGCCTCGGCGTACGCTTCCATGGTGCCGTGGTAATCGAGGTGATCGCGGGACAGGTTGGTCATCACTGCCACATCGAATGCCAGCGCGGTAACCCGGCCCTGATCCAGACCGTGGGACGAGACTTCCATGGCCACGGCTTTGGCGCCGGCCTTTTTCAGGTCGCCCAAGGTCGCTTGCATGGCAATCGGATTCGGCGTGGTGTGCAGGCCGCTTTGCAGCGAACCGTGGAAACCGGAGCCAAGGGTGCCGACGATACCGCAATGCTGACCGAGCAGATCCAGCGCCTGCGCCACCAACTGGGTCACGCTGGTCTTGCCGTTGGTGCCGGTCACGCCGATCAGGTTCAGGTGATGACTCGGCTCACCGTAAAAACGCCCGGCGATGTCAGACAGTTGCGCCGCCAGGCCCTTGACCGGAATCAGCGGAACTTCGGTGATCGGCAGCACGGTGGCGCCTTCCACTTCATAGGCCACCGCAGCAGCACCGCGCTGCAAGGCGTCAGCGATGTGCGCACGCCCGTCGAACTTACCGCCCGGCACCGCGAGGAACAGATCACCCGCGCGTACATTGCGACTGTCGAGCGCCAGTTCACGGATCAACAGATCATGGCCGGCGTGGGGGAAAATCTTGTTCAGACTCAGAGACATCAGCCGCGCCCTCCATTGGCTTTCAGCGGAACGACCGGGGTGGCGTTGGCCTGTTGTGTGGTTGGCAGGTTGTCCGGGGTGACATTCATCAGGCGCAGGGTGCCCGACATCACACGGCTGAACACCGGCGCCGAGACCAGGCCACCGAAGTAACCGGCCTTGGTCGGTTCATCGATCACCACGACGATTGCATAACGTGGATCGCTCATCGGGCCGAAACCGGCGAACAGCGAGCGATAAGAGTTTTCGGCGTAGCCCTTGGTGCCGACCGACGTTTTACGCGCGGTACCGGACTTGCCGCCCACGTGATACGCCGGCACCTGCGCACGGAACACGCCGCGCGGGGCCTCGATCACTTGTTGCAGCATGCCTTGCATGGTCTTGGCGACGGCTTCCGGCAGCACCTGGGTGGTCTGCGGCGCCTTGTCGGTTTTGATCAGGGTCAGCGGTGCGAGACGACCGTTGTTGGCCAGCGCCGAGAACGCGTGCACCAGCTGGATCGCAGTCACCGAAATACCGTAGCCGTAGGACAGCGTTGCGGTCTCGGCCTTGCGCCACTCGCGGTAGTTCGGCAGGTTGCCGACACGTTCGCCCGGGAAGCCGAGGCCGGTGTCCTGGCCGAGGCCGACTTTCTGTGCGAGGCGGAAAATGGTTTCGCCGCCGATATCGAACGCGACCTTGCTCATGCCGACGTTACTGGAATTGATCAGAATGCCGGTCAGGTCGAGCACCGGACCTTCGGTCTTCGACACGTCCTTGATCGTGTATTTGCCGATCTGCAGGGAGCCCGGATACACCTCGACGGTGTCGCTCGGTTTCCAGCGGCCGGTTTCGATCGCGGCGCTCATCGAGATCGCCTTCATGGTCGAACCGGGTTCGAACACGTCGATCATCGCGCGGTTACGCATCATCGCCGGCTGCAGGTTGCGACGGTTGTTCGGGTTGTAGGTCGGCTGGTTGACCATGGCGAGAATCTCGCCGGTCTTCACGTCCATGATCACCAGACTGCCGGCCTTGGCGCCGTTCTCGATGATCGCGTTGCGCAGTTCGCGGTTGGCCAGGTATTGCAGGCGCAGGTCAATCGACAACGCCAAGGGCTTGCCGGCCTTGGCGTTTTTGGTGACCTGGACATCCTTGATCAGCCGTCCGCGCCGATCCTTGATGACTTGCCGCTTGCCGGGCACGCCGGCCAGCCATTCATCGTAGGCCAGCTCGACGCCTTCACGACCGTGGTCATCGATGTCGGTGAACCCGACCATGTGCGCGGTGACTTCACCGGCCGGGTAGAACCGGCGGAACTCTTCGATGCCGTAGACGCCCGGCACTTTCAGGTCGAGCACGGCCTGGCCCTGCTCGGGGGTCAACCCGCGCACCAGATAAATGAATTCTTTGTTGGCCTGGGCTTCGAGGCGTTCGGCCAAGGCTTTAGGATCCTGCCCCAGCGCGGCAGCCAGCGCCGGCCACTTCTCTTTGGCGGTCTGCATTTCCTTGGCGTTGGCCCACAGCGTGGTCACCGGGGTACTCACGGCCAGCGGCTCGCCGTTACGGTCGGTGATCAGACCACGGTGAGCCGGAATCGGAATGTGCCGAAGACTGCGCGCGTCGCCCTGGCCTTTGAGGAAGTCTCGGTCAACCACTTGCAGGTCGATGATGCGCCAGCAGATGGCCGCGACCATCACGCCGAGCAGTGCCACCATCAGACGGAAGCGCCACGGGAAAAGAGCCCCCTCGAGTTTCATCATGGCGCCACCATCTTCACGTCAGCCGCGCCGGGGATGTGCATCTTCAGTTGTTCGGTGGCCAGTACTTCGATCCGGCTGTGGGCGGTCCAGGTGCTTTGCTCCAGGATCAGGCGCCCCCATTCGGCCTGCGCCTTGTCGCGCACGCTCAGTTCGTTGTAAAGGGTGTTGAGCAACTGCCGGTTCCAGTGGGCGCTGTAAGACACGCCGATGGCCGACACGAGCACGCCGATGAACAACAGCAGCATGAAAAAGCTGCCGCCGGGCAGTGGCTTGGCGAAAAGCTTGCTCACCGCAGCTTCTCCGCGACGCGCATGACGGCGCTTCGGGAACGTGGGTTGGCTTTGAGTTCGGCGTCGGAGGCCGTCTGCGCTTTGCCATGGACTTTGATTTTCGGTTCGAACGCAACGTGGCGAACCGGCAGGTTGCGCGGCAGGTTGTCGGCTTCGCCTTTCACCAGCTTGCGCATGAACAGTTTGACGATACGGTCTTCCAGCGAGTGGAAGCTGATCACGACCAGACGACCGCCCACTTCCAGGCATTCGAGCGCGGCTTCAAGACCCGCTTCCAGATCGCCCAGTTCGTTGTTGACGTGAATGCGCAGGCCTTGGAAGGCTCGGGTTGCCGGGTTCTTGCCCTTTTCCCATGCCGGGTTGGCGACTTTCAGGACTTCGGCCAGATCGGCGGTGCGCTCGAACGGCGTAATGTCACGACGCTCGGCCACGGCACGGGCCATGCGACCGGAGAAACGTTCTTCGCCGTATTCCTTGAACACACGGGCGATTTCTTCCACCGGCGCGGTGTTGACGAACTCGGCGGCGCTGATGCCACGGGACGGATCCATGCGCATGTCCAGCGGACCGTCGTTGAGGAAGCTGAAGCCGCGCTCGGCATCATCGAGCTGCGGCGAAGACACGCCCAGATCCAGCAGAATGCCGCTGACTTTGCCGGCCAGACCCTGCTCGGCAACCACCGAACCGAGCTCGGCAAAGCTGCGCTGCACAACGACAAAGCGGCCGTCTTCGGCCGCTAGCGTTTGCCCGGTGGCAATCGCTTGAGGATCCTTGTCGAATCCGATGAGCCGACCATCCGGCCCGAGCTTGCTCAGGATCAACCGGCTGTGCCCGCCGCGCCCGAACGTGCCGTCCAGATAGCAGCCATCAGGACGTACGGCGAGAGCCTCGACGGCTTCGTCAAGCAGTACGGTGATGTGGTTAAAGCCGCTATCAATAGTCACAGGATCAGATCACGCAGTTCGTCAGGCATGGCGCCCGGTTGTTGTATGGCAGCCAGGTCAGCGGCAGAAACCGCGTTCCAGGCATCTTCGTCCCACAGTTGGAACTTGTTCAGTTGGCCCACCAGCATCGCGCGCTTGTCGAGTTTCGCGTATTCGCGCAGGCGCGGCGGCACCAGGAAACGACCACTGCCGTCGAGCTCGAGGTCAACGGCATTACCAATCAATAAACGTTGCAGACGACGGTTCTCTTCGCGAAGCGAAGGAAGCGCGCGCAACTTGGTTTCAATAATTTCCCACTCATCGAGCGGGTAGACACACAAACATGGATCAACGGCATCAATGGTCACGATCAACTGGCCGGAGCTGCGCGAATCGAGCTCGTCACGGTACCGGCTCGGCATGGCGAGACGGCCCTTTGCATCGAGACTGATAGCGTTAGCTCCGCGAAACACGTCTGCGTTTCTCCAATTTTTATCGTTTTGAGCTCAAAAAACCCACTTCATGCCACTTTCCGCCACTTGCGCACACTATAGGAATGCGCCCACCACACCGTCAAGGCGCGGATTAAAGGAAAACCCTTACAGAACGGAGATTTAGGAGCATAAAAGGAGGAGCAACGAGAATCTGGCGGATGCTTTTATCCAATAACTTGAAGCAGCACTGAAAGCTGCGCTCGAAAGTTAAAGTAATTTGTTAAGAGTAAGATTTTTTCGGTATTACAAAAGCGCTTCTGCTGTTGATTGAAGCAAGGTGGGAAATGGCTATTACTGCGTTTGCCGCTGCCGGGTTTCCAGCGCAGGCCTGCTGATAATAAACAGCCCTGTCGCCTTTAATTCAAGCAGGGAAAAGAAAAAGGTGGAGAGTCGATCTGTAAGCCGGGTTCTGTCTTGAACAGTCATTCGTCTACGATGGCCATCACTGGACATCTTTAGCAACCTACCCGGTCCCAGCGCGGGCCACGCCTTGGGACCCTATTTGGTCTTGCTCCAAGTGGGGTTTACCTAGCCACGAACTGTTGCCAGACGTGCGGTGCGCTCTTACCGCACCTTTTCACCCTTACCGGCGCCGAAGCGCTTAGGCGGTTATTTTCTGTGGCACTTTCCGTAGGCTCACGCCTCCCAGGCATTACCTGGCACTTCGCCCTATGGAGCCCGGACTTTCCTCCCCCCCCTAATTTTCATAGAGGGCAGCGACTGTCCGATCGACTCTCCGCCGCGCAGGTTAACGGCAGAGCGGCCGAAGAACAAGCGCTAATAGCCCGCAAACCGGTCTGCGCGACGGGTTACGCGCCTTTTTGCTGATCCAGTGCCACTTGGTACAACACGTTTTTGCGCTCACCGGTGATTTGCGCCGCCAGAGCCGCCGCGCGCTTGAGCGGCATCTCTTCCAGCAACAGATTGAGGATGCGCATCGCCTCACTGCTGACAGCGTCTTCGGATTCCGGCGCGGTCCAGCCCGCCACCACCACGACGCATTCGCCACGCTGCTGATTGCTGTCGGCCTCGACGAATGCCCGCAACTCGCTCAGCGGCAATCCCTTGAGCGTTTCAAAGGTCTTGGTGATTTCACGAGCGAGCAACGCAGGGCGATCAGCGCCGAACACTGCCTCCATATCCTGCAGACATTCCAGAATGCGATGCGGCGCCTCGTAGAAAATCAGCGTGCGCGGTTCTTCCTTGATCGCTTCCAGGCGCGCCTTGCGCCCCACCGCCTTGGCCGGCAGAAAACCCTCGAAGATAAAGCGGTCGGACGGCAGACCGGCAGCCGACAACGCCGCGATCAATGCGCACGCACCTGGCACCGGCACCACATTGATCCCCGCAGCACGAGCCTGCCGTACCAGGTGATAACCGGGATCGGAAATCAGCGGCGTACCGGCATCGGAAATCAGCGCGACGTTGTCACCTGCCAAAAGACGGGTGATGAAACGACTGCCTTCGTCCCGCTCGTTGTGCTCATGACAGGCTGCCAGCGGCGTGGAAATGCCGAAGTGCTGCATCAGGCGCTGGGAGTGGCGCGTATCTTCGGCGGCGATCAGCGCCACCTCGCGCAGGATCTTCAACGCCCGGGCGCTGATGTCATCCAGGTTGCCGATGGGCGTCGCCACCACATAAAGCGAGCCCGCAGCGGAATTCAAAGGACCTGGAGCAGTCAAAGCGCACACCTCATGATCGTTAAAAGCCGCCATTGTAGCGCGTCGTGCGCCGGACGATGCGTCCGGGTCGGACACGGTTTGTCGCACCATTGTGAGGCTGCGCACTCTTTGTATCAGCTAAATTGACGGTTTCACGCCAGTAACATCGCGCCCCGGCCAGTGCTTGGGTACAATTCGACGCTAATTTGATCGAGTATCAGGAACACTTACATGATCGCTTGCCTGCGGCTGTTCACTGCCCTCTGCCTCGCTGCCTTGCTGGCGGCTTGCGCCAGCTCCCCTTCCTCCAGCCTTGGCGAACTTCCACGGACCCCGGATGCCAGTATCGAGCAACTGCTCGAACAGGCTGCCCAGGCCAAATCGCCGGACAAGGCTGCGCTGCTGCGCCTGAGTGCGGCAGACATGGCGTACCGCCAAGGCAATGCCGGACAGTCCGCGCAAATCCTGCAGCAAGTGCCGATGGAACAACTCCAGCCGGGCCAGCAGGCATTCGCCAGCACCCTGTCTGCTGAACTGGCCATGACCCGCAATCAGCCGAAAGCCGCGCTGACCGCCCTGAGCCACCCAAGCCTGCAACGCCTGAGCGAAATGTCGGTGCCGCTGCAAGTTCGCGCCGGTACCGTTCACGCCCGCGCCCTTGAAGCCGACGGCCAGACCCTGGCCGCCGCCCGCGAGCGCATCTTCATCGCGCCGATGCTGGAAGGCGAAGCCGCCAGCAAGAACCACGAAGCGATCTGGACCCTGATTGCGTCGCTGCCGGCCGATCAACTGCAAGCGAACACCACCGATGACCTTGGCGGCTGGATGAGCCTGGCTCTGGCAGTGAAAACCGCCGGCACCCTGGAGCAACAGCAAGCCGCCATCGACAACTGGCGCAACCAGCATCCGAAACACCCAGCTGCAATCAACCTGCCGCTGCCCCTGACCAAACTCAAGGAGCTGGCTAGCCAGCCTCTGAGCAAGATTGCCCTGCTGTTGCCACAGGACGGCCAGTTGGCCTCGGTCGGCAAGGCCCTGCGTGACGGCTTCATGGCCGCGCACTATCAGGCTCAGCAAGCCGGCCAGAAACCACCGGCCATCGAATTCTATGACAGCTCGAAACTGACCAACCTCGACGAGTTCTACCGCAAGGCCCAGGCCGATGGCGTGCAACTGGTCGTCGGCCCGCTGGAGAAGCCGCTGGTCAAACAGCTGAGCACTCGCCCGCAACTGCCGATCACCACCCTCGCTCTGAACTACAGCGAAGGTGACCAAGGCCCGGCGCAGCTGTTCCAGTTCGGCCTGGCCGCTGAAGACGAAGCCCGCGAAGTCTCCCGCCGCGCCCGTGCCGACGGCCTGCACCGCGCCGCCATCATGGTGCCGAAAGGCGAATGGGGCGACCGCGTCCTGCGTGCCTTCAGCCAGGACTGGCAAGCCAACGGCGGCAGCATCGTCGCCACCGAACGCGTCGACCAGCCGGTGCAGCTGGCCCAGCAGATCGCCGACATGTTCCAGCTGCGTCAAAGCGAAGCTCGCGCCAAGAGCCTGCAGAATGCCGCCGGCACCAACGTTGCCGCCCAGCCTTCGCGTCGCCAGGACATCGAATTCATCTTCCTCGCCGCCACCCCACAACAGGCGCAGCAGATCAAGCCGACCCTGAACTTCCAGTACGCCGGTGACGTGCCGGTCTACGCGACCTCCCACGTGTTCAGCGCCAGCGGCGACGTGAACCAGTACAACGACATGAACGGCGTGCGTTTCTGCGAAACCCCGTGGCTGCTGGAAACCAGCGATCCGCTGCGTCAGCAGGTCACCGCGCAATGGCCGCAAGCCGCCGGCAGCCTGGGCCGCCTGTACGCGATGGGCGTCGACGCCTACCGCCTGGCGCCACGACTGGATCAGCTCAAGGCACTGCCGGACAGCCGTATCGAAGGTCAGTCGGGCAGCCTGGGCATGACCCAGTCCCAGCGCGTTGTGCGTCAGTTGCCATGGGCGCAGTTCGTCAGCGGTCAGATCCAGCGTCTGCCGGACACTCCACGCTGATGCCCGACAGGTCAAACCTGCAAAGCGGCAAGGATGCCGAGCGCCAGGCGCTCGAGCATCTGCAACACCAGGGTCTGCGCCTGCTGGCGCAGAACTGGTTATGCAAACGCGGTGAGCTTGATCTGGTCATGCTTGATGGCGATACAGTAGTATTCGTCGAAGTCCGTTACCGAAAGAACACTCAATGGGGTGGCGCACTCGACAGCATCGATGAGCGCAAACGGCAGAAACTGATTTTCGCCGCACAGTATTTTCTTCAGCGCGAGTCGCGTTGGGCCAATTCCCCCTGCCGCTTCGACGTGGTGGCCATCGACAGCCGCCACGGTCAGCTGAACTGGTTGCAGAATGCGTTCGACAGTTGACCGCCTGCTCCGACCCGGACACTTTCACTCAACACTTTTGCTCTTTGCTTTGCGGGCTGCACATTCACGTGCCGGACAGCCGCGCTAATTAAGGTCACACAGATGGACATGCAATCCCGAATTCGCCAGCTTTTCCAGGCCAGCATCGACACCAAGCAACAGGCGATGGACGTACTTGCACCGCACATCGAGCAAGCCAGCCAGGTGATGGTCAACGCCCTGCTCAACGAGGGCAAAATGCTCTCGTGCGGTAACGGCGGCTCGGCCGGCGATGCCCAGCACTTCTCCTCGGAACTGCTCAACCGTTTCGAGCGTGAGCGCCCGAGCCTGCCAGCCATCGCGCTGACCACCGACAGCTCGACCATCACCTCGATCGCCAACGACTACAGCTACAACGAAGTGTTCTCCAAGCAGATCCGCGCACTCGGCCAGCCGGGTGACGTGCTGCTGGCAATTTCGACCAGCGGCAACTCGGCGAACATTATTCAGGCGATCCAGGCCGCACATGATCGCGAAATGATTGTCGTAGCATTGACCGGACGCGATGGCGGCGGCATGGCTTCGCTGCTGCTGCCTGAAGACGTCGAGATTCGCGTACCGGCCAATGTCACCGCACGTATTCAGGAAGTCCACTTGCTGGCGATCCATTGCCTTTGCGATCTGATCGACAGCCAACTGTTCGGGAGTGAAGAATGACCCCTAATCGCCTTGGCCTTCTGGCCTTGACCCTGTGCCTCGGCATCAGCGGCTGCACCTCTGTGGTGAATGCCAGCCGTGAAGCGCCGATCGAAGACGACCGCGGTACCCGCACTTTCGGCAGCAAGATCGATGACTCGCTCATCGAAACCAAAGTCGGTGTCAACGTGGCCAAGGCCGATCCGGCCCTGGACAACGACTCGCACATCGTCGTCACCAGCTTCAACGGCGTTGTGCTGCTGGCCGGTCAGACCCCGCGCGCGGACCTCAAGGAGAAGGCCGAACAGGCCGCCGCCAACGTTCAGCGCGTGAAAAAGGTCCATAACGAACTGCAAGTGTTGCAGCCCTCCTCCCTGCTGGCCCGCCAGAACGATGCCTGGCTGACCACCAAGATCAAGACCCAGATGCTCACCGACGCCAGCATTCCCGGCTCGCGGATCAAGGTCGTGACCGAGAATGGCATTGTCTACCTGCTGGGACTGCTGACCAAGCAGGAAGCCGCCCAGGCGACCAACCTGGTGCAGGGCGTTTCCGGTGTGCAGAAGATTGTGAAGCTGTTCGAGTACATCGACTGAGAACGACTTGCCCTCGGTGGCGCTTACGAAAGCGCTATCGCGAGCAGGCTCGCTCCCACTGGCACAAAAAAGGCGATCCAACCGGATCGCCTTTTTTATTACTTCACCACTTTCAGGCTTGGCCGGCCGCTTGGGCGCGGCGGCTCGCTGTCCGGTGGCGGAACGTCGTCGTCCTGCTCGATCTCGTCCTCGTCATCCACCGGCGACTCGAGATCGAACACCATGCCCTGACCGTTTTCCCGGGCGTAGATGCCCAGGATTGCAGCAATCGGCACGTACAGACTATGCGGGACGCCGCCGAAGCGACCTTCGAAGGTCACAACGTCGTTGTCCATGTGCAAATGCCGCACGGCACTTGGCGAAATGTTCAGGACAATCTGCCCGTCGCTGGCAAATCCCTGTGGCACCTGCACCGCCGGGTACTCGGAATTGACCAGCATGTGCGGGGTGCAATCGTTATCTACAATCCACTCGTAGAGCGCGCGGACCAGATAAGGTCGACTGGAGTTCATAGCGGCTCCTTAAGCCTTAGCGCATGTCGCGTTCGACACCAGACAGACTCGCCTGGAATGCCTCACGCGCAAACTGACGCTCCATATAATCAAGCAGCGGCTTGGCCGGCCGCGGCAGTTCTATACCCAGAATCGGCAAACGCCAGAGTATTGGCAATAGGCAGCAATCCACCAGACTTTGTTCCTCACTGAGGAAAAACGGCTTGTCGGCAAACAGCGGCGACACGCCCGTCAGGCTTTCGCGCAATTCCTTGCGCGCCACGGCACGAGCCGCTTCCTTGGTGCGCGAATCCAGAATCAGATCCACCAGACCACACCAGTCGCGCTGAATACGATGAATCAGCAGACGGCTGTTGGCACGTGCCACCGGGTATACAGGCATCAACGGTGGATGCGGGTAACGCTCATCCAGATACTCCATCACCACGGTCGACTCCCACAACGCCAGGTCACGATCGACCAGCGTGGGCAGACTGCCGTAAGGGTTCACTTCAATCAGTTTAGGCGGCTGACGACCAGCCTCCACAAAAATGATTTCGGCGCTGACACCCTTCTCTGCAAGCACGATGCGCACTCGGTGGGAATAGTGGTCGGCGGGGTCGGAGTAACAGGCCAACCGATTGGTCACGCCCATGGCGATCCTCCTCGCTTGTTGAAATAGTCGGAGCCGGAAAAACGCGCGCGCCCAGAGGGCGCCTCCCGCAACGGCTGGTGAACCAGGCGTTGCGTTTTCAGAGGCGCCCTTGGGCGCGCGCGATTAACAGCAATTGCTTGAAGCGTATCAGTGCACGTCTTTCCAGTATTCACGCTTGAGCAGGTAGGCGAACACAAAGAAGAACGCCAGGTACAACAAGACGTAAGTACCGATGCGCTGATGTTGCAGCTTAACCGGGTTAGCCGAGTAAGCCAGGAAGGTTACCAGATTCTTGACCTTCTCATCGAACTGCTCTTCGTTGAGGGTTCCGGTTTTCGGCACGATGGTCAACTGATCGCACGCTTCATGAGTCAAAGGCGTACCGGTCAGCGGGTCATATTGCTTCTTGCCGTCTTCGACGATCTGTACCTGTTTGCAACCTACGACCTGACGACCTTGCAGGCCGACCAGCACGTTAGGCATGCCGACGTTCGGGAAGACCTTGTTGTTCACGCCCCATGGACGCGCAGGATCTTCGTAGAACGACCTGAGGTAACCGTAGAGCCAGTCGGTGCCGCGAACACGAGCCACCAGCGTCAGGTCCGGCGGCGCTGCGCCGAACCAGGTCTTGGCGTCGGCCGGCTGCATACCGATGTTCATGTGATCGCCGATCTTGGCGCCGGTGAACACCAGTTTTTCCAGCATCAGCTCGTGCGGAACACCGAGGTCATCGGCGACACGCTCGTAACGCTGAAACTTGGCACTGTGGCAACCCATGCAATAGTTGGCGAAGGTACGCGCGCCATCCTGCAGGGCAGCCTTGTCGGAAACGTCGATGTCGACCTTTTCCAGTTCCGGACCACCGTGTTCAGCCGCGAAAGACAGCACTGGCAGAGCAGCAAAAATCAGAGCAAAAAATAACTTTTTCATCAGCCAGTCACCCTTTCCGGAACCGGTTTGGTCTTCTCGAGCCTGGTGTAGAACGGCATCAGAATGAAGTAGGCGAAGTACAGGAAGGTGCAGACCTGCGACAGCAGCGTACGGCCTGGCGTCGGGGCCAGAACGCCCAGAATGCCGAGGATCACGAACGAAATGCAGAACACCACCAGCCAGATCTTGCTCATCCAGCCTTTGTAGCGCATCGACTTGACCGGGCTGCGGTCCAGCCATGGCAGGACGAACAGCACCGCAATCGCGGCACCCATGGCGATAACGCCCATGAGCTTGTCAGGGACCGCCCGCAAGATTGCGTAGAACGGTGTGAAGTACCAGACCGGTGCAATGTGCTCAGGGGTCTTGAACGGGTTGGCTTGCTCGAAGTTAGGCTTTTCGAGGAAATAACCGCCCATTTCCGGGAAGAAGAACACAATGAAGCAGAAGATGAACAGGAACACCACGACGCCGACGATATCTTTCACGGTGTAATAAGGATGGAAGGCAATGCCATCCAGCGGGATACCGTTTTCGTCTTTGTGCTTCTTGATGTCCACGCCGTCCGGGTTGTTCGAACCGACTTCGTGCAGCGCCAGGATGTGCAGCACCACCAGACCGAGAATCACGATCGGCAGCGCAACCACGTGCAGGGCGAAGAAGCGGTTCAGGGTGATCCCGGAAATCAGGTAGTCACCACGGATCCACTGGGTCAGGTCGTTGCCGATCACCGGGATCGCGCCGAACAGCGAGATGATCACCTGGGCGCCCCAGTAGGACATCTGGCCCCACGGCAGCAGGTACCCCATGAAGGCTTCGGCCATCAGCGCCAGATAAATCAGCATCCCGAAGACCCACACCAGCTCGCGCGGTTTCTGGTACGAACCGTAGAGCAGGCCACGGAACATGTGCAGATAGACCACGATGAAGAACGCCGAAGCGCCGGTGGAGTGCAGCAGGCGCAGGATCGAACCGTACTCGACGTCGCGCATGATGTATTCGACGGAAGCGAACGCTTCTTCCGCCGACGGGGTGTAGCTCATCGTCAGCCAGACGCCGGTGACGATCTGGTTGACCAGAACGAGCAGCGCCAGCGAGCCGAAGAAATAGAAGAAGTTGAAGTTTTTTGGAGCGTAATACTTGCTGAGATGGTCTTCCCACATTTTGGTGGCGGGGAAGCGTGCATCAACCCAATCCATGAACTTGCTCATCACGCTTTCTCCGTATCGACGCCAATGACAATCAGGTCATCGGTCTCATAGGAATGCGGGGGTACTGGCAGGTTCAAAGGCGCAGGTTGCGACTTGTAGACGCGGCCAGCCAGATCGTAGTGGGAACCGTGGCAAGGGCAGAAATAACCGCCTACCCAGTCTTTGCCCAGATCCGCGGGTGCCACTTCGGGACGGAAGGTCGGTGAGCAACCCAGGTGAGTGCAGATCCCGATCAGCAGCAGGATTTCCGGCTTGATCGAGCGCACTTCAGGGTCGACATAAGTGGGTTGCGTGGAGTTTTTGGAGGTCGGATCGGAGAGTTGGCCTTCGATCTTTTTGAGATTCCCCAGGATTTCCTCGGTACGGCGGACAATGAACACCGGCTGGCCTCGCCATTCAGCAATCATCTGCTGTCCTGGCTCGATTTTGCTGACATTCACTTTCACCGGTGCTCCGGCAGCCTTCGCCTTGGCACTGGGAAACCATGACCCCACGAACGGGACCGCAGCCCCCACCGCTCCTGCAGCACCCACCACGGATGTGGCTGCTACCAAGAAGCGACGCCGGCCTGCATTCACGCCGTCATTGCTCATTCAGTCCTCTCCCATCAGCTTTGTGGCCTGTTAAATCAGGCGTCTACTAAATTGAAACTATGTACTTATAAAAATTTTGCCGAATGGTAATGAAAACCCCCAATTCTGACAAGGTAATTACCCGGAGGGCTGGCCCTCAAGCCTTGTAGTATAGGGGGTCTACGAATGTGGCAAGTTGTCACAGCGCAATTATTCAAGAAATCGCACGCATAAAAAAACGCCCGGTTCCGTGAGGAATCGGGCGTTCTTTTTGAACGTGGAAGCGAAATTAACGCTTCGAGTACTGCGGACGCTTACGCGCTTTACGCAGACCAACTTTCTTACGTTCAACTTCACGGGCGTCGCGAGTAACGAAGCCAGCTTTGCGCAGAGCGCCACGCAGGGTTTCGTCGTAGTCCATCAGAGCGCGAGTGATGCCGTGGCGGATTGCGCCAGCCTGACCACTTACACCACCACCGATGACGGTGACGTAGATGTCGAACTTCTCGACAGTCTCAGTCAGTTCCAGCGGCTGACGAACTACCATGCGGGCAGTTTCGCGACCGAAGAACGTGTCCAGGGAGCGGTTGTTGATGGAGATGTTACCAGTACCCGGACGCAGGAAAACGCGTGCGGTTGCGGTCTTGCGACGGCCAGTGCCGTAATTTTGAGTCGCCGACATAATGAACTATTCCGTTAAATCTTCAGTTCTTGGGGCTGCTGAGCAGTATGAGGGTGTGCAGCGCCCGCATAGACTTTCAGCTTACGGTACATGTCGCGACCCAGTGGGTTTTTAGGCAGCATGCCTTTAACCGCGGTCTCGATCACGCGCTCAGGGGCCTTGGCGATCAGCTTTTCAAAGTTGATCGACTTGATGCCGCCCGGGAAACCGGAGTGGGAGTAGTACATTTTGTCAGTGGTTTTAGCGCCGGTAACACGGATCTGCTCAGCGTTGATTACGACGATGTAGTCGCCGGTGTCAACGTGAGGAGTGTACTCAGGCTTGTGCTTGCCACGCAGACGGCTCGCGATTTCGGTGGCCAGACGACCCAGGGTCTGACCAGCAGCGTCGACGACAAACCAGTCGCGCTTTACTGTTTCCGGTTTAGCAGTAAAAGTTTTCATTCTTTATAGCCTCAGGGGCCGCCTGTAAATAAGACGGCGGATCTTACTGAATAGTGCGTACTTTGACAAGTCAAAGGCAGCCGGATACAGACGCTTTCGGGGGCTCGGGTCGGCGCGTCCGTTCAACGGCAAGATTCTTCGGCGGCGGGGCATCACTTCCACTGCAGAAAGAGGTCGGCAATTATGCAGATTGCGAAAAAAATTTCAACCTGCTTTTATGCTTGTTTTGCCCAAGGAGCACCCGATGGACTATCGCCAGCTAGGCCGTACCGACCTGAACGTAAGTGCAATCTGCCTCGGCACCATGACCTGGGGCGAGCAAAACACTGAAGCTGAAGCCTTCGCCCAGATCGAACGGGCAAAAGAGGCCGGGATCAATTTCCTCGACACCGCCGAGATGTATCCGGTGCCACCCAAAGCCGACACCTACGCCACCACCGAGCGCTACATCGGCAATTACTTCAAGAGCCGCGGCGACCGCGCCGACTGGATCCTCGCCAGCAAGATCGCCGGCCCCGGCAACACCATCGACTACATCCGCGACAGGAACCTGCGCCACAACCGCCAGCACATCACCGAAGCGGTGGATGCCAGCCTCAAGCGCCTGCAGACCGACTACATCGACCTCTACCAGTTGCACTGGCCGGAGCGCAGCACCAACTTTTTCGGACAACTGGGCTACAAGCACCAGACCGAAGCCAACCTGACGCCGCTCGAAGACACCCTTGAGGCGCTCGATGAGCAAGTGAAGGCCGGCAAGATCCGCCACATCGGTCTTTCCAACGAAACGCCGTGGGGCACAATGCGTTTTCTCGCCCTGGCCGAAGCGCGGGGCTGGCCGCGCGCAGTGTCGATCCAGAACCCGTACAACCTGCTCAACCGCAGCTTCGAGATCGGCCTGGCAGAAATCGCCATCCGTGAACAGTGCGGCCTGCTCGCCTATTCGCCGCTGGCGTTCGGTTTCCTGTCGGGCAAGTACGAAGGTGGGGCGCGTCCGCCGAAAGGCCGCCTGAGCCTCTACAGCCGCTTCAGCCGCTATTTCAACCCGCAATCGGAAGCAGCATGCAGCCGCTATGTGGCACTGGCCCGTGAACATGGCCTGGATCCGGCGCAAATGGCCCTGGCGTTTGTGAATCAGCAACCGTTCGTCACCAGCAACATCATCGGCGCGACGACGTTGGAGCAACTGGACAGCAACATCGCCAGCTACGAGCTGAAACTGTCGAAGGAAGTGCTGGAAGGGATCGAAGCGATTCACAAGGATCATCCGAACCCGGCGCCTTGATCCAAGACGATGATCGTTCCCACGTCGAGGCGGCGAACCGTCTGAGTGGGAACGATCACACTGCATTACAGCGACCGCGCAATGATCTCCTTCATGATTTCATTGGTCCCGGCATAGATCCGCTGCACCCGCGCATCCGCCCAGGCCCGAGCCACCGGGTATTCCCACATGAAACCGTAGCCACCATGCAGTTGCACGCACTCATCGAGCACCTTGCATTGCAGATCGGTCCCCCAATACTTGGCCATCGCCGCTGTCGGCACGTCGAGCTTGCCTTGCAGGTGCAGCTCCAGGCAGCGGTCGACGAACACTCGGCCGATCTGAATCTCGGTGGCCATTTCCGCCAGTTTGAAGCGGGTATTCTGGAAGTCGGCAATCGACTTGCCGAACGCCTTGCGCTCGCGGGTGTAATCCAGCGTCCATTGCAGCGCCGCCTCGGCTGAAGCCAGACCGCCAATCGCCACAGTCAGACGCTCCTGCGGCAGCTCCTGCATCAGATAGGCAAATCCCGCCCCGGCCTGACCCAAGAGATTTTCCTTCGGTACGCGCACGTCCTGGAAGAACAATTCCGACGTGTCCTGAGCCTTCATTCCGACCTTCTCCAGGCGCTTGCCCTTGTCGAAGCCCGGGGTGTTCGCCTCCACCAGAAACAGGCTGGTGCCTTTGGCGCCGGCCTTGGGGTCAGTCTTGGCGACGACGATTACCAGATCCGCCAGGAAGCCATTGGTGATAAAAGTTTTCGAACCGTTGATCACATACTCATCGCCATCCAGTACCGCCGTGGTCTTGACCCCTTGCAGGTCGGAACCGGCGCCCGGCTCGGTCATGGCGATCGCGGTGACCATCTCGCCGGACACCAGCTTCGGCAGGTATTTCTGCTTCAGCGCCTCGCTGCCGTAATGCAGGATGTACGGCGCAACGATGTCCGAATGCAGCGAGAAGCCGATGCCGGTCAGGCCCAACCGGCCGACTTCCTCGATCACCACCGCGCTGTAGAGAAAATCTGCGCCCAACCCGCCGTATTCCTCCGGCAGGTGCGAACAGAGCATCCCCGCCTCCCCCGCCTTGTTCCACAGTTTGCGGTCGATGTAGCCTTGTTTTTCCCATTGCCCATGGAACGGCACGGCCTCTTTTTCGAGGAATGTTCGTACGCTGTCGCGGAACAATTCGTGCTCGGAGCTGAACAAGGTTCTGGGAATCATGCGGCACCTTTTCTTTATTGTTGGAGGGATCAGACCTTCAGAGACTAAGCCTCACTTCCGATACAGGACACTGGACACATCCGACAAAAAATAAGACGATCCAGCCGTCTGGTGACCACTTTCCCTTATAAAAACAAAAGTTGAATTATGTCCAAGCACGTCTCCCCGCCCTTGCGGCGCGTCAGCATCCTGGCGATCGACCGGGTTTTCGCTTCCACTCTCATGCAAGCCAAGGATTTCTTCCATCTGGCCAGCCTGCGTTACGGCAAACAACTGGGCCACGGCCTGACTCCGGCGTTCGAAACCCGCCTGGTCAGCCCCGACGGCAAACCGGTGAACAGCTTCAGTGACGTGGTCATGCCGGTGGACGGCGGCCTGGAAAACGCCGACGTCATCATCCTCCCGGCGTTCTGGGACGATTTCGATACCCTGTGCCAGCGTTATCCACAGGTCCTGCCGTGGCTGCGCGAACAGCATGCCCGGGGCGCCGTGCTATGTGGCGAGGCCACCGGGGTGTTCTGGCTGGCCGAGGCCGGATTGCTCAACGGCAAGGAAGCGACGACCTACTGGCGTTTCTTCAACGCCTTCGCCGAGCGCTTTCCGCAGGTCTATCTCAATCAGGACAAGCACCTGACCGACGCCGACAACCTGTATTGTGCCGGCGGCACCACCTCGGCCTGCGATCTCTACATTTACCTGATCGAGCGCTTCTGCGGCGCCAACGTGGCCCAGGCAGTAGCTCGCGACATTCTCTATGAAGTGCAGCGCAGCTACGCCCCGGGACGCATCGGTTTCGGCGGTCAGAAGCTGCACCAGGACGTGATCATCCTGCAGATCCAGCATTGGCTCGAAGAGCATTTCGCCGACAAGTTCCGCTTCGAGGATGTGGCCCGCGAGCACGGCATGAGCATTCGCAACTTCATGCGCCGCTTCCAGACCGCCACCGGCGACAAACCGCTGCACTATCTGCAACGGCTGCGCATCGAGACCGCCAAAGGCCTGCTCTCCGGCAGCCGCAAGAGCATCAAGACCATCAGCTACGAAGTCGGCTACGACGATGCGAGCTTCTTCGCACGGCTGTTCCGCCAACACACCGAACTGTCGCCGAACCAGTATCGACAGCAGTTTCAGCAGGCTGCCTGACGACTCGACCAGACACAAAAAAGGGCCTGCATCTGCAGGCCCTTTTTGTTTGCCGAATCCGCTTAAGGCTTGTGTGCCCGGGACAGGAATTCGTGCGATTGCATCTCCAGCAGACGGCTGAGGGTACGCTGGAACTCGAACGTCAGACGCCCGCCGGTGTACAGGTCTTTCAACTCGACTTCGGCAGAAATGATCAGTTTGACGTTACGGTCGTAGAACTCGTCGACCATGTTGATAAAGCGTCGGGCGATGTCGTCGGTGGTGACGCTCATCTGCTCCACGCCACTGAGCAGCACGGCATGGAAGATCTTGCCCAATTCGATGTAGTCGTTCTGGCTGCGCGGGCCGTCGCACAGTTCGCGGAAGTCGAACCAGGCCACGTCGTCGCAAGTGCGCAGGGCCCGGATTTCGCGGTTCTCGATGATCAACACATCGTTTTCCACCGCCGCCGTGCATTCCGGCGTCAGCGCGCGGAAGCTCTTGCGCAGGCTTTCATGAGCGGCTTCGTTGAGCGGGAAGTGGAACAGTTCCGCTTGTTCGAGGTGGCGCAGACGGTAGTCGACGCCGCTGTCGACGTTGACGATTTCGGTGTTCTGCTTGATCAGCGCGATGGCCGGCAGGAAGCGCGCGCGTTGCAGGCCGTCCTTGTACAGGCCGTCCGGCACGATGTTCGACGTGGCGACCAGGGTCACGCCGTTCTTGAACAGCTCTTCCATCAGCGTGCCGAGGATCATGGCGTCGGTGATGTCGGAGACGAAGAATTCATCGAAGCAGATGACCCGCGATTCAGTCGCGAAGCGCTTGGCGATGATGGTCAGCGGGTTTTTCTCGCCGCCGAGGGTTTTCATCTCTTCGTGCACACGCTTCATGAAGCGGTGGAAGTGGGTACGGGTCTTTTCCTTGAATGGCAGCGCCTCGAAGAAGGTGTCCACCAGGTAAGTCTTGCCGCGACCCACACCGCCCCAGAAATACAGACCCTTGACCGGCGTCTGATCCTTTTTGCCAAACAGCTTGCCCAGCAAACCCGGCTTGTTCTGCTCAGCCGCGATCAGATCGTCGTACAGGCGTTGCAGATGACGAACGGCAGTTTCCTGCGCGGCATCATGGAAGAAGTCCGGGCGTTTCAGATCAGCTTGATATCGTTCTAGGGGCGTCATAATTCGTTAGCAAGGCAACAAAAACGGGCCGTCACTGTAGCGATGGCCCGTGGGAATGGCAATCGGCCCTTGGTCGGGCCGAGCCGTTGATTATTCCTGAACCGGTGTCAGAGCGATCCGCAAGGCCTCGACAGCTGCATCCCGCGCAGCCACGTCGGCGAACGCCGGGCTGTCGCCGACGCACTCGCCTTCCAGCCAGACACTGAAGCCCAGGCCTTCGCTACGTACATCCAGCGCCTGACCCGATTGCAGCTGCTTGGTCACCTGACCGGCGGTTTTACCGTCGGCGAAGTTGCGCGACAGCAGCAGTTGCTCGCCGTCAGCCGCCAGCAGACGGAAACGGAAGCTGCTGTCGTCTTCACGGAAGCTGACGAAACGTGCGGCTTTCGCAGCTTTCTTCTTGGTGGTTGCGGCCACCTGAACCTGATTGACGAAGGAACGCAGGCCGACCGCTTCGCGCAGCTCGTTGAGGAACGGCGTCGCCACCGCACGGGCCTTCTGGGCGCCGTGTTGCAGGATGTCCTCCAGATCTGCCGGACGCTCGATCAACTGGTGATAACGCTCGCGGGACTCGCCCAACTCGTTGTCCAGCAGCTGGAACAGACGGTTCTTCGCCTCGCCCCAACCCAGACCGCCCAGCAGTTCGCTGCGGAACTCGTCGGCCTGCGCCGGCGTGGAGAACGCCTGGAACAGGGTGAAAAGGTGCGAGTTGTCCGGATCCTTGGCTTCGCCCGGCGCGCGGGAGTCGGTAACGATGCGCGAGATCGCGTCCTTCATTTCCTTGGCGCTGGAGAACAGCGGGATGGTGTTGTCGTAGCTCTTGGACATCTTGCGACCGTCCAGGCCCGGCAACGTGGCCACGCTTTCCTCGATCAGCGCTTCAGGCATGGTGAAGAATTCCTTGCCCTGGCCAAACAGGTGGTTGAAGCGCTGACCGATGTCGCGGGCCATTTCCACGTGCTGGATCTGATCGCGACCGACCGGCACCTTGTGCGCGTTGAACATCAGAATGTCCGCCGCCATCAGCACCGGATAGCTGTACAAGCCCATGGTGATGCCGGCATCCGGGTCTTCGCCGGTCTCGACGTTCTTGTCCACCGAAGCCTTGTAAGCATGGGCGCGGTTGAGCAGGCCCTTGGCGGCGACGCAGGTCAGCAGCCAGGTCAGCTCGGGGATTTCCGGGATGTCGGACTGACGATAGAAGGTCACGCGATCCACATCCAGGCCACCGGCCAGCCAGGTCGCGGCGATTTCCAGACGCGAGCGCTGGATGCGCAGCGGGTCATCGCACTTGATCAGGGCGTGATAGTCGGCCAGGAAGTAGAACGAATCGGCATGGCTTTCGCGGCTGGCGAGAATCGCCGGGCGGATGGCGCCGGCGTAGTTGCCCAGGTGCGGGGTGCCGGTGGTGGTGATGCCGGTGAGGATGCGGGTACGGTTCGTCATGGGTAATCGCTTGTCAGACTGCAATCAATTCGAGAGACGCGGCAGGATCAGATCCTTGAGATCGGTCAGCTTGCCATGAAAAAAGTGTCCGCATTCTGCCACTTTCAGCAGCTCATGGGGGCGCTGGAGTTTGTCAGACCAGTCGTAGACCAGCTGCGGATCGATCACTTCGTCGGTTTCCGGCTGGATCACGGTCAGCTCGCCCTGCTGCGGCAGTTGATCCTGCTCGCCCAGACGCATCACCGCCGGCGCAACCATGAACAGGTGCTTGAGCGTGACGCCTTGGGCTTCGAGACGGCCGCCGAGACTTGCGGCAACAAATCCGCCGAAGGAGAAACCGAACAGGGTCAGCGGCAGATCCGGGTGTTTTTCCAGCAGCCATGCGGCAGCGGCCTGGGCGTCATCGACTTCACCGGTGCCCATGTCATGGGAGCCTTCGCTGGCACCGACGCCGCGATAGTTGAAGCGCAAGGTGATCAGACCGGCGTCGCGCGCGGTGCGCTGCAGGGTCGAGACGACCTTGTTGAGCATGGTGCCGCCCTGCACCGGGTTAGGATGGCAGATCAACGCGATGCCGCGCGGCTGCTCGTTGTCCAGATACAAAGACTCAAGTTGCCCTACCGGGCCATCAATCACTACAGGGGTTTCACGCATCAGCAAGGAAGGAACTCCGTGACCTCGAATCGGGTCGACTCGTCTAGCAAATTGTCTGTGCCAGTCTATTGCGAGTGAATCGCGGTATACAGCGCAGGTTCGAGCCGTTAACGTAAAGCAAAGCCGTTTATAGAGGAAGGACTCGTGGAACACTCGCTCTTAGTTTGGTTGTTACCGACTCTTGCCCTGGTTGTGGGTGTCGCCATTGGTTTCCTGATCGCTCGCGTTGCGCCGAACGCCGCGCCCAGCCGCACGCAGCGTCAACTGGACGATATTCAGGAACGTTTCGACAGTTATCAGAACGAAGTGGTGACCCACTTCAACAGCACCGCCAATCTGGTCAAGAAACTGACCCAGAGCTATCAGGAAGTGCAGGATCACCTCGCCGAGGGTGCCAACCGTCTGGCGCTGGACGAACAGACTCGTCAACGCCTGCTGGCCTCGCTGCACTCCGAAGCAGCACAGGCCCCACGGGAACGCCTGACGCCACCACGGGATCAGGAACCGCCGCGTGACTACGCGCCGAAGACCCCGAACTCGCCGGGCATGCTTGATGAGCATTACGGCCTGAAGAAGTAATCAACCTTCGCGCCAACAAAAAGCCCCCGGACAATCACTTGTCCGGGGGCTTTTTTGTAGCTGACGGTTACGGGTATTGCTGAACCGTGCCCGGTTGTTGCTGACCACCGTACTGCTGGCCCGGGATCGCCTTGAGGTTGACTTCGACGCGGCGGTTCTGCGCCCGGCCGTTGACGTCACCGTTGCTGGCGATCGGATTATCCGGACCGGCACCGCGGGCACTCAGGTTGGCACCGCTGACGCCTTGCGAAGTCAGGTAGGTGGCCACGCTCTGCGCACGACGCTGGGACAGGTCCATGTTGTGCTGACGGCTGCCGGTGCTGTCGGTGTAGCCGACGATTTCGATCTGGTTCTGGTTGAACTCCTTCAGGGAGTTGGCCAGGTTGTTCAGCGGTTGATAGAAGCTGGAAGCGATGTTCGCCGAATCGGTGGCGAAGGTGATGTTGCCCGGCATGATCAGCTTGATCTGATCGCCCTGACGCTGCACTTCAACCCCGGTATTGGCCATGCTGGCGCGCAGTTTTTTCTCCTGCTGGTCGGCGTAGTAGCCGTAACCAGCGGCCGAGGCACCGACGACGGCTGCGCCGATCAGCGCACCCTTGCCGCGGTTGTTGTGGTCGATGGCGGCACCGGCCAGCGCGCCGGCCAAAGCACCGAGGCCACCGTATTTGGCGGTTTTGCTCATGCCCTGGGAGCCACCGTCGGCCTGACCCTGATTGTCATACGGGTTGGGCGAGGCGCAGCCGGACAAGACGGCCACGGCAGTAGCGACAATAATCAAACGACGCGTGGTGAACATGGAGTGCTCCTACATTTTGCATTCTGTGGTGCAGCGGCCATTGGCAACTGGCCCGTGCGGGCGTTGGATCATGACAATGCACAAAAATTCCACTGGGCACCCGTGACAAAATGTTTAGGCACGCACAAACGGGTTCTCGCGCATTTCATCCCCCAGACGCGTATCCGGACCATGCCCGGCCACAACAGTCGCGTCTTCATCCAGGGTGTACAGCCGCTGCTTGATCGATCGCACGATGGTCGCCTGATCGCCGCCCCACAAATCCGTGCGCCCTACTCCGCGACGAAACAGCGTGTCGCCTGCTATCAACAGCTTAGCCTCGGAAAACCAGAAGCTCATGGAACCTGGCGTATGTCCCGGCGTGTGCAGCGCCACGCCACAGCCGCAGGCCAGTTCTTCGTCGTCGCTCAGCCAGCGATCCGGCGACGGCACTGGGGTGTAAGGCACGCCGAACATCTGGCATTGCATCTCGAGGTTGTCCCACAGGAACTGATCTTCCTTGTGCAGATGCAAGGTGGCGCCGGTCTTTTCTTTCATTTGCCCGGACGCCAGGAAGTGATCGAGGTGTGCGTGCGTGTGAATGATGCTGACCACTTTCAGGCCCAACGCATCGAGGCGGGCCATGATCAGGTCAGGGTTGCCGCCCGGGTCAACGACGATGGCCTTTTTGGTGAGCGGGTCGCCGATGATCGTGCAATTGCACTGAAGGGGGCCGACGGGGAAGGTTTCGCGCAGAAGCGCAGGATTTGGGGCAGACATTGAATCCTCGACAGACGGCAATACGCGTTCGCTAATGATTCTATCCCACAAGCCGATATAGATCGCCGGGTCAGTAATTTGACGCCACCAATCGGAAAATGATGGCTCAATGATGTCAAATGTACAAAATCTGGTGCAAAATCGCTTTTTTTTGTAGCGGTCGCATTCAGGAAGGGCCGCAGCGCATTCAGGAAATCCCATGCCGACGCCCAAGACGTATTCCCCTACCTTCACCGCCACCCTGACTGGCAATGCCATTGTCGACAGTCTGATCTCCGGCACCTTCTGGCTGGGTTCCAACTGGACGCCCAACGGGCCGACCAACCTCAGTTACAGCTTCATGGCTCCGGTGACCTCGTACTTCATCACCAACTACAGCCCTGACAATGAATACAACGCCCTGTATGAGTTGACGGCCGGTCAAAAGACCGCGGTGACCAGCGCGCTCAATGCATGGAGCGCCGTCGCGAACCTGAATTTCACATTGACCACCGATACCTTGTTCAACGTCGGCGACCTGCGCTTTGGCGCATACCGATTGATGGATGACAAAACGGCAGCCTGGGCTTATTTCCCTGCCGATACACCGACTGCGGGAGACGTCTGGATCGGGCCTCAGACCAATGATCCCAATCCGGGCAAAGGTAGCTACGACTACCTGACATTCGTCCATGAAATCGGCCATGCGCTGGGTCTCAAACATCCTTTCGATGCGAGCAACACCAACAAGCTATTGCTTGATCCGTCACTCGACGACGTCCACTTCACAGTGATGAGTTACAACAGTAACTACTCCTATCAGCCAACGACGCCGATGGTTCTGGACATCATCACGATGCAGAGCCTGTATGGCGCCAACATGCTGTGGCAGACCGGCGACAACGTTTACAAGTGGGATGCCAACCAGTCGATTTTTGAAACAATCTGGGATGCGGGTGGCAATGACACGATTGATGGTAGCAACCAGCTTGGTTCGGTCATCATCAACCTGAATGAAGGCAGCTACAGTCAGATTGGCAAGGCGTTCGTTGACCTCAACAACAATACCGCCATCAATGACGGGCTGGCGATTGCTTATGGGGCGAAGATCGAAAACGCCACGGGGTCTCAGTTCAATGACACCCTGATCGGAAACGCGCTAAACAACACGCTCAATGGCATGGCCGGCGCCGATGCCATGGCCGGCGGTGATGGCAACGATACCTACTATGTAGACAATGCAGGTGACGTCATTGTCGAACAGGCAACTGTGGGATCTGGCATCGACACAGTCATTTCGTCAATCAGCTACACTCTGGGCAGTAATCTGGAAGACCTTACCCTCATCGGTTGGAACGACCTGACCGCCACCGGCAATGCCCTGAGTAACACGCTCACAGGCAACAACGGCAACAATATCCTCGATGGTGGCCTTGGTGCCGACACCATGATCGGTGGCACGGGCAACGACACTTATATCGTCGACAACGCTTCCGATGCGGTCATTGAGAACAGCGAACTGCCGAATGAGATCGACACCGTCCTTTCGTCCGTCAGCTTCACTCTCGGCGCCAATATTGAAAACCTGACCCTGACGGGCTCGGACAACATCAATGCGATTGGCAACAATCTGAACAACGTTCTGATCGGCAATGCCGGGAACAATCTGCTGGGCGGTGGCGGTGGCCTGGATACCATGATTGGCGGTGCGGGTGACGACCTATACAGTCTCGATCAAGCCGGGGAGCTGGCGTTGCTGCAAGAAAACGCCAACGAGGGCCTGGACACTCTCAACATTGTCTACAACGCCAATGCCCAGACCTATGTTGTAGACCTCACCCAGACCAACCTGTTGAACGTCGAAAACGTCATGGTCAGTGGTGCAGGTGCGTTCACCTTGATTGGTAACGACAGCAACAACATCCTGGTCGGCAACGCAGCCAACAACATCCTGCAAGGCGGCACCGGCAACGACCAGTTGGACGGAGGTGCAGGTGCCGACGCCATGAGTGGCGGTGTGGGCGATGATACGTTCATCGTCGATAACGCCAACGATTCCGTTATCGAATTGACCGGCGAAGGTCATGACCTGATCAAGACCTCTGTCAGCTATACCCTCTCGACCAATGTCGAGGACGGCCAATTGACCGGTTCCGCCGCTATCGACCTGTTCGGCAACAGCCTGAACAACGTCCTCACCGGCAACAGCGGCGCCAACACACTCAACGGCGGTCTGGGCGCAGACACCATGATCGGCGGCGACGGTGTCGATACCTACTACGTCGACAACGTCGGCGACGTGGTGATCGAGACCGATGCCTCGCCGACCGCCTACGACCGGGTCTTCGCCTCCATCGACTACACCCTCACCGCCAACGTCGAGAACCTGTTCCTGACCGGCACTGCCGATCTCAACGGCACCGGCAACAGTTCGGGCAACCGCATCACCGGCAACGATGGCAACAACATCCTCGACGGTGGCCTCGGTGCCGACACCATGATCGGCGGCCTGGGCAACGACACCTACATCGTCGACAACGCCAGTGACACCATCATCGAAACCAGCACTCTGGCCAGCGAAATCGACACCGTGCGTTCTTCGGTGAACTGGACCCTGGGCGACAACCTGGAAAATCTGGTACTCACCAGCACGGCCAACCTCAACGGCACTGGCAACGCACTGAACAACACCCTGACCGGCAACGATGGCAACAACATCCTCGACGGCGGCCAGGGGGCAGACTCCCTGACCGGTGGCCTCGGCGACGACATCTATGTGATCGACAACGCCAATGACACTGTGCTCGAACTCGCCAACCAAGGCCGTGACCTGATCCGCACCTCTGTCAGCTATACCCTCTCGACCAATGTCGAGGACGGCCAATTGACCGGTTCCGCCGCTATCGACCTGTTCGGTAACAGCCTGAACAACACCCTGACCGGCAACAGCGGCGCCAACACCCTCAACGGCGGTCTGGGCGCAGACACCATGATCGGCGGCGACGGTGTCGATACCTACTACGTCGACAACGTCGGCGACGTGGTGATCGAGACCGATGCCTCGCTGACCGCCTACGACCGGGTCTTCGCCTCCATCGACTACACCCTCACCGCCAACGTCGAGAACCTGTTCCTGACCGGCACTGCCGATCTCAACGGCACCGGCAACAGTTCGGGCAACCGCATCACCGGCAACGATGGCAACAACATCCTCGACGGTGGCCTCGGTGCCGACACCATGATCGGCGGCCTGGGCAACGACACCTACATCGTCGACAACGCCAGTGACACCATCATCGAAACCAGCACCCTGGCCAGCGAAATCGACACCGTGCGTTCTTCGGTGAACTGGACCCTGGGCGC
>NZ_NEKA01000017.1:51566-135897 GCF_002113205.1 Pseudomonas sp. B16(2017)
GCCAACCTGGAAAATCTGGTACTCACCGGCACGGCCAACCTCAACGGCACTGGCAACGGTCTGAACAACACCCTGACCGGCAACGATGGCAACAACATCCTCGACGGTGGCCAGGGCGCAGACTCCCTGACCGGTGGCCTCGGCGACGACATCTATGTGATCGACAACGCCAATGACACTGTGCTCGAACTCGCCAACCAGGGCCGTGACCTGATCCGCACCTCTGTCAGCTATACCCTCTCGACCAATGTCGAGGACGGCCAATTGACCGGTTCCGCCGCTATCGACCTGTTCGGCAACAGCCTGAACAACACCCTGACCGGCAACAGCGGCGCCAACACCCTCAACGGCGGTCTGGGCGCAGACACCATGATCGGCGGCGACGGTGTCGATACCTACTACGTCGACAACGTCGGCGACGTGGTGATCGAGACCGATGCCTCGCCGACCGCCTACGACCGGGTCTTCGCCTCCATCGACTACACCCTCACCGCCAACGTCGAGAACCTGTTCCTGACCGGCACTGCCGATCTCAACGGCACCGGCAACAGTTCGGGCAACCGCATGACCGGTAACGACGGCAACAACATCCTTGATGGCAAGGCCGGTGCCGACACCATGATCGGCGGCCTGGGCAATGACACCTACATCGTCGACAACGCCGGTGACACCATCATCGAGACCAGCACCCTGGCCAGCGAAATCGACACCGTGCGTTCTTCGGTGAACTGGACCCTGGGCGACAACCTGGAAAATCTGGTACTCACCGGCACTGCCAACCTCAACGGCACTGGCAATGGTCTGAACAACGTACTGACCGGCAATGCCGGCAACAACCTGCTCAATGGGGGGGCCGGCAACGACACACTTATCGGCGGGCTGGGCACTGACACCTTGACCGGTGGCAGCGGTGCAGACGTGTTCACGTTCAATGACTGGAACGAGAGTGGAGTGGGCAATCTGCGCGATGTCATCACTGACTTCAACAGCGCACAGGGGGACAAAATCGATCTGACGAAGTTTGATGCCAACCTGCTGACCGCCGGTTTCAACGGCTTCACCTTCATCGGTGCGGGCGACTTCACTGGCGCGGGCCAACTGCGGTTCATCGATCACGTGCTCTCAGGCAACGTGAGCGGTAACACCGGTGCGGACTTCGAAATCCAGCTGGTGGGTGTGAACAGCTTCAGTGCCAACGATCTGGTGGCCTGATACAACCCGACACCCAACCTGTTTTCACAGGTCGGGAGCCAAACAGAAACGCCCCGATGATTCGGGGCGTTTCTGTTTACGTCAATAACGCCGAATGTCTAGTTCAAAACCCCGAGTTCCTTGGCTCGCGCCACCGCCTGTGTCCGCCGCTCCACGCCCAGCTTGCTATTGATATGACTGGCATGGGTTTTCACGGTATGCAGCGAGATGAACAACTGCTCGCTGATTTCCTGATTCGAGCAGCCCTGGGCAATCAGCCGCAGGACTGCCAGCTCCCGGCTACTCAATTGTTCGGTGATAGAAGTGTCCTGTGCCATGCGCGACGCTGGAGTCGGAAAATGCTCGAGCAACTGCTGACCGACAGGATTCACAGTGGTCAGCGACAATTGCGCTCGCAACCAGTCAGCGTGATCCTTGATCAGCACATCGAATGGCTGCAACACCCCGCCACTGGCAGCATCGATGGCCTGGGCCAATGCTTTGCGGGCCTCGGCTTCTCGACCGCTCACCAGCAGCAACGCCACCTTCTGTGTCAACGCCATCACACTCAACAACTGCCGCCCGGTTTGCTGACCGTTCTCCAGCAATGCGTTCAATCGGCCTTCGGCGAGCATCGGTTGCCCCTGAATCATGTCAAGCAACGCCTGCTGCAATTCGACATGCAACGGCAACTGCGGATGAAACTCCGGTGGCGCCGCCGCGCGTTCACCGGTGTAGGTCTGGCCCAGTCGAGCCAGCCAGGCTTCAGCCAGATCGATGCGCCCTTGGGCCAGCCACAGCTCACATTTGACCAGAGTGATCATCGCCAGATAATAGATCGGCGGAACGTCCCAGATGTGCATCAGACGTTCGGCCTCGGCCAGCTCGGCGAAGGCCTTGGCGAAATCGCCGCTGCTGCCGTCGAGTCGTGCAATCACACAGTGGCCGATCAACACACTGATGTCACGGCAGGCCCGCGCTTCCGTCAGGCCTGCCTGCAATCGCGCCCTTGCCGCCTGCGGCTGCAACCGCATGGCCAGCAGAAACCCCTCATACAGCGTCAGGCGCGCACGCACGGCGTACAAACGCTGTGCGGACAATCCGCGCAAGCGCTCCAGCCCCTGGTGCACTTCATCGAGCGCGCGCAGGATTTCGCCGCGCGCCTGCAGGACCCGGGCACGATCGTAATGCGCCAACGCCTCGAACAAGGGATTGCCGACGCGCTGCGCCAGTTCAAGCGACTCGCGGTTCAGGCCCCGTGCACGCCATAGATCGCCGTCGGCAATCGCCAGATTGGATAAGGTTGAGAGGCACATAAGGCGCTGGCCGTAACGCTTGGCCGGCAGGCTTTCCAGTGCCTCGCTGCAATACTCGATGGTCTGCTCGCGATGGCCCCGTCCACGGGCGATGATGCCCTTGAGCGCCAGCCATTGGGCCAGCATGGATTTCTGCGCAGTGGCCGAGGGTGCCGGCAGAAACCGGCTCAGATGACTGGCGAGTTCTTCGGCAGCATCGAGCTGGCACGCCAATCCCAACGCCCAGCTGTACAAAACGATCAACCGTGGCGTGCTGATCAACAGGCTGTCGGGCAAGTCCATTTTCCAGCGCAGCAGCATGCCGACGTTCTGTTCGGCCAGCAACTGTTCCTCGGACAGGTTCTGTACCAGATTGGCTGCGACATCCAGATGTCCTGCGCGCAGGGCCTGCTCCACCGCTTCATCCAGCAGGCCCTGGGCATTGAACCAGCGGCAGGCGCGCAAGTGCAGCGTGGCGGCCGGGACTATCGCCCGGGTGATCGGCCGACTGCGCAACAGATCGGAAAACAGATGGTGATAGCGATACCAGTGACCGTGCTCGTCCAGCGGCACCAGGAACACCTGATGCGCCAGCAGGAAACGCAGGATTTCGGCACTGTCGTGGGCTTCGCGCACAGCATCGCAAAGCTCGCTGCAAAAGCGCTCCTGCGGTGCGGTGTCATAAAGGAACGCCTGCACCTCGGCGGGCAGGCAGTCGATGACTTCCTCCAGCAGGTATTCACGGATCAGCCCTTCCCCGCCGTTCAAAGCCTGCGGCAACGCCGATTCGGTACCTGCTTCAGAAATCGCCAGCAACCAGAATCGCAACCCCGCCACCCAGCCTTCACTGCGCTGGATCAGGCTTTCCAGCGCTTCACCGCGCAAAGAGCTGCTGTGGCGATCGAGTAACGTGAGGGCTTCGTCATGGGTCAGGCGCAGATCCTGCTCATGCAACTCCAGCAACTGCCGCGACAGACGCAAGCGCGCCAGATGCCAGTCCGGGCGCTGCCGACTAGTGACCATGACCAGCAGACCATCGGGCAAATGGTTGAGGAAAAATTGCAGGCAACGATCGAGCACCGGCCCTTGGGCGAGGTGGTAATCGTCTAGTACCAGCAGTAGCGGCGAGGTCGGTAGCAGGTGCAGTGCCAGCTCATCGAGCAAGCCGTCGAGCCATTCTTCGAAGGCGAACGGCTGATGACGCTGGCGCATTTTCAACAAACCGAGTGCGCGGCTGCCGAGTTCGGGAAAGTAGTCCTGCAGGCCCTCGAGCAAGCGCTCGAGGAAGCGTCCCGGATCACTGTCGCGAGCGCTAAGTCCCAGCCACAGGCTTTGCCAATGACCCGGCAGGCTTTGACAGAACTCCACGGCCAGCGAGCTTTTGCCAAACCCGGCCGGGGCGCTGACCAGCAACAGACGTCCACCGAGCCCGGCTTGCAGGCGCTCGCAAAGTCGTGGTCGCAATACGTACCCATCAGGCAGCGGAGGACGGAAAAAACGTCCGTCCAGTGCCGCGACGGCAACGCTTGCGAGACCCGGAAGTGGGGACAGATCAGTCATGGCCGGCTCTTGTTCGTATGGCTGTTGGCGGCGTAGCAGATGCCCGCAGACTAGCCTTAAACGGAGCGGTTATGAAGGTCGTTGCTACAAATGGCTACAAAAAGCCTACGGAAAAACTGCAAGCAAAAAAAACGCCCCGAACCTGTCGGGGCGTTTTCACGAGGATGCGGCCTCGATTTACAGGAGCTTAGCGAACACCATCCTGACGCAGGGCGGCCGGGGTGAAGTCGCTGGTGGTGGCAGTGAAGCCGAAGTCATACGCCGACTTCTCTTCGTTCTTCATGCCCAGTGCCAGGTAACGACCGGATTGCAGGTCGTAGAGGGTTTCCAGGGTGTACCAAGGCACCTGCACGTTGTAGTAGTCCTGGGAGTGGGCTTCCGCCACGCGCCACAGTTGATTGCGACCGTCGTAGTGATCGATCACCGCCGCTTGCCAGGTGTCTTCGTCGATGAAGAAGTCACGCTTGGCGTAGATGTGGCGCTGACCTTCCTTCAGGGTCGCGGTCACGTGCCATACACGACGCAGTTCATAGCGCGCCAGATCCTGGTTGATGTGCCCGGCCTTGATGATGTCGGAGTACTTGAGCTTCGGATCGTCGAGCTTGTAACTGTCGGAGGCGATGTACATCTCTTGTTTGCCGACCAGTTTCCAGTCGTAACGGTCCGGCGCACCGTTGAACATGTCCAGGTTATCGGAAGTACGCAGGCCATCCGCCGCTGTACCCGGTCCGTCGTAGGACACTTGCGGAGCGCGACGTACACGACGCTGACCGGCGTTGTAGACCCACGCCGAACGCGGCTCCTTCACCTGGTCGAGAGTTTCGTGTACCAGCAGCACGCCACCAGCCAGACGTGCCGGCGCGGTCACTTTCTGCTTGAAGTAGAACAGGATATTGCCAGGGTTCGCCGGATCGTAGTCCTTCATCTTGTCGCGGAACACGAACTGGTCCTGGAAGTACACCAGGCTGAACGAGCCGTTCGGTTGCGGCGTGGCCTGGGTCACCAGACGGGTCACGCTGCCGCCGCGATAGCGGGTGATATGGTTCCAGATCACTTCCACACCGGTTTTCGGAATCGGGAATGGCACGGCGGTATCGAAGTTTTCCAGGCCGTTGCCGCCCGACACCAGGGTCGTGGTGGTGGCGTTCTTCTTGATGGCTGCGAACACCGCATCCGGCACGGTGGCACCGCGATGGGACGGATAGACCGGCATCTTGAAGGTGTCAGGATAGCGCTGGAACATCGCGTACTGGCCCGGCGCGAGCTTGGCCTTGTACTGATCGACGTTCTGCTTGGTGATGGTGAACAGCGGTTTCTCACTGGCGTACGGATCGGACAGGAAACCTTTGCTGTCAACGGTGCCGGCATTTTTCGACATCGGTTTCCAGGCCGGGATCGAGCCGTCGGCGTTGCCGGCCATTTCGGCGCCCATCGGGGTCAGGCTCTTGCCCAGCTTGTCCGCTTCGGCGGCAGGCACCGCCGCCATGACACCGGTCGCCAGCAGCGACAGGCCCAGAACACCGGCGTGGAACAGACTCTTTGTTATTTTCATAAATTCGTTCGTCCTGAAATGCAGTGCTTAGAAGTTCACGCCGAGGCTGAGCGCCACAAAATCGCGGTCATCCACGGTGGTGTACTTGCCGTCGAAGAAGTTGGTGTAAGCCAGGCTCGCGGTGTAGGTGTTCTGGTACTCGGCATCGACGCCCAGGCTGACGGCCTTGCGACCTTCCTCGAAGTTGCCGCCAGGGCCCGGCGAGTAGCCGCTGACGTCGTGGGACCAGGCCACGTTCGGCTTGAGGTTCACGCCGGCGAAGACATCGTTGTATTCCCAGATTGCACGGCCGCGGTAGCCCCAGGACATCGACGTGGTGAAACCGTCGTTGTCGCAATTGCGGCTGCGGTTGTTCTGCGGCGAACCTGGTCCTGCGCCGTTGATGGTGCCGTTGTTGAGGATGTTGACGCAGGTGTTGGTGGTACCGGTGGCTGGCAGCTCGCCCGGGCCATAGACCGGATCGCGGCCATAGCGCTTGTCGGATCGGCTTTCCAGACCGCCCACGTAAGTCATGCCCACTTCACCCACCAGGGTCAGACGGCTGGCGCCCATGACCTGATCGAAGAAGTGCGTGAAGGTGGTTTGCAGTTGAGTGATTTCCTTGCGCTCGTAGCCATGCAGATCCTGACCCGGCACGCCATTGAGCAGCGATGCGTTGGCGTAAGGGCCACCCAGTGGACGCACACCGGCGAACAGGATGTCGGTGGAGTTCAGTTGCACCGGTGCATTCGGGCGATAGCTGATCTCACCGCTCCACGCCGTACCGGTAGGCAAGGTGGTGGAGAAGCTCAGACCGTAGAGGCGGATGTCTTCAGGGTATTCGACGAAGTACTTCGAATTGCCGGCAACCAACAGAGGCCCGAGTGCCTGAAACGGACCTGGCAATGCAGCTACGCCGTTGTAGACCGATTGCGGCGCGCCGGTGGCACTGAAGATCGGCGCACGACTGTGGTAATTCATGAAGTAGGCACCGAATTCGGTGTCCAGCGGTTCGAACATGTACTTGAGGGACGCGCCCCACTGGCCGCTGTCCCGCGCATCGCGATCGGCGCCGCGCGGCACCAGCACACCTTCTTCATTGACGTTGACGCCGTTGGCCGCCAATGGCCCCAGGGCAATGGCCGGGATCTGCGAGCGCTTGTTCAGTACGCGCAGGTTGTCGGTGCAACCGTCGGCAATGATGTCCGGCTGGGAGAAGAACGTGCCGCAGTTGTCGACGACGGTCTGGTCCCACTCCAGCTGATAGAAGGCTTCGGCCGACAGGTTGTCGGTCAGGCTCTGGGACACGTAGAACATGTTGACCGGGATCAGGCCTTCCTTGATCTCGGCGCCCGGACGACGGAAAGCGGAAACGTCGATCGGGTTGATCGAGTTGATGCCGCCGCCGATGAAGGTACTTTCACCCCAGCTCACCACCTGTTTGCCCAGACGCACGGAGCCCGGCTGATCGGCGATCGCGTAGTTGTGGTAGACGAAGGCGTCGAGGATCTGACCGCCGGCGGACTTGGCGCCTTCCTTGCGGTTGCTGTCGCTGATGTCCTTGAACTCGCGGCTCTCGTCTTTCAGTTCGAAGTCATACCAGTACTTGCCACGGACGAACACGCCGGTGTCGCCGTATTTCAGTTCGAGGTCATGAATGCCCTTGAAGATCTTCGAGAAGGTTTCGCCGCTCTTGAAGTTGGCATGGCCGTCGTCGGAAGTCTGGGACAGACCGTGACCGCCGTTGTTGACGCCGATGAGGTTCTTGTTCGGGCTCTGGGTGGACCAGCTGGCACCGATCGACAGGGAGGAGTCGAACTGGCCTTCGATTTCACCGACGTTGAAACTGACGCCGAATGCGGGCCCGGCGAGCGAAGAAGCAAGACTGACGGCCAGAGGCAGCTTTGCCCGGCGCCAGAACTGGTTTACTGAGGTCATCGACGCTACTCCATGTGCATTATTGTTATGGCAGTGAGTACTTTTAAAAACGCCTGAAGGACCGGGTGCCAGCGGCCTCCCGAAATCGCTTCAATGTTGCATCGCCCCGTTTGTGCGTGTGCCCCGTTCTTAAAAATCCTTGAGCGGACTATAGCCAGCAGGTGGTACTGCTTGATCCCTCTAAAGTGTGATTTGCAGCTGCCGGCCACTCTGGAACAGTCCTTTCGCCAGTCCGACACATGTCGGCACGGCAAGGATGGCTGAAAATTCGAATTTCACAAGCCAAGCGCTTGCTTGGTGGGTCTGGCGCGCCGTTTTCGGCGCGCCAGCGGACGCTCAAAGCGTCGAGAGGAAGGTGCTGTTGTTGGCCTGCCATTCAGTGATGTCGAGGCGGATGCGCTTCTTGTCGAGTTTGCCGACACTGGTCTTGGGAATTTCAGTAACAAGCGCGATCTGGCTTGGTATCGCCCACTTGCTCAAGTGCCCCAGTTCAACGAACGGCTTGAGGTGCTCCTTGAGCTCGCGTGCCCCGATGGCATGCCCTTCGCGGACCACCAGCAAGGCAAACGGACGCTCGCCCCACTGCGGATCGGCGATCCCCACCACTGCTACTTCACGTACCGCGATGTGACGACTGATCAGGTCTTCGAGGTCCAGCGAGGAGATCCATTCGCCGCCGGTCTTGATCACGTCCTTGATCCGGTCGCGGATGTCGATCACACCCATGGCGTCGAGCGTCGCCACGTCGCCGGTGTGCAGCCAGCCGCCGGCCCACAGCTCGGCGCCCTTCTGCGGTTCGTTGAAATAGCCTTCGGTCAGCCACGGTGCGCGCAGCACCAGTTCGCCCTGGGTCTCGCCGTCGGCCGGGAGAAAATTGCCTTCGGTATCGACGATCGCCGCTTCGACCAATGGCCCCGGCACGCCGGCCTTGATCCGATAGGTGGTGCGCTCGTCTTCGGTGCCCGCCATCAACTCATCATTCAGATGCGCGCACGAAACCAGTGGCCCGGTTTCCGACATGCCGTAAGCAGCCGTCAGCTGAATGCCTTTGCTCTTGGCCGTTTCATACAGCGTGCGGTTCAGCGCACTGCCGCCGATGACGATTTTCCAGCCGCCGAAATCGGTGCCCTGCGCGCCCTTGGCATTGAGCACCATCTGCAGGATGGTCGGCACACAGTGGGAGAACGTGACCTTTTCCTTGCGCCACAACTCGACCAGGAATTCCGGGTCATAACGCCCCGGATAAACCTGCTTGAGCCCGAGCATGGTCGCCACATACGGCAGACCCCAGGCATGCACGTGGAACATCGGGGTGATCGGCATGTACACGTCGTTGGTGCCCAGCAGCCGCACGCTGTCGATGGCGCCCATGATGGTCGACACACCCATGGTGTGCAGCACCAGTTGCCGATGGGTGAAATACACGCCCTTCGGATTGCCGGTGGTGCCCGTGGTGTAGAACGTGGTGGCGACCGAGTTTTCGTCAAAATCCTGGAAGTCGTACTGCGGACTCGCGGCCGCCAGCAGTTGCTCGTACTCGCCGACCAGATTCGGCAGATCGGCGGTTTTTTCCGGCAGATCGGTCAGCAGCAGGGTTTTCTCCACCGTGGTCAGGTGTGGCGCAATGGCCTGGTACAACCCGACGAACTCGCTGTTGACCAGCACGAAGCGGTCCTCGGCGTGGTTCATGGTGTAGAGGATCTGTTCCGGCGACAGGCGCACGTTGATGGTGTGGATCACCGCGCCGATCATCGGAATCGCAAACATGCACTCCAGGTAGCGATGGCTGTCCCAGTCCATCACCGCCACGGTGTCACCAGCCTTGACCCCGGCCGCCGTCAGCACGTTGGCCAGCCGCGCGACCCGCTCGATCAGGGTCGGGTAGCTGTAGCGCAGCTGGTCACGGTAGATGATCTCGCGGGTTTTCTCGTAACGGGCACCGGACATCAGCAGCCGTTTAATCAGCAGTGGATACTGGTACGCCCCTTCGGCGGGCGGAATGACGCGAGTCTGCAACATAAGAATCCCTTTTCTGACTGCACGGTGTTGGCTTTGGAGTTTCGTACTCTAGAACCGTTATACGTCAGCCAAATCAGCCAAAGGAATGATTTGCAGAGCCGTACAAATGCTAGCTTTGCGCCAGCATTTGCCGAAACAGATGACAGCGCAGAAGGATCAATGCATCTCGGTGAACGCGAGTTTCACGCCGATGGCGATCAGCACCGCGCCCATGGTGCGGTCGAACCAGTGGCCCATGCGGGCGAAACCGGCGCGCACGCGTTGCTGGCTGAACAACATGGCCACCAGGCAGAACCAGGTGGCGGTCGCAACGGCGAGATAAATGCCGTAACCGGCCTGGACTGTCAGCGGGGTGTGCGGGTTGATCACCACGGTGAACAGCGACAGGAAGAACAGCGTGGCTTTCGGGTTCAGGCCGTTGGTCACGAAACCCGAGGTGAAGGCGCCACGGGCGGTGCGCTCGCCGGCCTCTTTGTGCAGATCATCGCTCACGGTTTTCGCCGGTTGCGCGCGCAGGGCCTTGAAGCCGATGTACAGCAGGTACGCGGCGGCTGCCCATTTCAAGGCGTTGAACAGCACGATCGATTGAGAAACGATCAGGCCGATCCCCAGCAGCGAATAACCCACGTGCAGGAAAATCGCCGTGCCCACGCCCAACGCGGTCCAGGTCCCGGCGCGTCGACCGTGGGTCACGCTTTCGCGCACCACCACGGCGAAATCAGGACCGGGGCTGGCAACGGCCAACAGGTGGATCAGGGCAACGGTCAAGAAATCGGTCCAGTACATGGGGGCTCCTTTCGGCCAAGCGTAACGAGTTGTTTCATCTGGTAGGCTCGGCAGATTACGCCTTCCCTTCAAAGCACGACAGGTACAGTTGATGACGAACGCCCACCGCGCCGTATTCCTCGATCACCCTTCGCTGGATCTTGGCGATCTCGACTTGAGCCCTTTGCGTGATTGCTTCAGTGATCTGCAACTGTTCGCCCAGACGTTGCCTGCGCAGGTAGCCGAGCGCCTGCAAGGTGCAACCGTGGCGATCAGCAACAAAGTGCTGATCGATGCCGCCGCCATGGCCGCCAACCCACAACTGAAACTGATCCTGATCACCGCGACCGGCACCAACAACGTCGATCTGGCCGCCGCCCGCGCCCACGGCATCACGGTGTGCAACTGCCAGGGCTACGGCACCCCGTCGGTGGCGCAGCACACGATCATGCTGCTGCTCAACCTCGCCACGCGCCTGGCCGATTATCAAAAAGCCGTCGGTGAAGGTCGCTGGCAGCAGGCGAAACAGTTCTGCCTGCTGGATTACCCGATCGTTGAGCTGGAAGGCAAAACCCTTGGCTTGCTCGGTCACGGCGAACTCGGCGGCGCGGTCGCGCGTCTGGCCGAAGCCTTCGGCATGCGCGTGTTGCTGGGGCAGATTCCGGGGCGACCGGCCCGTCCGGATCGTCTGCCGCTGGAAGAATTGCTGCCGCAGATCGACGCCCTCACCCTGCACTGCCCGCTCAACGAACACACTCGGCACTTCATCGGCGCCCGCGAACTCGCTTCGATGAAACCCGGCGCTTTCGTGGTCAACACCGCCCGTGGTGGACTGATCGACGAACAGGCCCTGGCCGATGCCCTGCGCAGCGGTCATCTGGGCGGCGCGGCCACCGATGTGCTGAGCGTCGAGCCGCCGACCCAAGGCAATCCGCTGCTGGCCGCCGACATCCCGCGCCTGATCGTTACCCCGCACAACGCCTGGGGCAGCCGCGAAGCGCGGCAGCGAATCGTCGGCCAACTGGTGGAAAACACCCAGGCGTTCTACAGCGGTAAGGCGCTGCGGGTCGTCAGTTGATAAACTGCGGCACTTTTTTTCACAGGAGCAGTTATGGATCCGCGCAGTGAAGTACTGCTTCGTCAGGCCGAGTTATTCCAGGGTTCAGTGTTGCTGGCCGGTTTGCCTGCCGATGATCTTTTGGGGCGCCTGCCCGAGGCGTTTGGCTGGTGCTGGCACGCCGGCGACCAGGCTGCACTCGATGCGCGTTTCGAAGGCCGCAGCCATTTTGGCGTGAACGTGCCGGAGCGCGAATTCACCAACGCCGTGGTGTTCCTGCCCAAGGCCAAGGACCTGACCGATTACATCCTCAATGCCGTGGCTTCACGCCTGGCCGGGCGCGAGGTGTATCTGGTCGGGGAAAAACGCAGCGGTATCGAAGGCGCCTCCAAACAGCTCAACCCGTTCGGCAAGCCGCGCAAGCTCGACAGCGCGCGCCATTGCCAATTGTGGCAAGTGACGGTGGCCAACGCTCCCGAAGCCAAACCGCTGGAAAGCCTGGCGCAGACCTACGAACTGCCGCTGGCCGAAGGTCCGTTGAAAGTCATCAGCCTGCCAGGCGTATTCAGCCACGGCCGACTGGATCGCGGCAGCGCCCTGCTGCTGGAACATCTGGACAAACTGCCGAGCGGCCATCTGCTGGACTTTGGTTGCGGCGCCGGCGTGCTGGGTGCGGCGGTCAAGCGTCGTTACCCGCACAATCAGGTCACGTTGCTCGACGTTGATGCCTTCGCTGCCGCCAGCAGCCGTTTGACCCTGGCGGCCAACGGTCTGGAAGCCGAGGTGCTGACCGGTGACGGCATCGATGCCGCGCCGATGGGTTTGAACGCGATCCTGAGCAACCCACCGTTCCATGTCGGTGTGCATACCGACTATTTCGCTACCGAAAACTTGCTGCGAAAAGCGGCCAAACATCTAAAAAACGGCGGCGAACTTCGCTTGGTTGCCAACAGTTTCCTGAAATATCAACCGCTGATCGAAGAGCATCTCGGGGTCTGTGCGATCAAGGCCGAAGGCAATGGATTCCGGATTTACCGGGCCAAGCGCGGCTGAAAATTAGCACTTGCCGAATGGATTCTGCCTAGGCAGAATCCGCTCCGTCCTAGGGGAGTAGTCTCCCACGAGCGCCATGCTCGTCCGGCATACGTCAACATACTTGATCCTCAGATCATGGCGTATGCGACCCAAGCGTCCGCAGCAGACGGATCGCAGGGTTTGACAAGACCTATGACACGCACACCTTACCCGGGGCGGGAAGGCTGTACGTGTCATAGCCGTGTCGACCCGCCCCTTAGGAAATCCTGATGCTGGACTCGTTACTCGTTCCCACCGCAATCGTTGCCTTGGCCGAAATCGGCGACAAGACGCAACTGCTCGCGCTGATTCTGGCCGCTCGCTTTCGCAAACCCTGGCCGATCATCGCCGGTATCGTCGCTGCGACCCTGGCCAACCACGCGGCAGCCGGTGCGGTCGGCGCCTGGTTCGGCAGTTTCTTCTCCGATTCGGTCCTGCACTGGATTCTTGCCGCGAGCTTCGCCGCCACCGCCCTGTGGACGTTGGTGCCGGACAAGATGGATGACGATGAAGCCAGCACCGCCCGCAAGTTCGGGCCATTCCTGACCACGCTGATTGCGTTCTTTCTTGCGGAAATCGGCGACAAGACTCAGATCGCCACCGTGATGCTGGCCGCGCAATACCCGGAGCTGTGGCTGGTGATTATTGGCACCACGGCGGGCATGCTGATCGCGAACGTGCCGGTGGTACTGGCGGGTAATTTTGCGGCAGAGAAACTGCCACTGACCCTGATCCGTCGACTGGCGGCCTCGGCGTTCCTGATCCTGGCGATTGTCGCGGTGTACAAGGCGATGCAGAGCAGCGGCTGGGTTTGATCCGGCAGATCGCTCCCGCATTGAGTGCGGGAGCGATCATGGCTTCAGGACTTGGGCGCCTTTTCGTAAAGCGGCATGACCTTCGGAATCGCCGCCTGCAACGCAGCCGTGCGGCTGCTGGAAGACGGGTGAGTGCTCATGAACTCCGGCGGCGCGCCTTCAGAGGCCTTGCTCATCTTGTCCCACAAAGTGATGGCGGCGTTCGGGTTGTACCCGGCACGCGCGGCGAGTTCCAGACCGATCAGGTCGGCTTCGTTCTCGTTGGCGCGGCTGTTGGGCAGGGTCATGCCGTAGTTGGCCACGGTATCGGCCAGCGCCAGGCTGTCCTGACCCAGGCCGAGCAACGCACCGGCGCCCTGCTTGGCCATTTCGATGCCATAGGCCTTGGACATCGCTTCCCGACCGTGCTCGCGCAAGGCGTGGGCGATTTCATGTCCCATGACTGCGGCGATTTCATCGTCGGTGAGTTTCAGGCTGTCGATCAGCCCGGTGTAGAAAATGATCTTGCCGCCTGGACCGCAGTTGGCGTTGAGCTCGTCGCTCTTGATCAGGTTGACTTCCCATTTCCACTGCGCAGCGTCCGGGCGGAAGTTCGGTGCCTGAGCGATCAAGCGGTTGGCAATCGCCTGAACACGCTTGGCATCGTTGCTGGTCTTGTCCAGCACGCCTTTGCTGGACGCTTCGCCCACGGTCTTCTGATAGGACTGGGCATACATCTGGTCGACCTCTTGCGAGGACAGCATGCTGAACATGTACTGCTTGCGTTCCACGCCCACGGCACCGCCGCTGGTGGTGTTGACCGACTGACAACCGGCCAGCAACAGCGCTGCGCTCAGTGCACTTACAACCAATGTCTTGTTCATTCAAAAGCTCCCTGAAAACCTGTCGCGTATCCTAGGCGGGTAATTGTATCGGCGCCAGATACAACGGACGTGTTGCACCTGTTTTCAGAACATGCCCGCCAGCCCTGCAGGAAAAAATTCACATCCACCGCCGAGCCCGCTGCAACTGCGTCGTGCACTGGTCCATTTGCGACATCCGGCTGTAATCACTTGCTCCGCACCTCATGGCGCAACAGTGGCTGCCGATACAACAGCGCAGACGTCCTCTCGCGTGCGGAGCTCCCATGAAGTTCAAGTCGATCCAGTTTTCCGTGGCCGCCCTGGCCGGCGCCATCGTACTCAGCGTGGTCGCCGCGCTGGTGCTGTATGCGCTGTTCTCCGGTGCCCGCACCCAGGAAATGGTCCAGCAACGGACCCAGGCCCAGTTCGAGCAAGTCATCGAACAGCGCCTGACGTCGCTGGCGCAGACTCAGGTCAGCCAGATCCAGCGCGAACTCGAAGCGCCGCTGCTGATTGCCGGCGGACTGGTACGCGTCAACGCCCTGCTCGGCACACCGGGCGCCGACGGCGAGCCGCGACTGACCGTCAGCCGCGAGCAACTGATCAGCCTGATCAAGGAAAACGTCGAGAAGAATCCGAAGATTCTCGGCACTTACATCGGCTGGGAAAAAAACGCACTGGACCATAATGACGCGGCCTACGTCGGCACCCAGGTTGTCGGGATCGACCCTGGCAACGGGCGCTTCCTGCCGTGGTGGTTCCGCAATGACGACGGCACCCTGGGCCTGGACAAACTGGTGGACGTCGACGACCAGAAAGTCCTGTCCACCGGCGTGCGCGCCAGCGAGTACTACCTGTGCTCGAAAGAAACCAAAAAGCCCTGCGTGATCGATCCGGCCCCGTACAAGGTCGGCGACAAGATCGTCATGCTCGCCTCCTTTATCGAACCGATCATGCTCAACGGCGCCTTCCAGGGCATCGTCGGCGCCGACCTGTCGGTGAACTTCATCCAGGAAATGCTCCTGAGCGCCAACCAGAAACTGTACAGCGGCGCCGGGCAAATGGCCCTGATCGGCGGCAACGGCCGGATCGTCGCCTACACCAAGGACCCGAGCAAATTCGGCGAGAAGGTCAGCGACATCCTCGACGCCCAGCAGATTGCCAACATGGCCAATCTCAAGCGCGGCGAAGTGACTTACACCGTCAATAAAGAGCAAGGCCGGATCGAGTTGTACCTGCCATTCGGCATCGGCCAGACCGACGCACGCTGGACGCTGATGCTGCAACTGCCGCTCGACGCGGTGATGGCCGATCTGCAAAAGCTCCAAGGCGACCTCGACGCCCAGCGCAAATCCGACACCTTCGGCATGGCCATGGTCGGCCTGATCATTGCCGGCCTCGGCCTGCTGGTGATCTGGCTGGTGGGCCACGGCATCGCCCGTCCGCTCAAACAAATGGTGACCATGCTCGATGACATCGCCCAAGGCGAAGGCGACCTGACCCGTCGCCTGACCAGTGATCGCAACGACGAACTCGGTTCAATCGCCAAAGGCTTCAATACCTTCCTCGCCAAATTGCAGGGGATGATCACGCAGGTGGTGTCGTCGGTACAGAGCGTCAGCGATTCCTCGGAGCACACGGCGGACATCGCGATCCGCACCAATATCGGCATTCAGAAACAGATGGCCGAAATCGATCAGGTCGCCACCGCCGTGCAGGAAATGACTGCCACCGCGCAAGACGTGGCGCGTAACGCGACCCAGGCAGCACAAGCGGCCAGCCACGCCGATCAGGCCGCCAGCCAGGGCATGCAGATCGTGCGCGACACCTCCAACTCGATTGGCGTACTGGCCGTGGAAATAGGCAAGGCTGTGGACGTGGTGCAGACCCTGGCCAAGGACAGCGAGAACATCAACGCGATCCTCATCGCCATTCGCGGGATCGCCGAGCAGACCAATCTGCTGGCCCTCAACGCGGCGATTGAAGCGGCTCGTGCGGGTGAACAAGGACGCGGTTTTGCGGTAGTGGCCGATGAGGTGCGCAACCTGGCGCAGAAGACCCAGAAGGCCACCGAAGAAATCCAGAGCATGATCCAGCAACTGCAACAGGGCACCCGCGATGTGGTGCGGGTCATGGAGGACAGCCAGAACCGCACCGACGAAAGCGTGCAGCACGCGGCCAAGGCCGCGGAGGCGCTGGAGACCATTACTCAGGCGGTGTCGGTGATCAACGACATGAACACCCAGATCGCCAGCGCCGCCGAAGAACAGAGCGCGGTGGCCGACGATATCAACCGCAATGTGATCAATATCGGTCAGGTGGCGAACGAAGTGGCGGGTGGTGCGGATGAGTCGAGTTCGGCGAGTGCCGATCTGACCAAACTGGCGGAGCAGCAGCGGCGGTTGATCAATCAGTTCAAGGTCTGACCGATCAGGCCGGAGTCAGACACTCCGGCCCGTTGAGCTTCGGATCATTGACCAGGTTCGCCAGCACCCGCTCGCGCAAGGCGGCGGGTTCGCTGGCGAGCAGGCCTTGCAGGACATGCAGCGGCGTTTCCGGATCAAGCCACGCCGCCTGCCCCGCCTCATCGAGAATCAATGGCCGGCGCTGACTGGCCGCCGACTGGGTGATCACAGCCGTGCTCAGCCACACCTGTTCCTGCACCGGATACGCCTCCCAGATCGCCGCAAAAAACAACGAAGCCCCCTCCCCCGGCGTCAGCCAGTACGGCCGTTTGCGCACATTGCCGCGCCATTCGTAGAAACCGTTGGCCGGCAGCAGGCAGCGGCGCAGGCGCAGGGCCTCGCGAAACATCGGTTGCTCGGCGACGGTTTCGGCCCGGGCGTGGGCCGGGGTGCGCGACAGGTCGGTCAGCCACGGCGGTGTCAGCCCCCAACGGGCACGGGCCAGCGTGCGCTGGCCGTCGGGTTCGGCGCGCAGCATCAACACCGAATCGTTGGGGGAAATGTTCCACTGCGCCTGCTGATCGGCAGGAAAACCTGGCAGGCTCGCGAAATCGCGGTTCCAGCGAAACAGGGCATAACGTCCACACATGGGGCAGCACGACTCACAAATAAAACGAACGCCAGCCTAACAGACCAGCGTCCCGGGATAGCTGTCCGGTTCATCGCCGGGCAGCGGCAGCGCGGCATTGTACGCACTGATCAGCTCGCGGGCGTATTCGGCCTGGTCGTTATCGACCGACAGGCCCAACAGGCCAAAGATCGGCAACTCGCCCGTGCCGCCCAGCAGATCGCGCCCGACCAGATGCGCCTCGATGCCCTCGCTGGCGAGCATGCCCTTGAGCATTTCGCCTTCCATCAGGTTTTCCGGCTCGTAGATTCGCTGCATGGGCGCGCCTCACTCGTTTTCGCTGAAGACTTCCAGAAACCAGTCCTCTCCATGGACCTGCAACACAAAGGTGATCGGCCGACAACACACCTGACAGTCTTCAATATAGGTCTGGTCGCCAGCGGAGAGATCCACGGTCGTCTCGACCTCTTCACCACAATACGGACATTCATATACTGCGCTTTCCAGCATCGCGGTCTCCCAGGTGACTTGTGCGTATAATCGCCGGTCTATTTGCAGGGCTATTTTTGTCTGGCTACTTTTTCAGACCGTGCCCCGTTGGTTTTCGATCAAAACCTTTACTTACCCTAGCCGTTTCCAACAAGAGAGCATGATGGGCGAATTCGATGCCATCCGACCTTACGACGACAGCGAAGTACCTGCGGTACTGGCGCGACTGCTCGGCGACAAGGCGTTTCTAGATATCCTCACCCACTTCCGCTTCCCGCGTTTTGCCGGTGCCTTCGGCTGGATGCTCAAACCACTTATAGCCCATCGGCTGCGTCGTGAGTTTGCCGACGTGACCTCCGTGGCCACTTTGCAGGACAAGGTCGAGTTCTACGTCGACCACACCATCGAGCGCGCCACCGATGGCGTGACCTACACCGGTGTCGAGCAATTCAAGTCCGGCAGCGCTTATCTGTTCATCGCCAACCACCGCGACATCGTGATGGACCCGGCCTTCGTCAACTACGCCGTGTACCACGCAGGCCTGCCGACGCCGCGCATCGCGATTGGCGATAACTTGCTGCAAAAGCCGTTCGTCAGCGACCTGATGCGCTTGAACAAGAGCTTCATCGTGCACCGTTCGATCACCGGGCGCCGCGAGAAAATGGCCGCCTATCAACTGCTGTCGGCATACATCAACCACTCGATCCGCAACGACTGCGCCTCGATCTGGATCGCCCAGGCCGAGGGCCGGGCCAAGGACGGCGATGACCGTACCGAGTCGGCGATTCTCAAGATGTTCCACATGAGTCGCAAGGACGAGCCGTTCGGCGAAGTCATTCAGTCGCTGAACCTGACCCCGGTGTCGATCAGCTACGAATACGACCCGTGCGACCAGGCCAAGGCCCGCGAGCTGTACATCCGCGCCACCACCGGCACCTACAGCAAGGCGCCGGGCGAGGATGACGTCAGCATCGCCAAGGGCATCACCGGCTACAAGGGCCGGGTGCACGTGAACTTCGCCGCGCCGATCACCGAGCTGTACGAGGACACCAAGCAATTGGCGGTCGAGATGGACAAGCAGATTCTCGGCGGCTACCGGTTGTTCCCGGTGCATTACCTGGCATACGCGCAGTGGGCGGATGCCGATCCGCAACTGAACGTGCCGAAGGCTGCCGAGGTGTTCGGTGCCGAGGAGCTGGCCAAGGCCCAGGAAGAATGGCAGAGCCGTCTGGACGCCTGCCCTGAGGAGCATCGTCCGTATCTGGTGCTGCAATATGCGACGCCGGTGCGCAATCAGTACCGGGTCAAGGCTGGCCTGCCGTTGTAAGCGGTTTCGGCAAGAGACAAAAACGGCGCCTTCGGGCGCCGTTCTTCGTTCAGAAGCGGGTACTGATCCACGACACCAGCAGCGCCAGGCCCAGGCAGGCAAAACCGAAGCGGTAGAAGAAGCGGTTCATGCGCAGGGTCGCCCAATCGAGCACCGGTTCCTGATTCGGCTGACTCTGGCGCTGGGCCGCGATGCTGGCCATCGCCCGTTGTTCACGGCGACGGGTCGCGTGCAGCAGCCAACTGCCGGGAAAGGCCAACAGCAGGGCGAGCAGATTGATCAGTTTGGCGGGATGGGCGGTAAACAGCGTCATCAAGTGCAGCGACATCACAGACCTCAATCTAAACCGGTATGGCGAGCGCCAGACCGACGACCGCGGCGCGGATTCTACCGGAACCCTCCCCGCCACCCCCAATCTTTACGACAAATAACCCCTCAATCGACCGATGGCTGTCCTGTGTCACGGCATCGTCATTTGTTTCAGTCACCCTGCGCGCCTCGAAACCGACACGGAACGCGACATGCTTCACGCTGAAAACCAGGATCGCCTGTACCTCATCTCTCCATCCGACGAGCAGCAAGCCCTCGTCGGCAGCCTGGCCTTCAATGTTCAGGACCGTCACTGGCTGGTGTATTGCGCCCTCGGCGGGCACCAGCATGCGGACTTGCCCGAGACCGATCTGCTGACCGGCGTCAGCGTCCTCGACTTCTATTCGCAAGCCGCCTGAATGAAAAAAGCCCGAGGCCATCACTGGCCCCGGGCTTTTTCACATCAGGCGAACGCCTTATTCAGCGAGGACCTGACCCACGGTCGGATCCTTGAACAGACGGGTCAGTGCATCGCTCAGCACATCGCTGACCAGTTTGGTGTTGGTTTCCTGGTTCGGCGCCATACCGAAACGCTGGTCCAGCGAGGCACCGTAACGGCCGCTGTAACGACGGTTGGCGTTCTGCACGTCGGAGCGGAAGGTGGCGCCGATGGTGGCTTCGGTCACGTACATGCCTTCTTTGGGCGACTGGTATTTCAGTTCGGCCAGGGTCACGGTCAGTTGCGGTGCATTGGGCGCGTTGTTGGTCGGGGTGAACCCGAGCAGACGCACGGCGGCTTCAGCCTGGGCCTGCAGCTTCGGCAGGATCTGCTCGCGCTGCACGGTGATGGCGCTGGTTTCCGGGTACAGGCCGCCACGGGTGCCGAGGGTTGGCGACGGACGACCGTCGACCACGCGAACCACGACAGGCTGGCCATGGCCGACCGGTGCCAGCTGAGTGGTCAGCTTCGGTTCCGGGCTCAGTTGTTGCGGGCTGTGGGCGCAGCCAACCAGGGTCAAACTGGTCACAGTGATCAAACCGAACAACAGGCGTTGCAACATGCTCTTCTCTCCAGAATCAGGCACAGACAGGCCGGCAGTATAGCGGTGGGCCACTGTGGGTCACCAGCACTGAAATCTCTGACAAAACCCGCTGCCAGCGGTTCCTGTCACACATTCGTCACCCCCCATACACGTGCGCGTCACGGCCCTTTGCCAATCTTCCTCACAGATCCCCCAAAGGAGCACTGCCATGCGCTATCTGATCTCGTTGTTCGCCCCACGCCCGCTGCACCGCAGCTTCGCCCTGCTCGACCGCAACGGCCATTGCCAGGCCTTCAAGCAATGCAGCCTGCAACCGATGGGTGATGGCTGGGTGGAAATCGAGGAAATCCGTCTCAACTGGCTGCACCAGCCACTGCCCGCCAGCGCCCGGGTCGAACAGCAGCGCCCACGCGCACGCGCTCAGGCGATGTTGAGCATCTGACCGGATGCCTAATAAAAGTCATTAAACTCGACCAACTCCGCGCATTTCTTCGATACAATCTCCCCCCGATTATAAGGACGTCTCCTGATCGGGCCCCGCAACAGCGTCAATGCGCTTGCATTGGCATCCAAATCGCCCACAGAGAGCCGCCCACACAGATCGAGTGAAGCTGGCGTGCTTGCTGTTTCCCTGGCAAATCCCGCTTTTCGCGAATCTGCAGAGCTGTCATGACGCTCGGCCACTGAGTTGTTTGCCCCTCCGGGCACGGTGCCAGCCCCGGACAGCCCTTTTTGAGGTTCACGTCTTCAAAAGAGCGTGAAAAAAACGGGTTTTCACAACTTCACAAGAGTGTGGCGAGCAAATGAATAGTTTTGCGTCTGAACATGCACCATTAGCGTCTGAAACAGCCCAACGACACAGGAACGGGAACGCCTCGACTACCGGAGCCTGAAGCCTGTCCGCTACGGATTTGGTTGCACAAACGGATGTCTCGACCATAAGTCGAATTGCCAGCCCCGTGCCGAAATGAGTTCATGGGACTCTTGAAGCCAGGCCGCACGCATCCGTCGAAGTTGCGAAAAATTGCGAAGATTCGGACATGGCACACCTGACCAAGGATACCCGGGGCCTCACTGACCTGCCCTGGACGCCTGGCAGCCATGCCGACAATTTGGTGCTGCAGATTTTGGAGACGCGTTAAATGGCGCATAACGAAGCAGTCGACGTAGTTCTGGTTGGGGCCGGCATCATGAGTGCCACCCTTGCAGTACTGCTCAAGGAACTCGACCCGGCGATCAAGCTGGAAGTCGTCGAGCTGATGGATTCCGGTGCCGCGGAGAGTTCCAACCCATGGAACAACGCCGGTACCGGCCACGCCGGCCTGTGCGAGCTGAACTACACGCCGCAGGCTGCCGACGGCACCGTCGACATCAAAAAGGCCGTGCACATCAACACCCAGTTCGAGGTGTCGAAGCAGTTCTGGTCGTACCTGACCAGGAAAGGCACGTTCGGTTCGTGCAAATCCTTCATCAGCCCGGTGCCGCACCTGAGCTACGTTGAGGGCGAAAAAGGCGTTTCATTCCTCAAGGAACGCTTCAACGTGCTGCACAAGCACCACGCCTTCGCCGACATGGAGTACACCGAAGACAAGGCGAAGATGGCCGAGTGGATGCCGCTGATGATGCCGGGTCGTCCGAAAGACCAGGTGCTCGCCGCCACCCGCGTGATCAACGGCACCGACGTCAACTTCGGCGCTCTGACCAATCAGCTGCTCAAGCACTTGACCAGCGCCCCCGATGCCCAGGTCAAGTACTGCAAGCGCGTGACCGGCCTCAAGCGTAACGCCAACGGCTGGACCGTCAGCATCAAGGACGTCAACAGCGGCAGCAGCCGTGAAGTCGACGCCAAGTTCGTGTTCCTCGGCGCCGGTGGCGCGGCCCTGCCGCTGCTGCAGGCTTCGGGCATCGAAGAAAGCAAAGGCTTCGGCGGCTTCCCGATCAGCGGCCAGTGGCTGCGTTGCGACAACCCGGAAGTGGTCAAGCATCACCAAGCCAAGGTTTACAGCCAGGCCGCCGTGGGTTCGCCACCGATGTCGGTACCGCACCTGGACACTCGCGTGGTCGACGGCAAGAAATCCCTGCTGTTCGGGCCATACGCCGGCTTCACCACCAAGTTCCTCAAGCATGGCTCTTTCATGGACCTGCCGCTGTCGGTTCGCGCCGGCAACATCGGGCCGATGCTGGCCGTGGCGAAAAACAACATGGACCTGACCAAGTACCTGGTCAGCGAAGTGATGCAGTCGATGGAACAGCGCCTGGAATCCCTGCGCCGTTTCTACCCCGAGGCGAAAGCCGAAGACTGGCGCCTGGAAGTGGCCGGCCAACGGGTGCAGATCATCAAGAAAGACCCGAAAAAGGGCGGCATCCTGCAGTTCGGTACCGAACTGGTGGCTGCGAAGGACGGCTCCCTCGCCGCCCTGCTCGGTGCTTCGCCGGGTGCTTCGGTGACCGTCTCGATCATGCTGGAACTGATCGAGAAGTGCTTCCCGGCCAAGGCCAAGGGTGAATGGGCTGCCAAACTGGCGGAAATCTTCCCGGCCCGTGAAAAGGTCCTGGAAACCGACGCGGCGCTGTATCGCAAGATCAACACGCAGAACAACATTGCGCTTGAACTGGTTGAAGAAAGCAGCGAGACCCCAAGCTTCGCTTGATATTGCGACATAAAAAAACGCCCCGCACTCAGTGAGTGCGGGGCGTTTTTTTATGCCTTGGGAAAGCCGCGGATATCAGACGCGGGCTTTCTCGATCAGCTCGATGTATTCCGCAGCGTTGCGTTGATCGCGGATCTGGTCGATGAAAGTCTTGCCGTGCTCGTCCTTGCCATCGAGGTCATAACCGGCTTCGACGAAGAACGTCAGGAAGCGTTCGAAATCGTCGATGCGCAGGCCACGGTAAGCCTTGACCAGTTTGTGCAGCGACGGCGAGGTGGCGTCGACCGGCTCAAAATCGAGGAACAGCTTGATCTGCTCATCGCCGATCTCGTCACCAATCACTTGCTTCTTATCTTTACGCATTGCCGACTCCAGCTCGCAGACATTTCACGGGGCGGGCAGTTTACCCCTGCGCAGGCACAAGGCTCAACGCGAGCGCGTGCTGCCGGTGTGCAAATCGGCCCAGATGTGGCCGTTGGCGTAACTGAGAAATTGCACGTAGACCGTATCGTTGCGCAACAGATCGATCACCACCCGGTACTGGGCCAGCGGGTAGTAGAGCGTCAGGGTCTTGCTCTTGTCGTCATACACCGGTTTTTTCAGGCTTTTGCTTTCGCCATCGAAGTTGACCAGCACCTGATTGATCGTCGCCCCTTTGTTCAGGGACTTGCCTTTGAGGCGGATCATCAACGAAGAGGTGACCGGAATCGGCTGCTGATTGGACTGGCGCTGAGCGCCGACCACCACGGAATAATCGGTGACCTGCAACAGTTGCTGCTGCTCGGGATCGGCATCACGCAGGGTCAGGTCGTCCGGCGGCAGGAATTGACTGTGCATCGGGGCGGCGGCCAGGGGCAGGCTGAGGGTCAGCAACAGGGCGGCGCAGCTGCGGATCAAGAGGCTCATGACAGACTCCGGGAGGCGGGGCCGAGCACTCTAGCATGGGTGTACACAAGTGGATCAGCACACCGAAAACAACTGTGGGAGCGGGCTTGCTCCCACATTGAGATCCGGGCGCGGCTTACATGCCTTTGACGGCGAAGATCCCGTTAGCGTTGCGCCAGTAGCCTTTGTAGTCCATGCCGTAGCCGAAGATGTAACGGTCGATGCACGGCAGACCGACGAAATCGGCTTTCAGGTCAGGACGGGCCTTGCGGTCGTGGTCCTTGTCGATCAGCACGGCGGTGTGCACTTTGCGCGCGCCGGCGTGACGGCAGAAGTCGATGATCGCGCCCAGGGTGTGCCCTTCGTCGAGAATGTCGTCGATGATCAGCACATCGCGGTCGATGAACGAGACTTCCGGCTTGGCTTTCCAGAACAGGTCGCCGCCGCTGGTTTCGTTGCGATAGCGGGTGGCGTGCAGGTAGGACGCTTCCAGCGGGAACTGCAGATGGGTCAGCAGTTTGCCGGAGAAGATCAGGCCGCCGTTCATCACGCAGAACACCACCGGGTTGCTGTCGGCCAGTTGTTCGTTGATTTGTGCACCGACGCGGGCAATGGCAGCCTCGACTTCAGCTTCGGTGTACAGGCAGTCAGCCTCTCGCATGATTTGACGGATATGCTCGAGATCAGCGGACATGGCGCTCTCCAAGGGGGGTCTGTTTCGGAAAAGCGGGCAAAGGTACGCATCCCGCACGGCCGAATCAAGCATTTGTGGACTAACGTACTGTATGTCCTATAGGACATCACCGTTGGATAGATTAATCTAGGCCGGTTTTTTTGCCCGCCGCCGGAGCCTTTCCCCATGTCCATCCAAGAGATCCGCCATCCGCTGATCCGTCACAAACTTGGCCTTATGCGCCGTGCAGACATCAGCACCAAGAATTTCCGCGAACTCGCGCAGGAAGTCGGTGCCCTGTTGACCTATGAAGCGACCAAAGACCTGCCGTTGGAAACCTACGATATCGAAGGTTGGTGCGGCACTGTGTCGGTCGAGAAAATCGCCGGCAAGAAAATTACCGTCGTGCCGATCCTGCGTGCCGGCATCGGCATGCTCGAAGGCGTGCTCAGCCTGATCCCGGGCGCCAAGGTCAGCGCCGTCGGCGTTGCCCGTAACGAAGAAACCCTGCAGGCCCACACCTACCTGGAAAAACTGGTTCCGGAAATCGACGAACGCCTGGCGATGATCATCGACCCGATGCTCGCCACCGGCAGCTCCATGGTCGCAACCATCGACCTGCTGAAGAAAGCCGGTTGCAAGGACATCCGCGCGATGGTGCTGGTTGCCGCGCCGGAAGGCATTGCCGCTGTCGAGAAAGCTCACCCGGACGTGATCATCTACACCGCGTCCATTGATCAGAAACTCAACGAGCACGGTTACATCATTCCTGGGCTTGGCGATGCCGGTGACAAGATCTTCGGCACCAAGCAGAAGGACGCGTAAGCATGCAGCAAGAGTTCAACGATCCGCTCTGGCGCACCGTGCTGTCCGGCGCACAGATGCTGTTCGTGGCTTTCGGCGCCCTGGTGCTGATGCCACTGATCACGGGCCTTGACCCGAACGTGGCACTGTTTACCGCAGGTCTGGGAACGATCCTGTTCCAGATCGTCACCGGGCGTCAGGTGCCGGTATTCCTGGCGTCGAGCTTCGCTTTCATCACCCCGATCATTCTCGCCAAGGGCCAGTTCGGCCTCGCCGCGACCATGGGCGGCGTGATGGCGGCCGGTTTCGTCTACACCTTCCTCGGCCTGGCCGTGAAGATCAAAGGCACCGGGTTCATTGACCGTTTGCTGCCGCCGGTGGTGATCGGTCCTGTGATCATTTCCATCGGTCTGGCCATGGCGCCGATTGCCGCGAACATGGCGATGGGCAAGGCCGGCGACGGTTCGGAACTGATCCATTACCAGACCGCCATGATGATCTCGATGCCGGCGCTGCTGACCACGTTGATCGTGGCGGTGTTCGGCAAGGGCATTTTCCGTCTGGTGCCGATCATTTCCGGCGTGCTGGTGGGTTTTGCCCTGTCCTTCTACTTCGGCGTGGTCGACACGGCAAAAATTGCCGCGGCACCGTGGTTCGCCTTGCCGGCCTTCACCGCACCGGAGTTCAACTGGCAGGCAATCCTGTTCATCGTCCCGGTAGCTTTGGCCCCGGCCATCGAACACATCGGCGGCGTGATTGCCGTCGGCAGCGTGACGGGTCGCGACTACCTGAAGAAGCCGGGCCTGCATCGCACCCTGCTCGGTGACGGTATCGCCACCACGGCAGCCGGCCTGTTCGGCGGTCCGCCCAACACGACCTACGCGGAAGTGACCGGCGCGGTGATGCTGACGAAGAACTACAACCCGAAAATCATGACCTGGGCGGCGATCTTCGCCATCAGCCTGGCGTTCATCGGCAAGTTCGGCGCCCTGCTGCAAAGTATTCCAGTGCCGGTGATGGGCGGGATTCTGTGTCTGCTGTTCGGTTCGATCGCGGCAGTGGGGATGAACACCCTGATCCGTCACAAGATCGACCTGGGCGAAGCGCGCAATCTGGTGATCGTTTCGGTAACCCTGGTGTTCGGTATCGGCGGTGTGCTGGTCGGCACCGGCACAGGTCCGGACGACTTCGGTCTCAAAGGCATCGCGCTGTGCGCGGTGGTGGCGATTGCGCTTAACCTGCTGCTGCCGGGCAATGACGGCTGGAAGCAGAAAAAGGCGGATGAGCCGCTGATCTAAACTTTTAGATCTTCATCGCCTGACAGTCAGCCTTCGCGAGCGAGCCCGCTCCCACATTGAAATGCAATCAAATGTGGGAGCGGGCTTGCTCGCGAAGCTTTTGGCTCTTACTAGAGGGCCAGTGGCGCCCGTTCACAAAGTGTTGCCAACGCCTTCGCCCATTGAGGTTCGTCATTCAGGCACGGCACCAGCACCAACTCCTCGCCCCCTGCCTCACAAAACTGTTCCTTGCCGCGATCGCCGATCTCTTCCAGGGTCTCGATGCAATCGGCGACGAACGCCGGGCACATCACCAGAATCTTCTTCACGCCGCTTTTGGCCAGTTCATCCAGCCGCGCTTCGGTGTAGGGCTCGATCCATTTCGCCCGGCCCAGCCGCGACTGAAACGACACCGACCACTTGCCGTCCGGCAGCCCCATGCGCTCAGCGAACAACGCCGCTGTGCGCAGACATTGGGCGCGATAACAGGTGGCCAATACGGCAGCCGAGGCGTTCTTGCAGCAATCTTCATTTTTGAAGCAATGATTGCCGGTCGGGTCGAGCTTGGTCAGGTGCCGCTCAGGCAAACCATGGAAGCTCAGCAACAAGTGATCGTAATCCTGCTGCAAATGCGGTTTGGCGCTGGCCACCAGGGCGTCGAGATATTCCGGCTGATCGTAGAACGGCTGCAACACCGACAGTTGCACATCGAGTTTTTTCTCGCGCACCACCCGCTTGGCTTCTTCGATCACGGTGGTCGTGGTGCTGTCGGCAAACTGTGGATAAAGCGGCGCGAGGGTGATGCGTTTGTGTCCCGCCGCGACCAGTTTCAGCAGATTTGTCTCGATGGACGGCTCACCGTAACGCATGGCCAGCTCCACCGGGCCGTGGGTCCACTGCGCCTTCATCTGCTGTTGCAGGCGACGACTGAGTACCACCAGCGGCGACCCTTCGTCCCACCAGATCGAGGCGTAGGCATGGGCCGACTGCTCCGGGCGCTTGATCAGAATCAGCGACACCAGCAGACGCCGCACCGGCCACGGCAGGTCGATCACGTACGGGTCCATCAGGAATTGATTGAGATAGCGGCGCACGTCGGCCACCGAAGTGGAGGCCGGCGAACCCAGGTTGACCAGAAGCAAGGCGTGATCGGTCATGCAACGTCCTATTTCAGAGGCGGCTGGAAAGATCGTCCAGGGCCGCGCGTAAATCCGTGAACCGGAAAGTGAATCCCGCTTCCAGCAAGCGTTTGGGCGTGGCCCGTTGGCCACCCAGCAACAGCAATGACATCTCGCCGAGCCCGACCTTCAAGGCAAGGGCCGGCATCGGCATGAACGCCGGGCGGTGCAACACGCTGCCCAGGGTCTTGGCGAATTCGCGATTGCGCACAGGTTTCGGCGCGCACGCATTATAAGGACCGCTCGCCTGATCGCGGTGCAGAAGAAAATCAATCAGGGCGATTTGGTCATCGATATGAATCCACGGCATCCACTGCCGACCGTTACCCAAAGGCCCGCCCAGCCCGAGCTTGAACGGCAGCAGCAGGCGCGACAAAAAGCCGCCCTCGGCCGACAGCACCAGCCCGGTGCGCACCAGCACCACGCGAATGTCCATCGCTTCGGCGCGTTGCGCGGTTTCCTCCCAGGCGATGCATAACTGGCTGGCGAAATCGTCAATCACCGGTGGCGAGTCCTCGGTCAACTCGCGTTCGCCGCCGTCACCGTACCAACCCACGGCCGAGCCCGAGATCAGCAGCGACGGTTTCTGCCCGCGATGTTCCAGCCACGCCAGCAACGCTTCGGTCAGCGTAATCCGACTGCTCCACAACAACGCCTTGCGCCGATGGGTCCACGGCCGGTCGGCAATCGGCGCGCCGGCCAGGTTGACAATCACGTCGACCGGTTCGTCGCCAAGGTCCTCCAGACGCGCAATGCCACGCACCTGGGCGCCACAGATTTTCGCGACTTTTTCCGGACGACGACTCCAGACCGTCAGGCGATGCCCCTGTGCGGACCAGTGCCGGCAAAGCTGACGTCCGATCAATCCAGTACCGCCGGTCAGCAATATGTGCATGACTTCTTCCTCGCGTGGCGTTTTACCCCGATCACTAGTCTATTTTTATAAACAGGGATCTTTTCTATCGGGCAGGCTCTATTGTTTAACCATAGGCCAAGCTGTCAGAACAAGAACGCTGGAAGTTATACCAAAAAACATAATTGTACAGGTTTCATCCACGGCGTAGTCTGTACAGAAAGGTAAACGAGGCCCCTATGACTGTACCTATCGCAATCATTGGCACCGGCATCGCCGGACTCTCCGCCGCCCAGGCGCTGACAGATGCCGGGCATACCGTTCAGTTGTTCGATAAAAGTCGCGGCAGCGGCGGGCGCATGTCGAGCAAGCGCAGCGATGCCGGTTCGCTGGACATGGGTGCGCAATACTTCACCGCCCGTGATCGGCGCTTCGTGACCGAAGTCCAGCGCTGGCAAAGCAAAGGCTGGGTCGCCGAATGGGCACCGCAGCTCTACACCTTTCATGGCGGGCAGTTGAACCTGTCGCCGGACGAACAGACCCGCTGGGTCGGCACGCCGCGCATGAGCGCCATCACCCGGGGCCTGCTCGATGGCCTGGAAGTGCATTTCGCCTGCCGGATCACCGAGGTCTATCGCGGCGAAGAACACTGGCACCTGCAAGATGCCGAAGGTTTCACCCACGGACCATTCAGCCACGTGGTGGTCGCCACACCGGCGCCTCAGGCTACTGCCCTGCTGGCCTCCGCACCGAAACTCGCCGGTGCCGCCGCCGGCGTGAAAATGGACCCGACCTGGGCCGTCGCCCTCGCCTTCGATACACCGCTGGATACGCCAATCGAAGGCTGCTTCGTCCAGGACAGCGCCCTCGACTGGCTGGCCCGCAACCGCAGCAAACCGGGACGCGACACCACGTGCGACACCTGGGTCCTGCACGCCACCAGTGCCTGGAGCCGGCAGCACATCGATCTGCCCAAGGAAGCGGTGATCGAACAATTGCACGGTGCCTTCGCCGAGTTGCTGCACAGCGCCATGCCGGCCCCGACCTTCAGCCTCGCCCACCGCTGGCTCTATGCCCGGCCGGCCAGCAGTCATGAATGGGGCACCCTGGCCGACGCCGATCTGGGCCTGTATGCCTGTGGCGACTGGTGCCTGTCGGGTCGGGTCGAAGGGGCATGGCTCAGTGGCCAGGAGGCGGCAAGACGCTTGCACGAACACCTGCAGTGAATCGCATCAACCCGCGAAAATTGCTGCTGTCGAAATGGACAGCAGCCCACCCGCAAAACCGCGAAAAGCATTTTCTGGTGACCGAACTGTTCCGCGACGAGGACGGCACGGTGCTGGAAATCGAACTGCAGGCGGTGCTGACCCGGCGTACTGAGCAATGCGGCTGGCATGCCCTGCAGGATGATTCACGCTGGAAAATGGGCTGGCGCTAAAAACCTCAAAAAAACTTATACAAAAAGTTTGACTTGTACACCCATAAATCTATGCTGAAAGCATGGTGTACAAATCTATTTGTCTGTACAGGTTCAGATTCGAGGTTGCTGCATGTCCGACTCATCGACGTCCCTACCGAAAATCGCCATCAGCGCCTGCCTGATGGGCGCCGAAGTGCGCTACAACGGCGGGCACAAGGAATCGCGGCTGTGCAGCCGCACCCTGGCCGAGCATTTCGAATTCGTTCCCGTCTGTCCTGAAGTAGCGATTGGTCTGGGGATTCCCCGCGAGCCGATTCGGCTGGTGGGCGATCCGCAAAAGCCTGATGCAGTCGGCACCGTCAATCCGTCGATCAACGTCACCCAGCCATTGGCCGCCTACGGCGAGAAAATGGCCGGGGAGCTCAATGACATCTGCGGCTACATCTTCATGCAGCAATCGCCGTCCTGCGGACTTGAGCGAGTCAAGGTCTACCACGCCAACGGCGCACCGGTGAATGGTGGTGGGCGTGGCATCTACGCCGAGGCGTTCTGTGCACAGCACCCGGATCTGCCGGTGGAAGAAGCCGGGCGTCTCAACGATCCGGTGCTGCGGGAGAATTTCATCACCCGCGTGCTCGCCTACCGCGAATGGCAACAAGTGCTCAAGCAGGGCCTGAGCCGCCGCGTGCTCACCGAATTCCACTCGCGCTACAAATACCTGCTGATGGCGCACAACCCGGTGCAATACAAGGCGCTGGGCAATCTGCTGGGCAACATGGGCCAGACCGACCCGGCCGAGCTGGGCCCGCGCTATTTCAGCGAACTGATGGCGGCACTGAAAAAATGCGCCACCCGCCGTACCCACAGCAACGTCCTGCAGCACATCAGTGGCTACCTGAAACAGGCGATCAGCCCCGAAGACAAACAGGAAGTGCAGCACATCATCGGCCAGTACCGGCACGGCATCGTGCCGCTGGTGGTGCCGCTGACGCTGCTCAAGCATCACTTTCGCCTCCACCCGGATCCCTACATTGCGCAGCAGGTGTACCTGCAACCGCATCCGGAAAACCTCAGCCTGCGAAACGCCATTTGATGAACGACTCACCCGACACCAGCGCCCGGGAAGACCTCGGCGCCGACTTCAAGAAAGCCCTCGACGAGGGCTGGCTGCCGATCCGCGAAGTCGCCCGTCAGACCGGCGTGAACGCCGTCACCCTGCGCGCCTGGGAACGGCGCTATGGGCTGATCGTTCCGCAGCGCACGCCCAAGGGCCATCGCTTGTACAACGCTGAGCATGTGCAACGTATCCAGAACATCCTTACCTGGCTCAACCGTGGCGTAGCGGTCAGCCAGGTCAAACCGCTGCTCGACACCGCGCAGACGTTCAACGAACCGGCGCAGGACGAATGGCATCCGCTGCGCCAGGCCGCCCTGCTGGCGGTCACCCACCTGAACGAGCGCAGCCTCGACGACGGCATCAACCAGGCGATGGCGCTGTATCCGCCACGCACTCTGTGCGAGCAATTGCTGCTGCCGCTACTAAGCGATCTTGAACAGCGCTGGCAGGGCCAGTTCGGCGCGCAGATGGAGCGGGTGTTCTTTTATGCCTGGTTGCGCAGCAAATTCGGCGCACGCATCTACCATAACAATCGTCAGTTGCGCACCGCGCCGCTGCTGCTGATCAACCAGTCGGACCTGCCACTGGAGCCGCATCTGTGGCTCTGCGCCTGGCTGATCAGCAGCGCCGATTGCCCGGTGCAGGTGCTCGACTGGCCGCTGCCGGCCGGCGAACTGGCATTGGCAACCGATACCCTGCAAGCCCGTGGCGTACTGCTGTATTCCAGCAAAGCCCTGAACCTGGCGCATCTACCGAAACTGTTCAACGGTGTCAACTGCCCAAAACTGATTGTCGGACCAACGGTGTGTATCCACCACACCGAGCTGTCCGCAAAGACTTCCGAACTCGCTGATTTGTTCCTGGCCGAAGACCCCCTTTCGGCACATCGGGCACTCATTGAGCGTGGGTTGATTTAATGATTCCGACAGAGACCGACATGCAATTGATCTGGCTGCGCAGCGACTTGCGCCAACATGACCACACCGCCCTCGCGGCCGCCGCCGAACGCGGCCCGACCGTCGCCGTGTACCTGTTGAGCCCTGAGCAATGGCAGGAACATGACGACGCGCCGTGCAAGATCGATTTCTGGCTGCGCAACCTGCGTGAGTTGAGCAAAAGCCTTGGCGATCTGAACATCCCGCTATTGATCCGCACCGCGCCTCACTGGGATCAGGCACCGGCGGTGCTGCTCGAACTGTGTCGGCAACTAAAGATCGAGGCGGTGCACGTCAACGAAGAATACGGCATCAACGAAAGCCGTCGCGACGAGGCAGTTGCCGAAGCGTTGCAAGCGGCAGGCATCACCTTCCACAGTTACCTCGACCAATTGCTGTTCAAGCCCGGCAGTGTGCTGACCCGGACAGGCACTTACTTTCAGGTGTTCAGCCAGTTCCGCAAGGTCTGCTACGAACGCTTGCACCGCTCGATGCCTTCGCTGAAACAGGCGCCGGGCAAGCAATCCTCGCTGAACATCGCCAGCGACCCGGTTCCCGCGGCCATCGAAGGGTTCCCGACACCCGGCGACTCCCTGCGCGCCTTGTGGCCCGCCGGTGAATCCGAAGCCCGGCGTCGCCTGGACACGTTCGCCGATGCACAGATCGACTACTACAAGAGCGAACGAGACTTCCCGGCCAAACCCGGCACCAGCCAGCTTTCGGCCTATCTGGCTGCCGGCGTGATCTCGCCGCGCCAATGCCTGCACGCCGCCCTGCAAAGCAATCAGGGCGAATTCGAAAGCGGCAAGGTCGGGGCTGTCACCTGGATCAATGAATTGCTCTGGCGCGAGTTCTACAAGCACATCCTCGTCGGTTATCCACGGGTTTCACGGCATCGCGCATTCCGTCCGGAAACCGAAGCCCTGGCCTGGCGCGACGCACCAGAGGATCTGGCCGCCTGGCAAGAGGCGCGCACCGGCTTGCCGATCATCGATGCAGCCATGCGCCAACTGCTGGAAACCGGCTGGATGCACAACCGCCTGCGGATGGTGGTGGCGATGTTTCTGACCAAGAACCTGTTGATCGACTGGCGCGAAGGCGAGCGTTTCTTCATGCGCCACCTGATCGACGGCGATCTGGCCGCCAACAACGGCGGCTGGCAGTGGAGTTCCTCGACCGGCACCGATTCGGCGCCGTATTTCCGCATCTTCAACCCGCTCAGCCAGTCGGAAAAATTCGACAGCGAAGGCCTGTTCATCAAGCACTGGCTGCCGGAGCTGGCCGGGCTGAACAAGAAAGAAGTGCACAACCCGGCCAGTGCCGGCGGGCTGTTCGGCGTGGCGGACTATCCGCCGCCGATTGTCAATCTGAGTGCGTCGCGGGAGCGGGCGCTGGCAGCGTTCAAAAACCTGCCGTCACGCGCGTCTCAAGGAGTGAGCGATGAGTGAATTCCTGCGCGGTTTCGCCCTGCGGTTCGCACAGTTGAACAAAGACAACTTGCGCACCCTGGACGGACTGTACAGCGAGGACATTCATTTCACCGATCCGCTGCACGAAGTGCAGGGGCTGACGAACCTGCGCGGTTACTTCAGCGAGTTGTACGCCAACGTCAACGAACTGCGCTTCGATTTCCACGGCTTCGACCAGATCGGCGAAGGCGAAGGTTATCTGCGCTGGGTCATGAGTTACCGCCACCCGCGCCTGAGCGGTGGACAACTGATCCGTGTCGCCGGCTGCTCGCACCTGCTCTGGCGCGACAAGGTTTACCGCCATCGGGATTACTTCGATGCCGGAGCGCTGCTTTATGAACATTTACCTGTATTGGGCCGGGTGATCGCCTGGCTGAAAAGGAGATTGGGATGAGTCGTACAGCTCCACGTCGTTACTGGTTGACCGGTGCCAGCAGTGGCATCGGCGCAGCACTCGCGGAAGACATTCTCAAAAGCGGTGCACAGCTGGCGGTCAGTTCCCGCCAGGTCGCGCCGCTCAAGGTTCTGTCACAACGGTATCCGGGACAGGTTCTGGTGTTGCCCGGCGATCTGACCAACAGCCAGACCGTACGCGAAATTGGCGAACAGATAGCCGCGGACTGGGGCTCGCTGGATACCGTCATCCTCAATGCAGGGACCTGCGAATACGTCGACGCTCACCAGTTCGACGCCTCGATCATCGAGCACGTGGTGCGTACCAACCTGCTCGCCAGCAGCTATTGCATCGAAGCCGCCCTGCCCTTGCTGCGCAAAGGTACGGCACCGCATCTGGTGGGGATGGCCAGCTCGGTGACCTATGTGCCGCTGCCACGCGCCGAAGCCTATGGCGCATCGAAGGCCGGGCTGCGTTATCTGTTCGAATCCCTGCGCATCGACCTGGCGGACGAAGGTATTGAAGTCACGGTAATCAGCCCAGGATTCGTCGATACACCGCTGACCGCCAAAAATGATTTTCCGATGCCACTCAGCTGGCCTGCGGACAAAGCCGCGCGGCATATCTTCGCCAAGCTGAAGGATCGGCCGCTGGAGATCGCCTTCCCCGCACTGTTCATGGCAGCCCTGTGGCCCTTGTCGAAAATGCCCGCCCGCGTACAACTGGCGATTGGCAAACGCATGGTGCGCAGCAACCCGCCGCTCAGGGATGCAACATGAAAATCGCCATCGTCGGCAGCGGCATCGCCGGTTTGACCTGCGCGTACCTGCTCGCACGCCGACACGAAATCACCGTGTTCGAAGCAGACGCCCGGATCGGCGGCCATACGCACACGGTGCCGGTCACCGTGGACGGGCGTGAGTATTCGGTGGACACCGGCTTCATCGTGTTCAACGACTGGACGTATCCGAACTTCATTCGTTTGCTTGGCCAACTGGGTGTGACGTTCAAACCCACCGAGATGAGCTTTTCGGTCAACGATCCGGACTCTGGCCTGGAATACAACGGCAACAACCTGAACAGCCTGTTCGCCCAACGCAGCAATCTGCTGTCCCCCGGGTTCTGGGGCATGCTGCGCGACATCCTGCGGTTCAACAAAGAGGCTCGGCGCGACCTCGCCGAACAGCGAATCGCCGCCGACACCACCCTGGACGATTACCTCAAGGCCGGCGGGTACGGCGAGCGTTTCATCCTGCATTACATCGTGCCGATGGGCGCGGCGATCTGGTCGATGCCGATGGCCGAGATGCTTAATTTTCCGTTGCAGTTCTTCGTGCGTTTTTTCGAGAATCACGGGTTGCTGTCGATCAGCAACCGGCCGCAGTGGCAGGTGATCGAGGGTGGCTCAAGTGCTTACATCGCGCCGCTGACCGCGTCGTTCAAGGAACGCATCCGCCTGAACTGCCCGGTGGGTCGGATCGATCGCGACGCGCACGGCGTGGTTATCCACAGCCCGGCCGGCATCGAACGTTTCGACAAAGTGGTGCTGGCCTGTCACAGCGATCAGGCGTTGCGACTGCTGGGAAGTCCTGACGATAAAGAACGGGAAATCCTCGGCGCCCTGCCCTACGCCGACAACGAAGTGGTGCTGCACACCGACACCCGTCTGCTGCCCACACGCAAACGGGCCTGGGCCAGCTGGAATTATCGCCTCGGCGGAGCGGGTCATACCCGGGCAGCCGTGACCTACGACATGAACATTCTGCAAGGCCTCCAGAGCGACACCACGTTCTGCGTCAGCCTTAACCAGAGCGCTGGCATCACGCCGTCCAAGGTGCTGGCGCGCTTCACCTATGCCCACCCGCAATTCAGCCTCGCGGCCGTGGCGGCACAGCAGCGCTGGGCTGAAATCGACGGCGCGCAACACACGCATTATTGCGGCGCCTATTGGGCCAACGGTTTCCATGAGGACGGCGTGGTCAGCGCTTTGCGCGTGGCCGCGTCCTTTGGAGAAAGCCTGTGAACAGCGCGCTCTACAGTGGCTGGATCGCCCATCGGCGATTTGCCCCACGCCGTCATGAATTCCGTTACCGGATCGGCATGCTGTATCTCGATCTGGCTGAGCAGGAGACGGTGCTGGGCCTGTCCCGGCTGGCCGGTGCCAGCCGCTTTGCGCCGTTTTCATTCCGCGAAACCGACTACCTGAAAACCTTCACCGGCCGGGGTATACGCTTGAGCGATGCGGTGCGCCAGCTGGTCGGCGAAGCCGTGGGCCATGCACCGCAAGGTTCGATCTGCCTGCTGACCCAGCCGCGCAGCTGGGGCCTGTCGTTCAACCCGGTGAGTTTTTTCTATTGCCACGAGGCCGACGGCCAACTGGCGGCGATTCTCTGCGAAGTCCGCAACACTCCGTGGCGCGAGCGTTATCACTACGTGTTGCCGGCCAGAGCGCCCAGCAATCTGCAGGACTTTCACCAGCACTTTGCCGTGGCCAAGGCGTTTCATGTCTCGCCATTCCTGCCGCCGGACCTGGAATACCGCATGAGCTTCAGCCCTGCCGCGCAGGTCCTGGGTGTGCACATGGCCGACTGGCAAGGCGAGCAAAAACTGTTCGACGCCACCCTCGATCTGCGACGCGTCCCCCTTGATCGGCGCCACTTGCACCGGCACCTGTGGCGCTTCCCCTGGATGACCGCCAAGACCGCGCTGGCGATTTATTGGCAGGCGCTGCGCCTGTTGCTCAAGCGCACCCCGGTGTATGACCACCAGCGTGCCGACGACCGCTTTCGAACCGCCACCGTACCGACCGAGGAACGCCACCATGAAATCCACTAGCGTCTCGGCCAAAGCCAGCCTGCTCAGCCCCCACGGCCTGAGCGGATCGCTGCTGCGCCGGGGAGTGCTGCGCAAGCTCGAGCAGCTCAAGCAGGGTCAACTGATCGTGATCGAGGACGGCGAACGCCACGTCTTTGGTACGCCGGGCAGCACGCTGGTGGGGGAAATTCAGGTGCTGGATCCCGCCGTCTGGGGGCTGGTCGCCGGCAATGGTTCGATCGGTGCCGGTGAGGCCTTTATTCATGGCTACTGGCGCTCGCCGGATCTGACGGCCGTAGTGCGTGTGTTCGTCAGCAACCTTGAAGTGCTCGACGCCATGGAAGGTGGCCTGGCCCGGCTCGGTCGCCCGCTGGTGCGCGGGCTGCACTGGCTCAACCGAAATACGCGCCAGGGCTCGCAGAAAAACATCGCCGCGCATTACGACCTCGGCAATGACCTGTTCGAGCAGTTCCTCGACCCGACCATGATGTATTCGGCTGCGCAGTTTCTCAGCCCCGACGACAGCCTGGAGCAGGCGCAACTGAACAAACTGGAGCGGATCTGCCAGAAACTCGCGCTCAAGCCCGGTGACCACCTTCTGGAAATCGGCACCGGCTGGGGCAGCATGGCGCTCTACGCGGCGCAGCACTACGGCTGCAAAGTCACCACCACCACGCTGTCGAAGGAGCAGTTCGCCTTCACCGCGGCCCGCATCGAACGCCTCGGTTTGCAGGATCAAGTGACGCTGCTGCTCAAGGACTACCGCGACCTCACCGGCCAGTACGACAAACTGGTGTCGATCGAAATGATCGAGGCGGTCGGCCACCGCTTCCTGCCGACCTACTTCAAACAGTGCGCGCACCTGCTCAAGAACAACGGCCTGATGCTGTTGCAAGCAATCACCATCCGCGAACAGCGCTACGAACAGGCGCGCCGTGGCGTGGACTTCATCCAGCGCTACATTTTCCCCGGCGGCGCCCTGCCCTGCGTGCAGAAAATGCTCGAAATCGTCGGCCGCGACACCGACATGAACCTTTTGCACATGGAAGATTTCGGCCTGCATTACGCCCGCACCCTGCGTCTGTGGCACGAGAACTTTCGCCATGCGCACGGCCGTCTGAGCGAACTGGGCTATGACGATTACTTCCTCAGGTTGTGGGAGTTCTACCTGTGTTACTGCGAGGGTGGATTCCTCGAGCGCACCATCGGCACCGCACAGCTGGTGCTGGCCAAACCGGCGGCGATGACCGCGCCTTTGCTGGGCCGATTCGATGCTTGAGCGGTTGGCCAACGCGGTGCTGTTCCAGATCGGCTGGCTGGCCTGCGTGCTCGGCGGTAACAGTTTGTGGTTGCTGCTGGCGCTGGCGGTGCTGGTGATTCATCTGCGCTGGATCAGCAATTGGGCGCATGAAGGCCGATTGATCCTCAGCGTGGTGATTATCGGCACGGCGGTGGACAGCGTGTTGCGCGGCCTCGGGGTTTTCGAGTTCAAGGATCTGTCGCCGCTGATTCCGCTGTGGCTGATGTTGCTGTGGGCGTTGTTCGCCACGACATTGCGTCATTGCCTGCAATGGAGCGCACGGCCGTGGTGGCTGGCCAGTCTGCTCGGCGCGGCAGGTGGCGCGCTGTCCTATGGCGCCGGCGGACGACTGGCCGGTGTGCAATTTCCTTTCGGTGAGTTACCGACCCTGATCGGCATCGCACTGCTGTGGGCGTTGCTGTTTCCGCTGCTGCACCAATTGTCCCGACGGCTGGCGCGTTAAACGCCTGTCAGGCCTTTCACACGCTCACCGGTCACTGCCGTACACTGGCGCCATGAAAACCATTCCCCATCGGCAAATTGCCGAGCCTGAGGTCACCTGTTCGACCTGTGCAGCCTGCTGCTGTCAGCTTGAGGTGATGCTGATCACCGACACTGGCGTCCCCGAGCGTTTTATCGATACCGACGATTGGGGTGGCGAGGTGATGCTGCGTCTGGACGACGGCTGGTGCGCGGCGCTGGATCGCGACACGATGATGTGCACGATTTACGAGAAGCGCCCGCTGATCTGCCGCGAATTCGAAATGGGCGCCCCGGAATGCATCGACGAACGCCAGGGAATTGCCACGGCGTATCGCTGAATAAAAAAAAGAGCGCTAGGCGCTCCTTTTTTACGGGGCTGACTTTCTGGGGGCTTATAGCGGCATCGTGTAATGCAATGCGTAGCTTTCGACCCCATCGTTGTCGCTGCTCAGACCTGCGTTGGAATAGTGCGTCGCACGGATTCCCACCTCATGCCCGCCATTGAAGCGCAGGCCGAAACCGATACGGTCTTCGAACTGGAAAGAACCGCCGAGCTTGTTGTCTTCGTATTCGGTGTTGGAGAACAGCGCCACGCCGATCCCCGCCTCGACATACGGTTTGACCGACTGACCGGCAAACTCGTAAACAAATACCGGCGAGAACGACAGGCTGTTGTTGCTCGACGTCTTGTCGCCTTCCCAATAAGTGTAGGCACCGCTCCAGTAACCGGTCAGACGACCGACGTCACTTTGCAGCCAGCTCTTGTCCCAGTCGAAATTCATGCCCAGGCGATAAGTCATCGTCGAATCGCTGGTAGCACCCACTGCAAACTCGACGCCAGCAGCCTGTGCGGTAAAACTTTGCCCCATCAGTGCAGCCGCAATCGCGGCCAAGCAGAATAGTCGCTTCACTTTGAAACTTCCTTTTCCGGAACGATCGTTTGGTTTTCTAGGTCACTCTGCGCTATAGAAATCTGCGCTTGGTCAGAAGTTCAGCTGACTTTTTAGATATTTCACATTTTTTTTACAAAGTGAATCTTTCAACATCGCCAACGACTTGGTCCAGCAGGACCAGGGTCTTGCGTAAAGACGCGGGATCGGCGCTGGTCCAGAATCTGACCGGCCGGTTCGGACCTTCGGCGAGCAGATCACGCTCGGCCAGCAGCCGCTGCAGTTGCCGCGCTACCGCCGCGCCGGTATCGATCAGGCTGATGCTCTCGGGGATCATCGACTTGAGCATCGGCTTGAGAAACGGGTAATGGGTGCAGCCCAGAATGATCGTGTCGCAGCCGCTGGCCAGTAGCGGGTCAACGTAGTGCTTGAGCAATGCACGCAACTCGGCGCTGTGCAGATCGCCGCTTTCAATCCGCTCGACCAGTCCAGGACACGGCTGAGTGATGACCCGCACATCCGTGGCGAAGCGGTCGAGCAATGCGGCGAACTTGGCGCTCTGCAAGGTGCCGGTGGTGGCGAGTACGCCGACCACGCCGCTGCGGGTGGCCGCGGCGGCCGGTTTGACCGCCGGCTCCATCCCGACAATCGGCCAGTCGGGAAAGTCCCGGCGCAGATCGGCAACGCCGGCCACGGTCGCGGTATTGCACGCGATCACCAGCGCCTTGGCCCCCTGCTCGCGGAAAAAACCGGCCATCACGCTACAACGCTGGCGGATGAATTCCGGGGTTTTCTCGCCATAAGGGATGTGGCCGCAATCGCCGAGGTACAGCAGCGATTCATTCGGCAGCAGGTGCTGGATTTCCGCCAGCACCGACACGCCGCCGACACCGGAGTCGAATACGGCGATCGGCGCTTCACGCATGCTGCGAACCACAGACGCTGCAACCGGGGTCGCGCTTGACCCGCAGCTCACGGAAGCGCGAACCCAGCGCATCGATCAACAGCAGACGGCCCACCAGTGGTTCGCCAAAACCCGCCAGCAACTTCAAGGCTTCCAGCGCTTGCAGGCTGCCGACCAGACCGACCAGCGGCCCGACCACGCCGGCTTCGCTGCAAGTGAGTTCGGCTTCGCTGCCGTGACCGTACAGGCAGTGGTAGCACGGGCTTTCGGCGCGACGCGGGTCGAACACCGAGAGTTGCCCCTCGAGGCGGATCGCCGCGCCGCTGACCAAGGGCTTGCGTGCCGCCACGCACGCGGCGTTGACCGCTTCGCGGGTAGAGAAATTGTCCGAGCAGTCGAGCACCAGATCCACCGCCGCCACGGCTGCGGCGAGGGAATCCTCGTCCAGCGCCTGACGATGAGGCACCAGTTTGATTTCAGGATTGATCGCGCTCAGGCGCTTGAGCGCCGAGTCGACCTTGGTCATGCCGACGCTGTCGGTGTCGTGGATGATCTGGCGTTGCAGGTTGGTCAGGTCGACCGTGTCGAAATCCGCCAGGTGCAACTCACCGACACCCGCCGCCGCCAGATACAAGGCCACCGGCGCACCGAGACCACCGAGGCCGACGATCAATACCCGGCTGTCCTTGAGCTTCAACTGGCCATCGATGTCGATGTGTTGCAGCAGGATCTGCCGACTGTAGCGCAACAATTCCTGATCATTCAGCACGGCAGGCGCCCCAGGCTGATCCGTTGATGGCCGCCCAGATCGGTGCGGCTGTGGACTTCGTCAAAACCTTGCGTCAGCAGCAGATCGCGCACGGCTTCGGCTTGATCATAGCCGTGTTCGAGCATCAGCCAGCCACCGGCCTCGAGATGGGCCGGCGCCTGGGCGATGATCAGCCGCAGATCGTCGAGCCCGTCGATGCCGGCCACCAAGGCGCTTTCCGGCTCGAAACGCACATCACCTTCAACCAGATGCGGATCGGCGGCGCGGATGTACGGCGGGTTGCTGATGATCAGCTCGAAACGCTTGCCTTCAAGGGCGCTGAACCAGTGACTGCTCAGCACCGTTGCGTTATTCAGGTGCAGACGCTGGCGATTGCGTTCGGCCAGGGCCACGGCTTCCAGCACGCGATCCACGGCGGTGACCTTCCACGCCGGGCGCTCGCTGGCCAGAGCCAGGGCAATCGCCCCGCTGCCGGTGCCCAGATCGAGAACTTTGGCCGGGGTCGCCGGCAGCAACTCCAGCGCGGCTTCCACCAGCAGTTCGGTGTCCGGGCGCGGGATCAGCGTGTGCGGTGCGACTTCCAGATCCAGCTTCCAGAAACCCTGCTGGCCCAGAATGTAGGCCACCGGCTCGCCGCTGCGGCGGCGTTGCAGGTATTCGGCAAAGACCAGTGCGGCTTCGCTGGGCACGATGCGCTCGGGCCAGGTGTGGAGAAAACTGCGCGACTTGCCCAGCGCGGCGGCCAGAAGCAATTCGGCGTCCAGACGCGCGCTGGGCGAATCCGGCAGTTCGGCGGCGCGCAACAGGCTGGCGATGATGGTCATTTACTCACCTATCGCTGCGAGCTGGTCAGCCTGGTATTCGGCCAGCAACGGCTCGATCACCGCTTCGACGCCACCGGCGAGGATTTCATCGAGGGAATACAGGGTCAGGTTGACGCGATGATCGGTGACCCGGCCCTGGGCAAAGTTGTAGGTGCGGATGCGCTCGGAGCGGTCACCGGAACCCACCAGCAATTTACGTTCGCTGGCGATGGCGTTGGCCGCCGCAGCGGTCTGCTGGTCGTTGAGCTTGGCCGCCAGCCAGGCCATCGCCCGGGCACGGTTCTTGTGCTGGGAACGTTCTTCCTGGCACTCGACAACGGTGCCGGTCGGGATGTGGGTGATGCGGATCGCCGAGTCGGTGGTGTTGACGTGCTGACCACCGGCCCCGGAGGAGCGGTAAGTGTCGACGCGCAAATCCGCCGGGTTGATCTCGATGGCTTCACGCTCGTCCGGCTCGGGCAACACCGCCACGGTGCAGGCCGAGGTGTGGATACGGCCCTGGGATTCGGTGGCGGGTACACGCTGTACGCGGTGCGCGCCGGATTCGAATTTCAGCTTGCCGTAAACGTTGTCGCCTTCGATGCGGGCGATGACTTCTTTATAGCCGCCGTGTTCGCCTTCGTTCTCCGAGAGGATCTCCACGCGCCAGCCACGGCGTTCGGCGTAACGCGAGTACATGCGGAACAGGTCACCGGAGAAGATCGCCGCCTCGTCACCACCGGTGCCGGCGCGGATTTCGAGAAACACGTTGCGCCCGTCGTTGGGATCCTTGGGCAGCAGCATGCGCTGCAGATCGGATTCCAGCGTGATCAGCAATTCCTTGGCTTCGCGGACTTCTTCCACGGCCATTTCACGCATGTCCGGGTCGCTGTCCTTGAGCAGCGCCTGCGCGCCTTCAAGATCGCTTTGTACGCCGAGCAACTTTTTATAGCCTTGTACCACCGGCTCAAGTTCGGCGTATTCCTTGGAATAGGCGCGGAATTTGGTCTGGTCGGAAATGACTTCGCCGTCGCCGAGCAGCGCGGTCAGTTCCTCGAAACGGTCCTGGAGAATGTCCAGCTTATTGAGCAGTGACGCTTTCATTGCGGTTTTTTATCCGAAAAGCTATCCGGTGAGCCCTCGAGGGCAAAGAGTTCCTGAGCCATGGCCAGCGCATCGAGGCGGCCTTCGGCAGAAAGCTTTTTCAACTGCACGCTCGGAGCGTGCAGGAGTTTGTTGGTCAGGCCACGGGCCAGTTGCCCGAGGACGTCTTCGGCGTTGCCGCCATTGGCCAGCAGGCGCAGGGCCTTTTGCAGTTCTTCGTCGCGCAGGCGTTCACTCTGTTGACGATAGGCCTTGAGCACATCGACCGCCGCCAGCTCGCGCAGGCGCACCATGAAATCGCCGGCGCCGACCGAAACCATCTCTTCGGCCGCCTGCGCTGCCCCCTGACGGCTCTTGAGGTTTTCGGCGACTACTTCGTGCAGATCGTCGACGCTATAGAGGTAAACGTCGTCGAGTTCGCCGACTTCCGGCTCGATGTCACGGGGAACAGCAATGTCGACCATGAAGATCGGCTTGTGCTTGCGCAGCTTCAGCGCGCTTTCCACCGCACCTTTACCAAGGATCGGCAACTGACTGGCGGTGGAGCTGATAACGATGTCGCTGCGCACCAGTTCAGCCGGGATGTCCGAGAGCAACACTGCGTGGGCACCGAACTGCTCGGCGAGCAGGCTGGCGCGCTCCAGCGTCCGGTTGGCGACCACGATGCGCTTGACACCCAGTTCATGCAGATGGCGGGCGACCAGGGTGATGGTCTCGCCGGCACCGATCAGCAGGGCCTGGCTGCGTTGCAGGTCGCTGAAAATCTGTTTGGCCAGGCTGACGGCGGCAAACGCCACGGACACCGGGTTTTCACCGATGGCAGTGTCGGTGCGCACCTGCTTGGCAGCATTGAAGGTCGCCTGGAACAGTCGCCCGAGCAGCGGCCCGATGGTGCCGGCCTCGCGGGCCACGGCGTAGGCCGATTTCATCTGGCCGAGAATCTGCGGTTCGCCCAGCACCAGCGAGTCGAGCCCGGAGGCGACGCGCATCATGTGACGAACGGCCGCATCGTCTTCATGCACATAAGCACTCGCGCGCAGCTCATCGAGGCTTAAATGGTGATAGTCGGCCAGCCAGCGCAGCACGATATCGGCCGACAGCTGATCCTGTTCTATATACAGCTCACTGCGATTGCAGGTGGAGAGGATCGCAGCTTCGCGGCTGTCGGTGAGTCGGCAGAGCTGCTGCAAGGCCTCCACCAACTGCTCAGGGGTAAAGGCCACGCGCTCGCGGACGTCTACTGAAGCAGTCTTGTGGTTGATACCGAGTGCAAGGAAGGCCATTCAAGGTCGCTGATGGTGACGTGAAGCCGGCAATTGTCCTACTTCGTCAGATTCAGAACAACTACCGCTGACTATTGTCCCAATTGCCGGCCCCTATAATGGCCACAATCGAGACTCGGTTATGTTTGGCCGAAGGCTTGTGTCATGATGATCCGACCGCAGGTTAGTCGTCCTCTTCCTATATGAATAGATCTTCCGCGTTGCTCCTCGCTTTTGTCTTCCTCAGCGGCTGCCAGGCCTTGGCCCCCGTTCCGCAGGACGGTGCCTCACCGGTCGAAGACACCACGCCGGCCCCTGAAAAGCCGAAGGTTTACAGCTCGTTCAGCCAGGAAACGGTGTTCAGCCTGCTGAGCGCCGAGCTCGCCGGTCAGCGCAATCGTTTCGACATTGCCCTGGACAACTACGTGACCCAGGCCATCAACACCCAGGATCCGGGTGTTTCCGAGCGTGCGTTCCGCATCGCCGAGTACCTGGGCGCCGACCAGCCGGCCCTCGATACCGCGCTGATCTGGGCGAAAAACGCCCCGGACGACCTCGAAGCGCAACGCGCCGCCGCCGTGCAACTGGCCCGCGCCGGGCGCTATGACGACTCGATGGTCTATATGGAGAAAGTCCTGCAGGGCAAGGGCGACACCCATTTCGACTTCCTCGCGCTGTCGGCCGCCGATACCGATCAGGAAACCCGCAACGGCCTGATGAAAAGCTTCGACCGCCTGTTGCAGCGTCACCCGAACAACAATCAGCTGATTTTCGGCAAGGCCCTGCTGATGCAGCAGGATGGCGACACCAAAGGTGCGCTTGCCCTGCTCGAAGACCATCCGCCGGAAGACGGCGAGATCGCCCCGATCCTGCTGCGCGCGCGCCTGCTGCAAGGACTGAATCGCGGCGACGAAGCGCTGCCGCTGCTACAAAAGAGCATCAAGAAGTATCCGGACGACAAGCGCCTGCGCCTGACCTACGCGCGGATGCTGGTGGAACAGGACAGGATGGACGACGCCAAGGTCGAGTTCTCCACCCTGGTTCAGCAATACCCGGAAGACGACGAACTGCGTTATTCCCTGGCGCTGGTCTGCCTTGAAGCCAAGGCCTGGGACGAGGCCAAGGGCTATCTGGAAGACCTGATCGCCCGGGAAAGCCATGTCGATTCGGCGCACCTGAACCTGGGCCGCATTGCCGAAGAGCGCAACGACCCGCAAGGCGCGCTCATCGAGTATGCCCAGGTCGGCCCGGGCAACGACTATCTGCCGGCGCAACTGCGTCAGGCCGATATTCTGATGAACAACGGCAAGACCGCCGAAGCCCAGAGCAAACTGGCCGCCGAGCGTGACGAGCAGCCGGATTACGCGATCCAGCTGTACCTGATCGAAGCCGAAACCCTGTCCGCCAATAATCAGGGCGACAAGGCCTGGAAAGTCCTGCAACAAGCCTTGCAGCAGTACCCGGACGATCTGAATCTGCTTTACACCCGCGCGATGCAGGCGGAAAAACGCAATGACCTGGCGCAGATGGAAAAAGACCTGCGCCTGATCATCAAGCGCGATCCGGACAACGCCATGGCCCTCAACGCCCTCGGCTACACGCTGTCCGACCGCACCACCCGCTACGCTGAAGCCAAGGCGCTGATCGAGCAGGCGCACCAGATCAACCCGGAAGACCCGGCAGTGCTCGACAGCCTCGGCTGGGTGAACTTTCGCATGGGCAATCTGGAAGACGCCGAGAAATACCTGCGTCAGGCCCTCGAGCGTTTCCCCGATCATGAAGTCGCCGCGCATCTGGGCGAAGTGCTGTGGGCCAAGGGCAAACAGCGCGAAGCAAAACAAATCTGGGGCAAGTTCCTCAAAGACCAGCCTGACAGCACCATCCTGCGCAGCACCATCAAGCGCCTGACCGGATCCGAGACTCTTTAACTCATGTTTTTGCGCCACGTCATAGTTTTCAGCTTCATCGCCCTGCTCGCCGGTTGCGCGGGCTTCGGCGCCCGTGAATCGGTCGAAGGCCACGGCAATCCGGGCCAATGGCGCGAGCACAAACAACAACTGACCGGCCTCGACGGCTGGCAGATCGATGGCAAGATCGGCATCCGCGCCCCGAAAGATTCGGGCAGCGGCACGCTGTTCTGGCTGCAACGTCAGGATTACTACGACATCCGCCTGTCCGGCCCGCTGGGTCGTGGCGCGGCGCGACTGACCGGCCGTCCGGGCGCAGTGTCGCTGGAAGTGGCGAATCAGGGCCGTTATGAAGCGCCGACTCCGGAAGCGCTGGTCGAAGAGCAACTGGGCTGGAAACTGCCGGTCTCGCATCTGGCCTGGTGGGTTCGAGGCCTCCCGGCACCGGACAGCAAAAGCCGTCTGACCCTGGACGGCAACAGCCGTCTGGCCAATCTGGATCAGGATGGCTGGCAGGTCGAATACCTCAGCTATGCCGAACAGAACGGATACTGGCTGCCCGAGCGGATCAAGCTGCACGGTACCGATCTGGACGTGACGCTGGTCATCAAGACCTGGCAACCGCGCAAATTGGGGCAATAACGCATGACCGCTACACGCCTCACTTTGCCTTCGCCGGCCAAACTCAATTTGATGCTGCACATTCTCGGTCGTCGTGAAGACGGTTATCACGAGTTGCAGACGCTTTTTCAGTTCCTCGACTACGGCGACGAAATCACCTTCGCCTTGCGTGACGACGGCGTGATTCGCCTGCACACCGAATTCGAAGGCGTGCCCCACGACAGCAATCTGATCGTGCGCGCTGCGAAGAAACTCCAGGAACAATCCGGTTGCTCGCTCGGCATCGATATCTGGATCGACAAGATCCTGCCGATGGGCGGCGGCATTGGTGGCGGCAGCTCGAATGCGGCCACCACCCTGCTCGGCCTCAATCACTTGTGGCAACTGGGTTGGGATGAAGATCGCCTGGCAGCACTGGGCCTGACGCTGGGCGCGGACGTGCCGGTGTTTGTGCGTGGCCACGCAGCTTTCGCCGAAGGTGTCGGCGAGAAACTGACCCCGGTCGAGCCCGCCGAACCGTGGTACGTCGTGCTCGTTCCGCAAGTCTCTGTTAGTACGGCAGAAATTTTTTCAGATCCTTTGTTGACACGTAACACGCCGCCCATTAAAGTGCGCCCCGTTCCCGAGGGAAACAGTCGAAATGACTGCTTGCCGGTGGTCTCGAGGCGTTATCCAGAAGTACGTAACGCATTGAATTTGTTAGGTAATTTTACCGAAGCAAAACTCACCGGAACTGGAAGTTGTGTGTTTGGGGGCTTCCCAAGCAAAGCTGAAGCTGATAAAGTCTCGGCCCTTCTGACAGAGACCCTTACAGGGTTTGTAGCAAAAGGAAGCAACGTTTCGATGTTGCATCGCAAGCTGCAAAGTCTGCTCTAAAGGAATCAAGTGCCCGGCACTTGCAAGCAACAGATACAGGGGCGTCGCCAAGCGGTAAGGCAGCAGGTTTTGATCCTGCCATGCGTTGGTTCGAATCCAGCCGCCCCTGCCATTTTCCTATACTCATCCAGGTATACCCTCAGCCTTCAGGTACTGCGCGTGTCCAAGATGATGGTCTTTACGGGGAACGCTAACCCCGATCTGGCTCGGCGTGTCGTACGTCAGCTGCATATCCCTCTCGGTGACATCTCTGTCGGTAAATTCTCCGACGGCGAAATTACAGCCGAGATCAATGAAAACGTTCGCGGTAAAGACGTCTTCATTATTCAGCCGACTTGCGCTCCGACCAACGATAACCTGATGGAACTGGTAGTGATGGCTGATGCCTTCCGCCGCTCCTCGGCTACTCGTATCACTGCTGTTATTCCTTATTTTGGTTATGCCCGTCAGGATCGCCGTCCGCGTTCCGCACGTGTGGCTATCAGCGCGAAAGTCGTTGCTGACATGCTCACCGTAGTCGGCATCGACCGTGTTCTCACGGTTGATCTGCATGCTGACCAGATTCAGGGCTTCTTCGATATTCCGGTAGATAACATCTACGGCTCCCCGGTTCTGGTGGATGACATCGAAGATCAGCGCTTCGAGAACCTGATGATCGTGTCCCCGGACATTGGTGGCGTCGTGCGTGCACGTGCCGTTGCCAAATCCCTGGGCGTGGATCTCGGGATCATCGACAAACGCCGTGAGAAAGCCAATCACTCTGAAGTGATGCATATCATCGGTGATGTCGAAGGGCGTACCTGCATCCTGGTCGATGACATGGTCGATACCGCCGGCACTCTGTGCCACGCGGCCAAGGCCCTGAAAGAGCATGGCGCAGCCAAGGTCTTTGCCTACTGCACACACCCTGTGCTGTCGGGTCGGGCCATCGAGAATATCGAAAATTCCGTGCTGGACGAGCTGGTGGTCACTAACACCATCCCGCTGTCCGCTGCAGCACAAGCCTGTGCACGTATCCGTCAACTGGATATCGCACCGGTTGTTGCCGAAGCGGTTCGCCGCATCAGCAATGAAGAATCGATCAGCGCGATGTTCCGTTAAGGGCCCTGCCCTTCTCGAAATGTCTCGTTGACGAAAAGCGCCCCGCCCCGGCATTTCTGCCGGGGCGGGGCTTTTTTGCCCATACCGTGTTCGGCGCTGGTCGCAAACGCCACTCGGTCATGGCTATTTTGGAGATACAAAATGAACGATTTTACTTTGAATGCTGAACTGCGTTCCGACCTGGGGAAAGGTGCGAGCCGCCGCCTGCGTCGTCTCGCTGCCCTGGTTCCAGCTGTTGTTTACGGTGGCGACAAAGCCCCTGAATCCATCAGCATGCTGGCCAAAGAAGTTGCCAAACTGCTCGAAAACGAAGCTGCCTACAGCCACGTTATCGAACTGAACGTTGGTGGCACCAAGCAGAACGTGATCATCAAGGCTCTGCAACGTCACCCGGCCAAAGGCCACGTGATGCACGCTGACTTCGTACGCGTTGTAGCTGGCCAGAAACTGACCGCTATCGTTCCTGTGCACTTCATCAACGAAGCTGCTCCAGTGAAGAAAGGCGGCGAAATCTCGCACGTTGTTGCCGAGATCGAAGTTTCCTGCCTGCCGAAAGATCTGCCTGAGTTCATCGAAGTCGACCTGGCTAACGCTGAAATCGGCACCATCGTTCACCTGTCGGACATCAAGGCTCCTAAAGGCGTTGAGTTCGTTGCTCTGGCACACGGCGATGACAAGGCTGTTGCCAACGTCCACGCTCCACGTGTTGCTCCAGAAGCTACCGAAGAAGGCGCAGCAGAGTAATTCACTCTGTCATGCCTGAGTGAGCAGGTAACATCGCGGACTGGAACGTAGCGAGAAAGCGGGCGGGAACGCGGAGTTTACATCCATGGTAAATGAGCATTTTTCGTCCACTTTCGCCGCCTTCCCTGATCGCGGCGATGTTATCCACCACTCAAAGGAAGGGCCCCTATCGTGACTGCCATCAAACTGATCGTTGGCCTGGGAAATCCAGGCGCTGAATACGAGCAGACCCGGCATAACGCAGGGGCCCTTTTTGTTGAGCGCATCGCCCACGCACAGAATGTGAATCTCGTGGCCGATCGCAAGTATTTCGGCCTGACCGGGCGTTTTTCGCATCAGGGTCAGGATGTTCGTCTGCTGATTCCCACCACCTACATGAACCGCAGCGGCCAGGCCGTGGCGGCACTCGCCGGTTTCTTCCGCATCAAGCCTGAAGAGATCCTGGTGGCACATGACGAACTCGATCTGCCTCCGGGCGTCGCCAAACTCAAAGTCGGCGGCGGCCATGGCGGTCACAACGGGTTGCGCGACATCATTGCGCAATTGGGTAATCAGAATACGTTCCACCGCCTGCGGCTTGGCATCGGCCACCCGGGCGTCGCCAGTATGGTTTCAAATTTCGTCCTGGGTCGTGCGCCACGCGCCGAACAGGAAAAACTCGATGCCAGCATCGACTTTGCCCTCGGCGTGCTGCCGGATATCCTCGCCGGTGAATGGAACCGCGCGATGAAAAACCTGCACAGCCAGAAGGCCTGACTCTAATCCGAGGGGAAACACCATGGGATTCAATTGCGGCATCGTCGGCCTGCCTAACGTCGGCAAGTCCACCCTGTTCAACGCCCTGACCAAATCCGGGATCGCGGCCGAGAACTTCCCCTTCTGCACCATCGAGCCGAACAGCGGCATCGTGCCGATGCCGGATCCGCGTCTGGACGCTCTGGCGGCCATCGTCAATCCGAAGCGCATCCTGCCGACCACCATGGAATTCGTCGACATCGCGGGCCTGGTTGCCGGCGCGTCGAAAGGTGAAGGTCTGGGCAACAAGTTCCTGGCCAACATCCGCGAAACCGACGCGATCGCCCACGTCGTGCGCTGCTTCGAAGACGATAACGTGATCCACGTTTCCAACAGCGTCGACCCGAAGCGCGACATCGAAATCATCGACCTGGAACTGATCTTCGCCGACCTCGACAGCTGCGAGAAGCAACTGCAGAAAGTCGCGCGCAACGCCAAGGGCGGTGACAAGGATGCAGTGGCCCAGAAGGCTCTGCTGGAACAACTGATCCCGCACTTCAGCGAAGGCAAGCCTGCGCGCAGCCTGATGAAGAACATGAGCGCCGACGAAAAGGCGATCATCAAGGGCTTCCACCTGCTGACCACCAAGCCGGTCATGTACATCGCCAACGTCGCTGAAGACGGTTTCGAGAACAACCCGCATCTGGACGTGGTCAAGGCCATCGCCGAAGAAGAAGGCGCGATGGTTGTTCCGGTCTGCAACAAGATCGAAGCGGAAATCGCCGAGCTGGATGACGGCGAAGAGAAAGACATGTTCCTCGAGGCCCTGGGCCTGGAAGAGCCTGGCCTGAACCGCGTGATCCGTGCCGGCTACGAAATGCTGCACCTGCAGACCTACTTCACCGCCGGTGTCGAAGAAGTCCGCGCCTGGACCGTCCGCGTCGGTGCCACCGCACCGCAAGCCGCCGGCGTGATCCACACCGACTTCGAGAAAGGCTTCATCCGCGCCGAAGTGATCGCCTACAACGACTTCATCCAGTACAAGGGCGAAGCAGGCACCAAGGAAGCCGGTAAATGGCGCCTGGAAGGCAAGGACTACATCGTCAAGGACGGCGACGTAATGCACTTCCGCTTCAACGTGTAAAAGCTGCACCCAAGAAAAAGCCGCGTTTGATACGCGGCTTTTTTGTGCCTGAAATTCAGCCCGTCAGGCCTTCTTGGTTCTTGGCAGGAAGATCGCCAGCACCCCGAACAGCGGCAGGAACGAGCACAGGAAGTACACGTATTCGATGCCGTGAATGTCCGCCAGATGACCGAGCAACGCCGCGCCAATCCCGCCGAAACCGAACATCAGACCGAAGAACACCCCGGCAATCATCCCGACATTGCCCGGCACCAGTTCCTGCGCGTACACCACAATCGCCGAGAACGCCGAAGCCAGGATGAAGCCGATCACCACGCTCAGGACGCTGGTCCAGAACAGGTCGACATGGGGCATGAGCAGCGTGAACGGTGCCACGCCGAGGATCGAGAACCAGATCACCGCCTTGCGCCCGATCTTGTCGCCAATTGGCCCGCCAAAGAACGTACCCGCCGCCACCGCGCCAAGGAACAGGAACAGATGCAGCTGCGAACTGGCCACCGACAGGTCGAACTTCTCGATCAGGTAGAAGGTGAAGTAACTGGTCAGGCTGGCCATGTAGAAATACTTGGAGAACACCAGCAGCCCCAGCACCACCAGCGCACTGACCACCCTGCCCTTCGACAGTCCATGAGTGGCGGCCTGGCCGGCCTTGAGCTTGAACAGGTTCAGGTGATGGGCGTACCAGCGACTGATGCGATAGAGCACGAACAACGCAAACACCGCGAACAGCCCGAACCAGGCCACATTGCCCTGCCCGAAAGGAATGATGATCGCCGCTGCCAGCAACGGGCCGAAGGCCGAACCGGCGTTACCACCGACCTGAAAGGTCGATTGCGCCAGACCGAAACGCCCGCCCGACGCCAGACGCGCGATGCGGGAAGCTTCAGGGTGGAAGGTCGAAGAGCCGATGCCGATCAGCGCCGCCGCCAGCAAGATAAGAGGGAAACTGCCAACCACCGACATCATCACAATGCCGATCAACGTGCACACGGAACCGGCGGGCAGCAGCCACGGTTTCGGATGCCGGTCGGTGTGATAACCGACCCACGGCTGCAACAGCGACGCGGTCAACTGAAAGGTCAGGGTAATCAGGCCGACCTGGGTAAAACTCAAACCATAGTTGGCCTTGAGCATCGGATAGATCGACGGCAGCACTGACTGGATCAGGTCGTTGATCAAATGCGCCAGCGCCACCGCGCCGATGATGCGCATCACCAGTGGACTGCTCTGGGGAGGAGCGGACGCCGAGGCAGCGGCGGTCTGAACGTTGCTGATAGCCATGGGAATTTCCGGACTGCAGATAGGTGCACGCGGGCAGGTGCGTCAATGTGCCATTTTTCGGTGCGCCAGCGCCATCCCCTTAGCCAGCTAACGAACTATTCAGTCGTCGCGCCACAAGTGATAGCGCAACGCCATGGTCTGAATCTTGCCTTGCTTATCCGCTTGAACGCGGCGCCCTTACAAAGGGCATCGAGAATGGGAAGTTTCGCTACAGAGCCGGCCTACAGAGCGGGCAAGGGTGAACTTTCGAGGCCTTTTAGCAGGGCACCAGTCACGGTCGCAACGACCGCGATGCACGCCGATGGTGCGTGGTGTCCAGAGGAGTCATGGGGCATGCAGGCTTTTTTATCACCGGGGATCAGGTTGCTGGGGCGATTTGGCTTCGCACGTAAATTCCAGCTGTTGTTTCTGCTGTTCATCCTGCCATTGGCCGGCAGCCTGTTGATGATCGGCCAGGACTATAGCGACAAACTTAACCTGATCGCCGGTGAACGTGCCGGTGTGCGGCAGTTGCTCGCCCTCGATGCACTCGACAACCTGCTCGCCGCCCAACGCGACCGCGCCGCCCGCTGGCGCGCCACGGAAACCAACCGCCAGCCGACACCCGCGACTCTGGCCGCCGTGGCCGCCTTCGATGGCGTGCAGCCTGCCGTTGCCCAGGCGACGCTGGAGCTGGGCAATGCCTTGCAAGCCGAAGGCGCGGAAGGTGAAACCCTGACCCGCTATCAGGCACTGCAAGCTGCGCTCAATGGTCTGGACTCGAAAAGCCTCTCCGGTGTCGGTTGGTGGCCGGATGGTTACGACCGCTTCACCAATGCCCTCAGCGCCCTGCAAGCGTTGCGCGAACAGATCGCGATGGACAATCGCCTGATCCTCGCGCCATGGCTGGAAACCTATCTGCTGACACAGATTTCCACCCAACACGCACCGGACCTGATCGAGCGGGTCGGCCGACTGGCAGCCGTCGGCCAGGCGTCCGTGGTTTCCGGTCAGTTCACCCTGCAAAGCCGTCTGCAACTGCGTGACCTGCGCAGCCGCATCGGCGATGCGCGCGAGCAGTTGGTGAAAACCGCGAGCCTGCTTGAAGCGCGTCTGCCGCCAGCCCTGCAAGGCTGGGCCGGGCAATATCACGACAGCCTCAAGCAACTGGATGCCGGTCTCAAAGTGCTGGATGACGGCGTGTTCGGCGGTAGCATCAATCTCAAGCCGGAAGAGTTCGAACGCAGCCTCGACGCCCTGCTCGGCAACCTCGCCACGCTGCGCCAGCAATCGCTGGTGTCGCTGGATCGGCGGCTGGATGACTACCACGGATCGGCGATTCGTCAGTTCATCGTTGTCGCGGCGGTCTTCGGTTGCCTGTTGCTGGCGGCGCTATATTTGTTCGTGTGCCTGCAAGCCTCGATCCGTCGTAGCGCCAGCGGCATCACGCTGCTCGCCGAGGCTCTGCGCGACGGCAATCTGAGCTTGCAAGTGCCGGTCGTGGGCCGTGATGAATTGGCGTCGATCAGCACCGCGCTTAACGTGGCGGTGGTGCAACTGCGCACCAGCCTGCTGGGTGTCGATCACGAGACTTCGCAACTGAGCAATGCGGTGCGCAGCCTCAACGATCACTCCAGCGGCGCTCTCAGCGAAGTCGAGGCGCAGCAATTGCAGATCAGCCAGATCGCCGCAGCGGCCACGCAACTGGCGGCGACGTCCCAAGGCGTGGCGCAGAGTTGCGAACAGGCTTCGGGCAGCGCCCAGCACACCCAGCGCATCGCTGCCGACAGCAGCCGTGACAGTCAACGCACCACAGCGAGTATCCAGCAGCTCAATCAGCGCCTGAACGAAACTGCCGCAGCGCTCGGCCGGGTCAGCGAGCAAGGGCAGCAGATTCAATTGGTGGTCGACACCATTCGCGGCGTCGCCGAACAGACCAACCTTCTGGCGCTCAACGCCGCCATCGAGGCCGCTCGTGCGGGTGAACAGGGTCGCGGTTTTGCCGTGGTGGCCGACGAGGTGCGCAGCCTGTCGCAACGTACGCAATCGTCCACGGCGCAGATCGCCGGTACGGTCGACAGTCTGCGCAATACGGTCAACGAAGCCGTGAGCTTGATGGAGGCTGCGTGCGGTCAGGCGCAATCAGACGCGGAAGCGGTCACCGGACTGGGCGAACGCCTGGGAGAAATCGCCAGCGCCGTGCAGAGCGTCACCGACACCCTCGCCCAGATCGCCACGGCGGTCGAAGAACAGGCCAGCACCGCCGATGAGGTCAGCGGCAATATCCAGCAGGTGGATCAGGCGGCGGTTCGCCTGCTCGAAGGCGCGCGGGCCGTGAATCTTGCGGCGGACACCTTGAGCCAGGGCAGCCATGCCTTAAGTGCCAACACCGGAAGATTTCAGCTGCGTTGAAAGCCCCTCCCGCGCCGATTTTCGGCGCGGGAGGATAAGCGGTTGAAAATAAGAAGAAATATTTTGAATTTACGCTTGACGCTTTTCCATTTCAGGGGAATAATGCGCGCCACTTGGCTACATAGCTCAGTTGGTTAGAGCATAGCATTCATAATGCTGGGGTCCGGGGTTCAAGTCCCTGTGTAGCCACCAAGTACTAAAAACGGCTTACCGAAAGGTAGGCCGTTTTTTTATGCCTCGAGAAAAGTGCCCTTCCTCAGTGAATCGGCTGGCTCCGTAGGAACCGGGTGCGAAAAGCGTACGAAGAGGATTTTTCGTTCGTTCAAGCACGCGCATCCCGGCAAGTCGATTTGATCGCCATCGCGATTGGCCGACAAGCTCCCCTGTCTTGATCCAAAGACAGACAGGGAGTTGTCATGGACCCGGACAAAAACCTTTTCGATGATATCTGGCGCCGAAAGCTTCCGAACGGCGGCGCCTCATGGGCCGCCTGGTTTCCGCCCCGAGAGCCGGAACCCGTCTACGTTCCAACAGATGAATGGCCAACCCCAAAGCCCCGCGACGATCTGGTATTTGCCAAGTCCTGCACACCGGACAACTGGTGCCGGACGGATGCCGGCACAACACCTGAGCCCGCCTCCAGTTTCGGCAAGATCATGGTGGCGGGCGCCATACGCTTTCCCGCAGCCAGTAAGGTCGTAGCGAAAGCAATCGGCGCCGATCTGGCCTTGGGGCGCATGGCAGGCGGTGGAATTCTGCAGCAACGTCTCAACTGGGCAATCCGTGGTGCGACAGGCCCGGCCAGTGTTTTCATCCTAGGGATGCTGCCGGCCAGAATGGGCGACGGCACCCTTTATACCGACGAACAACTGCGCACCCTACCCCGCGCCACCACTCGCGTGCGCTTCCAGTTCCGGCGTGATGCCGGAGGGGTCATGCAGGTCTACGGCATCCACACCGGTGTCTCGGGCGACGACTCCGTGCGTACCGTAAAAGTCGAGTGGAACAGCGACAAGAGCGCCATGGAGGCGAAGCTCAACGGCATCACGATTTTGTGGACGCCGCAACGCGGACCGCTGGGATCGATGCCGCCGCTGGTTCACCCGGAGCACGGCGAAGCACTGAGTACGATCCTCGTCCACCCGATCGCCGCGAACACCGACAGCCAGATTGAAATCCTGCCCGGCGAAGACATCACCGCCGAGGATTGTATTCTGGTGTTTCCGGCGGAGACCGGGCTGAAGTCGTTGTATGTGGTGTTTTCTAAGCCGGCCAGATTGACGCCCGGGACGGTGACGGGGATTGGTGAGGATGTTTCCGGGATATGGCTGGCGGGAGCAGGAACGGGGATTGGTGTGCCAATTCCCACGCGAATAGCGGACAGACTCAGAGGGCGGGAGTTTTCAAGTTTCGACGCGTTCAGAAAAGCACTCTGGCAAGCCGTGCGGGATGATCCAGAACTTTTCGATCAGCTCAATTCGGATGCCCAAGATCGTTTAATGTCGGGCAACGCACCCGCGGTTCGAGACAGGGAGTCTGTAGGCACAAGAGGGGTATTTGAAATACATCACGTCGAGCGGATTACTGATGGCGGCGCTGTCTACGACATAGACAACCTCCGAATCAACACCCCTAAAAATCACATCTTTCAACATAAAAAAAGTGAACACACATGGAAAAAATATCTGAATACACTGAAACCGAATTTATCCGTTTCATCGAAAAAATACGTGCCACCAATAAAAGTGGATCGGATACGGAGCTTGGCGAGCTGCTGGCACAATTCAGAAAGCTTACGGGTCACCCGGATGGCACCGACTTGATTTTTTATCCCGAACCAGGAGAGGACAACTCTGCCGTGGGCATTACGAAGACCGTGAAAGAATGGCGTGCGACCAACGGACTGCCTGGCTTCAAGCAGTGAACATCAGGCCCCCATAGTCCCACCACTGCAAATATCCAAGCAGTCAAAACGGCTTACCGAAGGGCAAGCCGTTTGTTTATACCTATTATCCCAGGGCCGCCAGCCCTTTCGCCCATATCTGCCGCGTCCGTAAACCGACCATCGCCCGCCAGTCCGGATCCGCCGGATAAAACTGCTCCAGCAGATTCAACTTTATCGCCCGCCCCGTCGCATCCAGCGGATTGCCATGCAGATGCAGCCAGTGATCGTCGCGCAGGTAACGATGCACGTCCGGCCCTGGGTAAGTCCCGCACTCGATCACAAATGGCATCAGTTGCACATTCGGCAGCGCACTAAGCAGCGCCTGCGAGGTGTAACCCGTAGCGGTTGCCGCAACACCGGTATCACTCAAGGTTTCGGCACCGGTGTGCAGCGTGTAGAGCCACGGGCCGTAAATGGATTGCGCTTGGGCCAGTGCCGGATACGGTGCCTGAGTAATCGTCAGCAGCATCGGATGCCCGTACTCGCCGGCGCCGGTGTGCAGGTCGAAACACATCACGGTTTCAGCACCGGCCAGATGATTCTCGATGATTGAATGCAGCGTGCGATTCGACCAGCTCGGCGCGAGTCCGCCAAAAAACAATCCGTCGGGATGACTGTGCTGCCCGCCCTCGACAATCGACATGACGGCCGGCCAGCCATGCTCGGCAATTTGCACATCGAGCAAGGCATCAGCCTTTTGCCGCTCGGGACCATTCAAGTCGGTGCAGGCGTAGATTTCATGCAGCGCGGCGTAAGCACGGTTGTCCGGAAGCGGTCGGTTGAAATCCAGGTGATTGCGGTTGAGGTCGACGTTGTCTTCATTGACCCGCCGCAGCCACGCCGTGCCCCACGGGTTGATCAGGTGAACCATCACCACCGCGACATCCTTCGGCAGCGACTCCGGCGTGAAATGCTTCAGCCAGTCGATCTGGCACTCCGAACCGTAATAACCCTCAACACCGTGGGTGCCGCTGAGCGCCACCAGGCGCCGTTTGGCCGCTGGATCCCCCAGCACCGCGACATCGGTACCCAAAGACTCGCCAAACGGCCCATTGAGCGGATGCACGTACAAAGAGAGCGTGGCACCCGCCACCTTCGCGGCGGCAAGAAAGCGCTCGCGCTGTTCGCGATAGCTGGGCTGTGTCGGAAATGCGTTGTGCATGGCGGCCTCTTGTTGATTGTTCTGGCTTCACTATTGGCTCTGACCCTACAGAAAATTCGCCAAGGCATGAAGGACAAACACACCTGCGGTTTGCGTCGTACACGGCCGGTCGATACAGTCCGTCAGACTTTTATCCCACGGACGGAGAGCCCCGCGTGTTTCCAGCCCTGCCCCTGAACCGTTTCCGCCTGCCCGCCTTGACGCTGATCGTCAGCGCCATCGCCCTCACGGCCTGCAACGCCCCGCCCTCCTCGACCCTGCCGCTGGCACCGGAAGCCGCCTCCGGTTACCGCACCGGCCTGCAAGCCAGCCACGCCGAAAAACACATGGCCGCCGCTGCCAATCCATTAGCCGCCGAGGCCGGGCGCGAGATGTTGCGTCAGGGTGGTTCCGCCATCGATGCCGCCATTGCAATGCAAGCCGTGTTGACCCTGGTCGAACCGCAGTCCTCGGGGATCGGCGGTGGCGCGATGATCGTGCTGTGGGATGGTAAACAGGTGCGCACCTATGACGGTCGCGAAACCGCACCGGCCGGTGCGACCGAAAAGCTGTTTTTACAAGCCGACGGCAAACCGATGCCGTTCCCGCAAGCGCAGATCGGTGGACGCTCCGTCGGCACGCCGGGCGTGATGCGTGCATTGGAACTGGCGCACAAAAAGCACGGCCGCTTGCCGTGGGCAACATTGTTCGAGCCGGCGATCAAACTGGCCGGGCAGGGTTTTGCGATCTCCCCGCGCCTGCATTCGCTGCTGGAGTCCGACCCGGTGATTCGCCGCTCGCCGGACATGGCCAAGTACTTTCTGAACAGCGATGGCAGCGTCAAAGCCGTCGGAACTCGCTTGCAGAACCCGGCGCTGGCCGCCGTGCTCAAACGCATCGCCAACGAAGGTGCGGACGCACTGTACAAAGGCCCGATCGCCGAAGAGATCGTGGCCAAGGTTCAGGGTCACGCCAACCCCGGCAGCCTGTCGCTGACCGACCTTCAGCACTATCAGGCCAAGGAACGCGCGCCCCTGTGCACCGACTACAAGCGCTGGCAAGTTTGCGGAATGCCGCCGCCGTCATCGGGCGGGATTGCGGTGGCGCAGATTCTCGGCACCTTGCAGGCGCTGGAAACCCGCGATCCGCGCCTGTCCCTGACGCCGCTCAAGCCTGTGAAGACCGATAAACCGGCCGGCATCGAACCGGCACCGCAAGCCGTGCACCTGATCGCCGAAGCCGAGCGCCTGGCCTACGCCGACCGCGCGCAATACGTAGCCGATACCGACTTTGTGCCGGTGCCGGTCAAGGGCCTGGTCGATCCAGGTTACCTGGCCAGCCGCGCCAGCCTGATCGGCGAACGCAGCATGGGCACAGCCAAACCCGGCACACCTCCGGGCGTGCAGGTCGCCTACGCGCCGGATCGCTCGCCGCTGCGCATTTCCACCTCGCAAGTGGTGGCCGTGGATGACTTCGGTGGCGCCGTGTCGATGACCACCACCATCGAAGCAGCCTTCGGCTCGCACCTGATGGTTCAGGGCTTCTTGCTCAACAACCAGATGACCGACTTCTCGTTCATCCCGGAAGAGAACGGACAGAAAGTCGCCAACCGCGTGGAGCCCGGCAAACGCCCGCGCTCGTCGATGGCGCCGACCCTGATCTTCGACCGCAACAGCGGCGAGTTCGTCGCCACCGTTGGCTCTCCCGGCGGCTCGCAGATCATCGAATACGTGGCCAAAACCACCGTCGGCCTGCTCGACTGGAACCTCGACCCTCAAAGCGCCATCAGCCTGCCCAACTTCGGCAGCCGCAACGGCCCCACTGAACTGGAACAGGGCCAGTTCAGCCCGACGCTGATCCAGGCACTCAAGGACAAGGGCCACACCGTCAACGAAATCGACATGACCAGCGGCACCCAGGCCATCGTGCGGGTCAAGGATGCTGCGGGGAAGGCAACGCTGTCAGGTGGGGCAGATCCTCGGCGTGAAGGGGTAGCGTTGGGGGATTGAATCAGCACTGCCAACTGAAAAAGGCTTACCGAGAGGTAAGCCTTTTTTGTAGGTCCATGAATCCAATTCGGCTAAATCACGCTGCCTTTTCCTACACCGGAAAAATGCTGTCCGGGATAGAGTTTTCCTCCACTGATATTCACTCCCCCCTTTCCCTCCACTGCCGACAGCATCGGTAAAAGTCATCAATTGACACCAACCATTTGTCCAGTATCCACCGACAGACTTGCAGCAGTCCCACAGCGGGACTAGGATCACGCCATGAGAATCATCGCCATCAGTCAGCTAAAAGTCTTTTGGGAACGATATCCGGAAGCAGAGCAGCCATTGCTGGCATGGATAGACGAAGCAAGAAAGGCAAGCTGGAAAACACCTGTGGATATCAAGTCACAGTTTGCTTGCGCCAGCATTCTGAAAAGCCGAAGAGTTGTATTCAATATCAAAGGCAATTCCTATCGCCTGATTGTCGCCGTGGCGTACCGCTTTGGCGCGGTGTACATAAAATTTGTCGGCACTCACAAACAGTACGACGCAATCGACGCTGATACCGTCGAAATGGAGTAACCCATGAACATACGTCCGATTCATACCGAAGAAGACTACCGTGCGGCGCTCAAAGACGTGTCCGCTCTTTTCGAGAATGAGCCAGAGCCCGGCACGCCTGAAGGTGATTACTTCGACATCATGATCACCCTTATCGAGGCCTATGAGGCCAGACACTTCCCACTCGACCTGCCCAACCCGATTGACGCCATAAGGTTTCGGATGGAGCAGTCCGGGCTGTCAGCCGCCGATCTCGCTCCAGCAATTGGCCGGACAAACCGCGTTTATGAAGTTCTGAATGGCAAACGCGCGCTGACGCTTCCCATGATCTGGAAGCTTCACGAATTGTTCGGTATTCCGGCAGAAAGTCTGATCAAACCCATGAAATCGGTCTGATAAAAAACAGCTGTGCAGGCACCTCAACATGTATTACCTACCCTGAATTCCCCACCCACCAACTGAAAAAGGCTTACCGAGAGGTAAGCCTTTTTCAGTTGGTGCATGAATCCAATTCGCCCGCAACCGAAGCCTCAGGCGTCCCCCTCCTCCCCCGCCCACCGGACCAGCAGATCCCCGGGCTGACAGTTGAGGTACTCGCAGATGGCATCCAGGGTCGCTAGTCGCAGCCCTTTGACCTTGCCCTGTTTGAGCAGCGACAGGTTGGCCTCGGTGATGCCGATGGCGGCTGCAAGGTCTTTGGATTTGACCTTGCGCAGCGCGAGCATCACATCCAGTTGAATCACGATAGACATGAGGACCTCAAATAAACGTACGGTTTTCCCGATCCACTTCGCTGGCCTGCGCCAGAATCCGCGCGATGATCGAAATGCATGCGGCCAGAAACAACGCGACGAACGAGGCCGCCGTGATGCTCAGGGTAAGCAGCCGCTCACCGACCGGCGCATTCTGGGTGACCCACAGGCTGAGCATCGGCTCACAGAGAAAATCCAGCAGCACCCAGATCGCCACGGCTCGCCCGACCTTGCCCAGATGCTCCGCCGTTTCCCGGGCGAAATACTCACCCCGCGCGTAACTCTGAAACAGCCGGCGCAAATGGTTCAGGCCCGACGCCAGCGCCAGCAGGGGGAATGCTCGACAGCAAGATCCCGCCCAGCTTCTGCCACCACGGAAACAGCGTGGCGGTGTCGGCCATATGTGACAGCTGGCGCTCGGTCAGCGCAAACCCCAGCCCCCAGCTTTCCTTTTCCGCCAACGGTGGGTAAACCCAAATGACAGCATTGAGCAGCAGCATCGCGACGATCAGGATCAACGTCACCGTCGCCATGCGCCGACTGAATTGCACGAGCCCGTGGGTGGTCATGGGAAAGCCTCACAAGAATGAATGTGAGCGCCACCCTAACGATTAAAATTATCTGATAACAATAATTAATTGCTGCAAAACATTAATAACCGTCAGGCATCCAGACTTTTACCGACCACTGGATCACCGATCTTCAGAAAGTTGCCACCGGCCACGTGATGCAGCGTGCGCAGCTCATCGTGCCCTTCAAAATGCCAGCGTCCATCGCTGAACACCCGCGAATCAGCCTGCGCCGCAATCACCTCGGCCAGAAACAGATCGTACTGTTCGTGATTGCGCGGCTCCGGCAGCAACCGGCATTCGAGCCAGGCCACACAACCGTCCAGCATCGGTGCCTCGATCTGCTCGCCAGCGAAGCTTTGCAAGCCGTACGCCTGGAACTTGTCCTGACCTTGATCGCGATTGATTTCCAGGCCTGAAGTCGAGCCGACGGTCTGCACGATGTCAGCCTGATTCACACAAGGAACGTTGAGAACGAAGGTGCCCGACGCCTCGAGCAGTTGCCGGGTCCAGGTTGATTTGTCGAGGACCACCGCGACTTTCGGCGGTTCGAAATCCAGCGGCATGGCCCACGCCGCGGCCATGATGTTGCGCTGCCCGGCATGGGCGGCGCTGACCAGCACGGTCGGCCCGTGATTGAGCAGGCGGTAGGCTTTGTTCAGGGGAACCGGGCGACGGAAAGACTCGCTCATGGGATCTGCTCCGGGAAAAAGAGCCGATTGTAGCGGGATAAAAACCGCGAAGGGATTGCCATGGACAATCCCTTCGCCTGACAGCATCAGCTGGATAACTGATTGGCAAACTGGCCGACCGCGTTCACCACTTTCTGCGCGCCGTCCTGGATCTCGACGATCACCGTACCGGCCTCGGCCGCCAGCGCCAGCCCTTGTTCGGCCTGTTGCTTGCCGTCGGTCATCAGGGCCACGGCGTTGCGCGCCATGTCCTGGTTCTGGCGCACCACGCCGACGATTTCTTCGGTCGCCTGGCTGGTCCGCGAGGCCAGTTGCCGCACTTCGTCGGCCACCACCGCAAACCCGCGCCCCTGTTCACCGGCGCGAGCGGCTTCGATGGCGGCGTTAAGCGCCAGCAGGTTGGTCTGTTCGGCAATGCCGCTGATGGTCTTGACGATGGTGCCGATCACCTGGGATTGCTCGTTCAGCGCCTCGATGCCTTCGCCGGCAGTCTGCATGTGCCTGGACAAATCGCGCATCACATTGACCGCTTCAGTCACCACACGGGTGCCGCGCTGGGCCGTGCTGTCGGTCTGCAGGGACGTGCTGTAGGCGATATTGGCGGCATCGGCAACGGCCTGTTCCTGATTGACCTGATCGGTGATCACCGTGGCGAACTTCACCACTTTGTAGAGTTTTTCGTTGGCATCGAGCACCGGGTTGTAAGACGCCTCCAGCCAGACGACACGACCATGGCTGTCGATCCGCTTGAAACGGCCGGCGACAAATTCGCCGTTGTTCAGGCGACGCCAGAAGTTCTGGTACTCGGCGCTGTTGTACTCCTCCGGCTCGCAGAACTGGCGGTGATGTTTGCCCTTGATCTGCGCCAGGCTGTAACCCATGCCCTGGAGAAACCGGTCGTTGGCACTCAGCACGTTTCCGCTGAGGTCGAACTCGATCACGGCGGTCGAACGCACCAGTGCGCCGATCAGGTTTTCGTGTTCGCGGGAGGCCTCGATGGTGCGGGTCAGGTCGCTGGAGAAAATCGAAAAATGTTTGATCCGGCCATCCGATGAACGAATCGGCTGCACGATCGAACGCAACCACGCCTCTTCGCCATTACCGCGGGAAAGACGCACAGCGCCGGCGAAATGCTCGCCACGGGTCAAAGCGGCCTTGAAGCGGTGATGAAACTCGTCGGATTTCACATGGGCCGGCACGATGTCTTCGATGGCGCGGCCGATCAGGTCGTGGCTCTTGTAGAGCATTTCGCTGAGGAAGTTCTGGTTGACCGACTGAATCCGTCCGTCAGGCTCGAGATTGAGCACCAGCATCTCGCTTTCCAGGCTCTCCTTCACTTGCAGAAGGCTGGAGAGTTCTTCACGAAGAGCCGCCAGCTCTTGCTTCAGGCGTTTGTTGAACATGGGGGAGAGCACCGATGGACTGGATGGATAGCGGACACACAGCCTAACCATCGGCCTTGAAGGGCTTTTCTGAAGAGCGTTTGAGGCGTGTCCTACAAAAATAGTTACGCCTCGACAACTCAGGCGGTGCCGGCCACGGCACACTGCTCCGCGCGTGGCATTCGCGAACCAAAATACGCCGCACTGGCGACACCTACCGCGCCCATCACCGCGCAGAACATCACACAGATCCACGGACTCCACGGCATCAGACCGATCAGCAGCAACGGAGTGACACTCGCCCAGGCGGCGTAGGCAATGTTGTAGGTGAAGGAGATCCCGGAAACGCGGATCCGCGCCGGGAACAGGCTGACCATCACCGACGGCACCGCACCGACCACGCCACAGCACAATCCGGCGACGGCGTAAGCCAGACCGACCCAGTCACCGCCGCTGATCAGGCAGGTGTAAAGCAGGCCGATCCCCAGTGGCAGCAACAGACTGTAGAGCATGACCGTGCGCCACGCGCCGATGCGATCGACCAGTCGACCGGCAATCACACAACCGATATTCAGGAAGACGATGCCCAATGCACTGAGCGCGAAGGTGTGGCCGGCGGTCATGCCAAAGGTTTTCTGCATCATGGTCGGGGTGATGACCACGAACACCACCACCGCCGAGGTCAGCACACAGGTCAGAAGAATCGCCGGCAACATGGCCAGGCGGTGATCGCGCAGCACGGTGCGCAGCGGGAGTTCGACCCGTGCTTCGCGCTGCGCCTCCATGGCCATGAACACCGGGGTTTCGCTCAGCCAGCGGCGCAACCAGACGCCGATCACACCGAACACGCCGCCGAGCAGGAACGGATAACGCCAGGCGTAATCCAGCACTTCGGCGGGGGTGAACACTTGCGCCAGGAAGGTCGCAGTCAGTGCGCCGATCAAATAACCGAAGGTCAAACCGGCCTGCAGAAAGCCCAGGGCATAACCGCGATGGCCGGCCGGCGCGTGCTCGGCCACAAACACCCAGGCGCTCGGCACTTCACCGCCCACCGCTGCGCCTTGCAGGATGCGCAGCGCCAGCAGCAACAGCGGTGCGAAATAGCCGATTTGCGCGTAGGTCGGCATGATCCCGATCAGCAGGCACGGCAGCGCCATCATCAGGATGCTCAGGCTGAAAACCTTCTTGCGCCCCAACCGGTCGGCGAAATGCGCCATCAGGATTCCGCCCAGCGGGCGCGCCAGATAGCCGGTGACGAAGATCCCGAAACTTTGCAGCAGGCGCAGCCACTCGGGCATTTCCGGCGGGAAGAACAGCTGGCTGAGGGTCAGGGCGAAGAACACGAAAATGATGAAATCGTAGATCTCCAGCGCCCCGCCCAGGGCCGCAAGGCCGAGGGTCTTGTAGTCGGAACGGCTGAACGGCGCCGGTCGGGCTGTGGAATGGGCAGTCATGGCAAAGAACTCTGGCAGGCAAAAAACCAAGGCGCCCATGGTCTACGCAAACAGGCCGCCGGACAACCCGTTAGACCATAGTCTGATTCGGCAAAACACGGTCACAAAAATCCGCCGGTTGATTTACTGTTGGCACCTGTCCAGACGGGCCGGCCAAGCCCCGAAGACCACAATAAACATAAAAATCCGAGGTACTCCCGTGGCCGTTGATATCGAAGATAGCCGCTCTGCGCGCTTTGCCTTGCGCTGTTCAAGTTTCGCCGAACGCTGGTTTCCCGACTCCTGGGTCTTCGCCGCGCTGGCGGTGATCATCGTCGCGCTGGCGACCCTGGCTATGGGTGCCAAACCCACCGACGCCGCCATGGCCTTCGGGGACGGGTTCTGGAGCCTGATCCCGTTCACCATGCAGATGGCCTTTGTGGTGATCGGCGGTTACGTGGTGGCCAGTTCGCCGCCTGCCGTGAAGCTGATCGATCGCCTGGCGCGGATCCCGAAGAACGGCCGCTCCGCCGTGGCCTGGGTCGCGCTGATCTCGATGGTCGCGTCCCTGCTCAACTGGGGGCTGTCGCTGGTGTTCGGCGGTCTGCTGGTCCGCGCCCTCGCCCGCCGCACCGATCTGAAAATGGACTACCGCGCCGCCGGTGCCGCCGCCTACCTTGGCCTCGGAGCCGTGTGGGCCTTGGGGCTGTCGTCGTCCGCCGCGCAGTTGCAGGCCAACCCGGCCAGCCTGCCGCCGTCGATCCTGTCGATCACCGGGGTGATTCCGTTCACCCAGACGATTTTCCTCTGGCAGTCGGGAGTCATGCTGCTGGCGCTGATCGTGATTTCGATCATCATCGCCTACGCCACCGCGCCCGGCCCGAGCTCGGCACGTGACGCCAAGGCCTGCGGCATCGACCCGGCCTTCAATTTGCCGCCGCTGCAACCGCGCACCCGGCCCGGCGAATGGCTGGAGCACAGCCCGCTGCTGATCATTCTGCTGGTGCTGCTGGCGGCCGGATGGCTGTTCCACGAGTTCTCTACCAAACCGGCAATCACTGCGATTTCCGGGCTCAACACCTACAACTTCCTGTTCATCATGCTCGGCGCGTTGCTGCACTGGCGCCCGCGCAGTTTCCTCGACGCGGTGTCGCGCGCCGTGCCGACCACCACCGGTGTGCTGATCCAGTTCCCGCTGTACGGCTCGATTGCGGCGCTGATGACCACGGTCAAGGGCACTGACGCCCAGACTCTGGCCCATCACATCTCGACCTTCTTCGTCAGCATTGCCTCCCACGACACCTATGCACTGCTGATGGGCGTGTACTCGGCGATTCTCGGCTTTTTCATTCCGTCCGGCGGCGGCAAGTGGATCATCGAAGCGCCGTACGTGATGCAGGTGGCCAACGATCTGAACTATCACCTCGGCTGGGCGGTGCAGATCTATAACGCCGCCGAAGCCCTGCCGAACCTGATCAACCCGTTCTACATGCTGCCGTTGCTGGGCGTGCTGGGGCTGAAGGCGCGGGATCTGATCGGTTTCTCGTTCGTGCAATTGCTGGTACACACGCCACTGGTGCTGGTGTTGCTGTGGGCGCTGGGCACGACGCTTTCCTATCTACCGCCCGTGATGCCGTAAACGATGACGACAGGGTGCCGGCTCCGGCGCCCTGTCCTCTCTTCGACAAAAACGCCCCGAACGATCCTTTCTGCGGTTGCCTGTCGCAAATAATGGCTCAGAGCCATCATCTTTCTTTACCGCGCCACTGCCTCGGTAATATTCTTGCGCGCCAATATCTGTTTCATTTTTTGTCCGAGCGCAAAGGGAGTTCGTTGCAATGATCGTCGGGATTGACCTGGGAACCACCAACAGCCTTGTTGCCGTATGGCAGGGCGACGCCACTGAGTTGGTGCCTAACGCCCTGGGGCAGTTCCTGACACCCAGCGTGGTGGGCCTGGACGATCAGGGCCGGATTCTGGTCGGACAAGCCGCCCGTGAGCGTCTGCACACTCACCCGCGCCTGACGGCTTCGCTGTTCAAGCGCCATATGGGCAGTGCGACGGAGGTCTACCTCGGGGATAAAAAATTCCGCCCTGAGGAATTGTCGGCGCTGGTGCTCAAGAGCCTGAAAGAAGACGTCGAGCGCACCTACGGCCAGACCGTCACGGAAGCCGTGATCAGCGTTCCGGCCTATTTCAGCGACGCCCAGCGCAAGGCCACGCGCATCGCCGGTGAGCTGGCGGGCCTGAAAGTCGAAAAGCTGATCAACGAACCCACCGCCGCCGCACTGGCTTACGGCCTGCACCAACGGGACAAGGAAACCTCGTTCCTGGTGTTCGACCTGGGCGGCGGCACCTTTGACGTGTCAATTCTCGAACTCTTCGAAGGCGTCATGGAAGTGCGCGCCAGCGCCGGTGACAACTTCCTCGGTGGCGAGGATTTCGACAACGTGTTGCTCGAGCACTTTATCGACCAACATCGCAACGTGTCGGATTTCCCCGAGCGCTCCACCATCCTCCAGCCGCTGCGCCGCGAAGCCGAGCGGGTGCGCCGCGCACTGGGCCAGGACGCCAGCGCCGAATTCCGAGTGCAAGTCGGCGAAAAACAATGGACCCAGACCATCACCCAGGCGCAAATGGCGACGCTGTACATGCCGCTGCTCGAACGCCTGCGCGCGCCGATCGAACGAGCCCTGCGCGACGCACGCATCCGCGTCAGCGACCTCGACGAAATCCTGCTGGTCGGCGGCACCACCCGCATGCCACTGGTGCGCAAACTGGCTGCCGGGCTGTTCGGCCGCTTCCCGTCGATCAGCCTCGATCCGGATCAGGTCGTGGCACAGGGCGCCGCCATTCAGGCAGCGCTCAAGGCCCGTTCGGCCGCGCTGGAAGAAGTGGTGCTCACCGATGTCTGCTCCTACACCCTGGGGATCGAGACCTCCACCCAGGTCGGTCGCCAGTATGAGAGCGGTCATTACCTGCCGATCATCGAGCGCAACAGCATCGTACCGGTCAGCCGGGTGAAAACCGTGCAGACCCTTCACGACAATCAGGAACAGGTGGTCGTAAAAATCTTTCAGGGCGAAAGCCGCCTGGTCAAAGACAACGTGGCGCTCGGCCAACTGGACATCAAGGTGCCCAAGCGCAAGGCCGGCGAAGTCGAGCTGGATGTACGCTTCACCTACGACAACAACGGCTTGCTCGAAGCCCAGGTCAGCATCCCCCTGACCGGTCAGCAACACTCGCTGGTCATCGAGAACAACCCCGGCGTGCTGACGCCCGAGGAAATCCAGCAGCGTCTGCAAGCCTTGGCGCAATTGAAGATCCATCCGCGCGAGCAACAGGTGAACACCCTGCTCAGTGCACGACTGGAACGTCTGTATCAGGAAAGCCTGGGCGACTTGCGCGATCAGATCGGCCATTGGGCCAAGCAATTCCAGCACGCCCTGGACTCTCAGGACGAGCGGCAGATCCGTGAGACCCGCACCGAACTGAGCAAGCAGTTGAGCGCCCTCGACCGCAGCCCCTGGCAGTAAGGAAGCACGACATGGAATGCTGGTCCGTCCTGCAACTGCCCGAAGACGCCGGGCTGCGTGATATCAAGCGCAGTTACGCGCGCCTGTTGAAAGTCTTCCGGCCAGATGAGGATGCCGCAGGCTTCCAGCGCCTGCGCGAGGCCTATGAGCGCGCACTGTCGATTGCCCAATGGCGCCTGGAAAACGAAGAGACCGAGGAACACGGCGACGTCATGCAGGCTCCGGGGATCGCCGCGCTGGCGGCACAAGAGCAGTCCATGGCTCAGCCGCTGCAGAAGACCGGGACCGATGCCTGGGATTACCCTGCGGCGCTATTTGAACCGGTGACCCCGGCCGCGCCCGAAGCACCGCTCGAATCGCCGATCTTGCGGGTACAGCCCCTGAATCCGGAGCCTCTTAACCTGGAGCCCGAGCAGCCGACCGCCGACCCGGCCATTGAAGCCGCATCGCAATTGCTGAACGGCCTCTCGGAAGCCAACCTGGACGAGCGCTGGGAGCAAGCGCGCCAGCAGGATTGTGCGCAGGCGTTCCAGACATTGTTGCTGACGTTGTGCTTCGATCAGCCCGCCCTGCGCCTTTCGATTGCCCGTTGGGCGGTGCAGCACCTGGGTTGGCTGGGCCCCTGGCAGGAGATCGTCATCAGCGACGGGCAGCGCAGCATTCTCGCCAACGAGCTGCTGACGGATTACCGGCAATCGCTGGAAACGCTGCTCGCTTCGCAAAACGAGCGCGAATTTCTCGCGCTGCTCAGGACTTATACGGCCCAACCGTGGCTCCAGGTGTTCGACCGTCGGGAACACTGGCAGCAGATCATTCTGCAACTGCTGCAGGACACAGAGTGGAGCGTTCCGCTGTTCGACCGTATCTCCCAATTATTTGGCTGGGACGACACCAAGGGCATTCATCCGCAACCGGACTGGCTCTGGCAGGCGCTGATCGAGCGCTGCAACCAGGAAAGCCTCTACGACACTCTTTGCGCCCGGGCCGAAGATCTGCGCAACGGGTCGCCCGACGCACTGGCCGCGCGCATGCTGATCAGCCCGATGAAGCCGCGGCAACACAAAGACCTGACCGACCGCTTCATTCCGGCGGACTGGCAGGCCTGCCAGCAGCTGTCGGAGACCCTCAAGTGGCGCTTCCCCGACCTGCTTGCCCGCTTGCCCTATGCCGACGTCTTCTACTGGCGACGGTTTCTGCCGCGCTACATCGCCGCCGAAACCTGGGTGCGGTCATGGGCCGCGATTGCGCTGGCGCTGTGGCTGTTCTATCTGCCCGCCGAGCACAAGACCACGGCGATGAGCATCGTCATTCCCCTGGCCTTCGCCTGCGTTCCTGTCTGGTTTTTCCGGATCGGCTTGAGTTATTGGTTTCTGATCAGCGCCCATTTGATCGTTCAGGATCTGTGGTTGACCGAAAGGATCATTCCACGCCGATGGAACCCTGATACCCGCTGGCTCGTGCTGCGCCATGGCGTACCGCAAGCCGTGATGATCCTGCTGTTCTCGGTCATGCTCGGTGGTCTGGGAGCCTTCACCTATATCGGGGTGATCCTGATCGGGCTCTGGCACAAGCGGCGCATCGGCACGCTCGACCCGGAGTTCAGCGACAAGCACCCATGGCTGACCGCGCTGCACTGGGCGCATTTCAGCCCGTTGCAATTGCTGTTTCTGGTGGTCATGACCGGCGTGATTCTTGCGAGTCAGCTTGGTTATTCGCTGAAACTCCTGTTCCCCGGCTAGGCTAGACGCGGGCCGGATTGCCCTCCACCAAGGTTTTACCCTCGCTGAAAAGGATCTGAGCATGTTGAAACTTGCAGGCCTCACCCTCGCGGCGCTCACGCTGAGCGCGGCGGCCCACGCCGATGTCGACCTGAAACTGGGCAGCACTGAACGCGTCACCCGCCTCTTCGCCTACCCCAACAATTGCAGCGTGATCTGCTTTCGCAACTGGACGCTGGAGCAGACCGTCGCCCATTACCTGAGCCAGAGCGTGCAGCGCGACGGCTACACCAACGCCAAAGTGCTGGTGAAAAACGACAACGATCAGCTCTACGCCGAAATCAGCGGCGTACCGAAGGGCTATGACAAGCCGCTGACCGCGCTGCTGGACGCCGGCGACCTGGCGTACAACGGCGCCAGCAAACTCAACGCCGACGGCAAATGGGCGTACAGCTGGTACCTGTTCCTGCCACTGGGCATGGCCCTGGAAAACCGCAAGAGTGTCGAGCTGCTGCACTTCCCGCCGGATTACTCGCTGACCCAGGCCCAGGATTACCTGCGCTCGAACACCACCGACCGCTGGGCCGCGCTGCTGACCGACAATGGCATCCCCGCCGACCAGACGCCGGCCTACCAGACCATCATCGACATCGCCCCGATCGCCGCGCCTGCCAGCGCCGGCAAGGATCTGGAAGGCGTGTACGACTACTTCAAGGACTACCAGACCACCATGGTCAAGCAGGTCAGCCAGAACGCCAGCGGCGCCGTACTGCCAATGGTTGCCTTTGGTGCGCCGGTGCGTAACTGGATCAAGCAGCAATACGGTGCGAGCGTGAATGTACTGGGCCTGGCGACCATCAGCCCGAGTGCGGGCGTAAATGTGCCGGTGCTGGGTTCCAACCACCCGAGCTACATCTGGTATGCCGCCGATCCGAGCAACTACACCGGCGACGATGCCCAGGCCAAGGCCGATGCCGCGGGTCTGAAGGTGATGGGTCAGGACTTGAGCGCCGCCTGCTGGCAGGCCGGGATGGGCAGCAAACCAGGCACCGACCCGAAGACACTGCTCAACAGCTGTACCCAGACCTGGCAAGTGACGCAGAAAGCCAAGACCTGCGAGCTGTTCTACACCACGATCCGCAACGAGACCGTGGCACAAGCGGACAAAACCTGCTCGACCTCACCGGTCAAATCCCAGCTGCAAGAGCTGAAAAGCCCATTGCCGGACATGGCCGCGCCCGCCGCCCACCTCTGAGCAATCGGACGTTCTTCCCGTGTCAGCCCTGGCTGACCCGGGAAAGCGTCTATTTCGCCTGTCAGATCTGACAGTAGACCGTTAGTGTGATTTGCGCGATCTTGGATCCAATCATCGTGTTGCAGGACTGACAGGACGCCAGCCGAGGGAAGTCGCGACACCGAAGCCAACAAGGACCGTTATGAACACTTACGCACTACCGGGTAAACCGGCGCGCGATACCGAGGGCATTTATCCTTTTGCCGGGCTCCCCGTGCGCATGGGATTTCCGTCGAAGCAGGATTTCGAGATTGTTCACGATCCCGAGGGCGTGGCCACCGCTGTCGTAGCATGCCGGGCATTCCTGCGTATCACCCGAATGTGCCGGGTTTCTGGCCAACTGCTGCCCTATCGATGCCGGCAGACCCGGCAACTGCTGGCCGGTATCCACCTCTACGATCCGCGTTTTTGCGGCGCGTTCGAGCATTGCTGCGACCCGAACACCTTTCTCGACATGAGCGAGTTATGGGTGTGGGCCCTGCGCGATATTGTGGAGGGTGAAAGGCTGACCATCGATTACACCGCCACCGAAGACAAACTGCTGCGGCAGTTTGCCTGTGGTTGCGGGTCCTCGAACTGCCGTGGGTGGATCACCGGTTACGACGAAACACCCAATATTGAAGGCCAGCGCTATTTGCTGAACTGGCGGCGTCGGCAAGGTTTACGCTGAACGACCGATCAAGGCGCGCCGACCGGACGCAAACGGTACTGCGGCGGCAATTGCTCGAAACCGCTGATCGTGGTGTTCAGACTTTTCCAGCGACCATCCTTGATGCCGTAGATGCAGCCGTGGATCGACAGGCTCTGCCCGCGATGCCAGGCGTTCTGGATGATGCTGGTGTGGGCGACGTTGGCCACTTGCTGGATCACGTTGAGCTCGCACAGACGGTCGACCTGTTCTTCTTCGGTCGGCAGCTTGGCCAGTTCTTCGCGTTTTTCGTAGTACAGGTCGCGGATCGAACGCAGCCAGCCATCGATCAGGCCGAACTGGCGATCCTGCATCGACGCCCGCACACCGCCGCAGCCGTAGTGCCCGGTCACCAGGATATGTTTGACCTTGAGAACGTCCACCGCGTACTGGATCACCGACAGGCAGTTGAGGTCGGTGTGCAGCACCACGTTGGCGACGTTGCGGTGAACGAACAGATCGCCCGGCAGCATGCCGACGATTTCGTTGGCCGGCACCCGTGCGTCGGAGCAGCCGATCCACAGATATTCAGGCGTTTGCTGGCGGGCCAGCTTGGCGAAGAAATCCGGGTCTTCCTTGGTGATCGCGTCAGCCCAACGCTCGTTGTTATCAATCAGGTCTTGTAAGTCATGCATGCTGTAAGGCCTCAAGAAAGATGCGCTGGTAGGACAGTCGACCGCCCGTCGGGGTCACGCAGGAATCGCGGGTGATTTGCTTTGAATTCTCGCGCGCCCGGTGAGTCCACCTCAGTAAGGCCCACAGTATGAGGATTTGCCATGACTGATTCACGACGTCCATATGATGCGGTGCAACCGGAGCCCATCGATGATAACGAAGACCGCATGGGGTCGGTGCACGAGCTGGATTTCGACGATGAAGAGCCCAGTGCGAAGATCGGCGATGAACTGCCCGAACGCGAGCGCGAGCAGCTTATGCCGCGCGAGCGCGTGCGCGAAGCCGGTTTGACCGGGGCATCGACCGCCGATCATGAACCTACCGACGACGACCTCAGCCCGGAAACCCTGATCCATGAAGACGGTGCGCGGGACGCCGAGGAAGCTGGCGAAGGCAACCCGGCGGATTGGGATCTGAGCGTGGTCCACGAGGACGACATCGGCGGCGGCAACGGGCTGGATGAAGCGGAACTGGCGCGCCGCGATCCGCTGGATCGCAAGCGCTAATCTCGTTGCCTGATATGACGCCTTCGCGAGCAAGCCCGCTCCCACATTGGTTTTGATTGAATCACTACATTTGTGAACGACTCAATCCCAAAGTGGGAGCGGCTTGCTCGCGAAGCTTTTAAAAAGGATCAGTCGACGAGCGTGCAGGCCATGACCACGGCATCTTCACGCCCGCCGACCGCCGGGTAGTAATCCCGGCGCCGGCCAATCTCGTTGAAGCCATAACGTTCATACAGGCGAAACGCCGAGGTGTTGCTGTCGCGCACTTCCAGGAAACATTCCCGGGCATTGGCGGCGTAGGCGCGGGACATCAGGTATTCGAGCAGGGTCAGCCCCAGCCCGCGCCCCTGGTTTTCCGGCTTGACCGTGATGTTGAGCAGATGCGCCTCATCGAGAATGATCTGCACCACCCCGTGTCCCACCTGTTGCTCGCCTTCGAACATCAGCCATATCTGGTACTTGCCCAGGCCATCGAGAAAAATCCCGCGGGTCCACGGATGGCTGTACGCGGCGAATTCAATCTTCAGCACAGCGTCCAGATCCGCCTCGGTCATCGGGCGAAACGATACAGCGTCACTCATTCGATTCTTTCCAGCGCGCCATCAGCCGACGCATGGCTTGCCACACGGCGGCCTTGCGCTGTGGCTCTTCCATCAACAATTCCAGCCCCGGCACGGCCCACGCCAGGCCAAGACCCTCGATTTGCAATTCACGGTTGAACGCTTCGGCATCCGCCTCACCAGCAAAGCGCACCGCCGGCAGGCCGATCAGCCACAGGCAGGCGCACGGCGCCGCCTCCATCTGCACCGACAGGAAACCCTGGACGAAATCCCGGGCCGCTTCAGGGCCCTGATCCATCGTGCCGCGATTCAGCCATGGCCAGCGCACCGGCTCACCGACAATCTGCGGCGCGTCCGGCAGGCCGGCGGCACGCAGCATGTCCTTGAGCAACAGATAGGCAGGATCGCGCGACTGGAAGGCTTCGCCTGTGGGTAACTCCACCAGCAGCAGGCAACGGCCGGCGCGCAGCAATTGCAGGGCGAAACGCGGTGGCGGCACCGGCGCCGGCTTGGCCACCACGGGTGTGTCGTCGACTTCTTCGACCGGTTTGGCGCCCGTACGGGTGCTGGCCAGCGAAGGTCGCGGAACCTCGATCTTCGGCCGCTCGACCGGACGCGCAGCCGGCTGCTCCGGCGCTTCGGCCGGGGTTGCCGGAATCACCGGCGCGGCAATCCCGGGCTCGGGCTCGGGCATGTCCAGCAGCTCGGGCCGCGACGGCGCGGCAAAGGGCAATTCGGTGCGCGGCAGCCAATTGACCACCTGCATGGCGTTCAAATAGGCGCGGCGGCGGGACTCGATTAGCAAGGGTCGGCCACTTGTGGATAACTGAAGTGCGCTGATTCTACCGCCCTTCGCTCAAGATCGCCCGCTGTTGATCGATAGTCTTGACCGATACCTTGACGCAAAGAAAAGCGACAGCCCGTCCCGAGAGTGAATCGCATCCTTCGTGATGCAGTACAATCGCGGCTTTTAATCGCCAACCAGCCGGCCATTCCGATGATCGAACCCAAGCGCGTCTTGCGCGCCCTCGCTGAACACTGGGCACTTCTGGAGCCACTGTGCGAGCACTTCGACCAGGGCACCCTGAGCCTCAACGAACTGCGCACGCAACTGGCCGCCCAACAACTGGACAGCACGCCGCAGGACATTACCAGCCTGCTCGACGTGTGGATCCGCCTCGACATTCTGGTTCCCGTGGCCAAGAGCCCGAACCGTTTCGAGCTCAATGCGCAGATTCACGACTTCCTCGCCTACCTGCGCCGCGAGCACCGTCTGGGCCTGTGCCTGGAAATCGAAGCCTATCTGCGTCACCTCGAGCGTCTGGCCGGTTATATCCAGGATGCGTTCGACGTCCGTGACGGCAATGATCTGGCGCGTCAGTTGCGTCTGCTCGACATGCGCGTGCGCGACGTTCTGAAGAAACTCGACAACGACGAACAGGCGTTGGTGGCCGTGGCCGAACGGGCCAAGACCAGCGACCGGCAGATTCCGCTGCGTCAGCGTTACGCCGAAGTACTGGCGACCTGGGACGAATACGTCGAGCCGATGATCGATCTGGTAAACGCCGACGGCGCTTTCGAACAAGGCGTGCGCAAGGTCGAAACCGTGCTGCTGAAGATGCTCAGCGAACAGCAGCGCCTCGGCCATCTGGTCGATGACGACATGCTGCTGCGCACCCACGCGCGCATCCTCGAAATGCAGACCAGTGCCCAGTTGACCTTGCGTCACGCCCGGGAACTGTTGCTGCCGCTGCGTGAAGAGGCTCGCCGACACAACGCCGTGACCCGTGGTGCTGCACTGGCGCTGGCCGCGATCCGCCGCAAAGGCATTGACGCCGTACCGCAAGCCGCGATGCCGCTGTTCACCCGGCCGCAAAGCACCTTCCTCGGCAGCGCCAGTCAGGTTGAGGCCTACGTCTATGCCCTGGCGCGTTTCGAGCCGAAACCGGCGCGCTTCCCCAAGGCGCACAAAGCGCAGAAGACCGGCGATGCCCCGCGTGCACGACGCACCGTGCGCGAGATGGTCGACCGCTGCGAAGAGTCCCTGCCGATGCCGGATCTGATGACCTGGCTGCTGGAGCAGGAACCGGACGGCGCGACCGACGAATTGCTTTACTGGTTCTCGCGCCTGTCGCGGGAAAAACGCTTCAAGCGCGAGCGTCTGGAACGCCGCGAATATCACACTCACGAGCACCAGGTCAGCCTGCGCTCCTTCGCCCTGCTCTCGGCCGCCGACACCGCCGCCGAGGATTCTGCGAGCATCCCCAATGCATCTTGATCTATCCGAACTGTCGCAACTCGCGCCGATCTTCCGCGAGCTGTTCAAGGGTTACCACGTCAGCCGCCGCGACCCGGAGCTGTACGCGCAACTGTCGAACTTCCAGGACCAGTACCGCACGCTGTTCAAGGCGCTGGGCTTCGAACTGGTCTGCGACACCCGTGGTTTTTATTACTTCGTGCCGGACATGGCGGCTGCGGCGGTGAACAAGACTGCCCAGCGCCTGGCGCTGTTCACTTTCATCCTGGTCGAACATCTGGCCGATCAGGGCCGCGACCCGATCGCCGTACTCGACGGTGGCAGCCTCGGCCGTGAAGAACTGCCGTCGCTGCTGGAAAAGTACCGCGACCTGTTCATCCAGGCTGAAGTGCAGACCGTCGAAGAACTCGAAGAAAAAATCATGCGCCGCATGACCCAGCTCGGTTTCGCCAGCGAAGAAAACGGCGTGTACCGTTTCCTGCCGCCGATGCACCGGTTCCTCGACGTCTGCCTGTCGGTTCAGCAGGACCGCGATCTGGCGGCCAGCGTGCACAGCGTTCTGCCGCTGCCGGCACCGGTGCTGATCGACGAAGAGGCCGAGGCGAAATTCCTCGCCACCGACGACCCGCTCGATCTTTCCGAGTTTGAAGAAGAGAGCGAAGAAGACGCACTGGCCCGCGCCATTGCCGAAGAACAGGAGTCCGACGCATGAGCCAGGAACGCTACGGCATCCGCCGCTTTGCCCTTTTGAACACCGCCGGTTACAGCCTCGGCCTGTTTCCGCTGGAAGAACCGCTGTCGGTCTACGGCGCGAACAACCTCGGTAAATCCGCCTCGATCAACGCCTTGCAGTTCCCGATCCTGGCGCGCATGTCGGACATGAGTTTCGGCAAGTACAGCCTGGAGCAGTCCCGGCGCTTCTACTTTGCCTCCGACACCAGTTACATCCTCGTCGAAGTGAACCTGCCCCACGGCCCGCACGTGATCGGTGTGGTCGGTCGCGGCCCGGGTGGCGGTTTCGGTCACCAGTTCTTTACCTATGCCGGCAAACTCGATCTGGCGCACTACCAGAAAAACGACACCTGCCTGCGGCAGAAAGAGCTGTTCAGCAACCTTGAAAAAGAAGGCCTGAAAGCCTACGAACTCAAGCCGGATGAGCTGCGTCGTTTGCTGGTTGGCGGACACACGTCGATCCCGCTGGATCTGACCCTGATCCCGCTGCGCTCCACCAGCGAGCAGAGCCTGAAGACCTTCCGCGCGCTGTTCATCAACCTGCTGCACATGCGCGAAATCACTGCGGCCAAGCTCAAGCAGTTGTTCCTCGATGCGTTCGAACACAGCCTGCGTTCCGGCAGCGTCGATTACATCGCTGCGTGCGAAGAAGCCTTCCGCGATGTGCGTCGCATGGAACAGGACTACAACTCGCTGGTGGCTGCCGGCCCGCTGGTCGAAGCCTTGGCCAACGGCGTGAAACAGCGCGATGTACTGCGCGGCAAACTGCATCGCCTGTCGCCGCTGCTCGACTCGTTGCTCGGCACCTGGTCGGACTACGCCACGGCGCGCAAGGAAGAGCTGACCATCCAGGCCGAGCATTACCGTCGCGAGCAGGACGATCTGCAAAACGATCAGCGCGGTGGCACTCAGGAACTGATGCGTCTGGAGCGGGAAATCTCCGGCATCCAGCGTTGGCTCGGTGAACTGTCGGTGCTGAAGAACCGCTTCGCGCTGGTCGATGACGTCAAGGTTCTGGAGCAGCAATTGCTGGCAGCCAAGGACGCTCACGACGAACTGGCCGGTGCGCTGGCGCAGTCCCGTCAATTCAGCGCCGAGGATCTGGAAGAACGTCTTCGCGATCTGGAAAAACGCCTGAAGTCGGTGAAGCAGCAACTCGATCACGCCGACAACAACAGCTATGCGCGCCTGCGCGAAGAGTTCTCGCAACAGGATGTCGAGCGTCTGATGCGCCTGTTCAACAGTGCGCTGTTCAGTCTGCCGCTGGGCGAGCACGGCATCACCCTCGACGAGAACGGCGAGTGGGTGAAGTCCGTGGAGCTGATCCTCGACGGCTTCAAGGGCGAGCGTTTCGAAGTGCCGGGCCTGTCGATCGACATCTCGCACATCGAGCCGCCGGCTCTGCAAGCGCTGGCCGACCGTGCCGCGTTGCGCGATCAGAAAGAGCGTCTGGAAAAAGAGCTCAAGCAACTCAAGACCCAGCAAGCCGTGGCCGCTGACCGCGCCGCGAGCAAGACCCAGACCGAAGCGCTGTACCAGCAGGTGCTGGATGCGCAGAAAGCGCTGGAAGACTTCCGTCGCACCCAGACCCTGAGCGCCGAAGAAGGCGACAAGCTGGAGCAACTGGCGCAGATGGAAGCCGCGCAGGACGAACTCAAGCGTTCCAGCGATGCGTTCACCGAGCGCGTCCAGCAGCTGTCGGCCAAGCTGCAACTGGTCGGCCGGCAGATCGCCGACATGGAAGCCAAGCAACGCACCCTCGACGACGCCCTGCGCCGTCGTCAGCTGTTGCCGGCGGACCTGCCATTCGGCACACCGTTCATGGATCCGGTCGACGATTCGATGGACAACCTGCTGCCGCTGCTCAACGACTATCAGGACAGCTGGCAAGGCTTGCTGCGTGCCGATGGCCAGATCGAAGCGCTGTACGCGCAGGTGCGTCTGAAAGGCGTGGCCAAGTTCGACAGTGAAGACGACATGGAGCGCCGTCTGTCGTTGCTGATCAACGCTTACGCGCACCGTACCGACGAAGCCCTGACCCTGGGCAAGGCCCGTCGTGCCGCCGTGACCGATATCGCACGGACCCTGCGCAACATCCGCAGCGACTACGACAGCCTCGAGCACCAACTGGCGCTGTTCAACCGCGAGATCAACAAGCGTCAGGTGTCCAACCTGCAGAGCTTCCGCATCGTGCTGGCGCCGAACAAGGAAGCGCTCAAGCACATCGACCAGATCATCCACAGCGCCGGTCAGTACGAAGAAGGCGAAACCCTGTCGGTGTTCGACCTGAGCCAAAGCGCGGAACAGGACAACAAGAACGAAGAGGCCAAGGAATACCTGGCGCGGCTGGTGGCGGCGAACCACAACCAGCTCGGCCTCAAGGACTTGTTCGAACTGGCGTTCGAGATCACCAAGGTCAACGGCCAGCCGGTTATCCACACCGACATCGATGGCGCGGCCTCCAACGGCACCACGATGACCATCAAGGCGCTGACCAACATGTACCTGTTGCTGCACTTGATGGACCGCGACCTGGCCGGTCGCGTGCGCCTGCCGTACTACCTCGACGAGGCGGCGGACATCGACGAGAAGAACCAGGCTGCGCTGCTGGAAACCAGCCTGCAACTGGGCTTCGTGCCGATTCTGGCGAGCGTGAAGCCGCAGGTCTGCGCCAGTGTCGCCATCGACCTGGAAGGCGGCAGCGGCCCGGCCGGCATCTACATCGATGAGGCGGACTGGAAGTACATCCGTCGCCACGATGTGGTGAAGGCCACCGTCAATGTCCAGGCCGACGAGCCGGAGCTGGATGCGGTTTGATGGGTAACTGACGGGCACAAAAAAGGGCCGCGATCCATTGGATCGCGGCCCTTTTTCATGTCTCGGAATTTTGTGCTGAATGACAAGGCCTCTTCGTGGGCAAGCCCGCTCCCACAGGGATTGATGTCTTACACAAATTTGTATTCAACACAAAAACCTGTGGGAGCGGGCTTGCCCGCGAAGGCGTCCTCAACAACGCCCCATATTTCCCGGATTATTTACCGAGGGGGATTTTCGGTGCCCAGTTCAGCCACTCGTCTTCGAACTTGTCGAACAGCGGGAAGGTTTGTTCGGCGCGCGCGGGGTTGCCCATCTGCTCGCCGTCCGGCGTGGCGAAGGCAATGCCGCCCTGAATAGCTGTCTCAAGCGACTCCGTGCGCACCGTTACGCCTTTGAACAGCCCGATGTCGAAACCGACGCCACTGGTGTTCCAGAAGCGACTGCCGCTGCGCACCAGTGGCGCGTACTTCGGTTCGATCAGGATGTGTACCAACACGCGATCCGCTGTCTGGCCCAGTTCGTAACCGGTAACTTTGCCTACGGTGATCTCACGGTAGGTGACCGGCACGCCCGGTTTCAGCGAGCCACGACGGGCAGCGCTCAGTACCAGACTCAAGCCAGCCTCTTGCTTGGTGACTTCCGGCGCATTGGCCAGCGCCACGAAGTTCTTCTGCGGGCCGAGGTTCTTGGCTGCCGGTTGCACTTCGATGTACTGGCCGGTGACCAGGGTTTCCAGGTTCGAGGTCTTGATCAGCCCCAACTCCGGTTTGACCACCCAGAACTGGCTACCGACACGGGCGATCTTCTCCGGGACTTCGGTGATGCGCGCGGTGAGGATCACCGATTGCAGATCATCGGTCAGGTCGACGCTTTCGATCTTGCCGACGTCCAGCCCCTTGAAGCGCACCGGGGTGCCGCTGCGCAGACCGTCCGCGCGATCGACCTTGATGGTGACGACGGCGCCTTTCTGATTCGCTTCATCATGGTTGGCGAACAGACGGAAACGCGGAATGCGCTTTTGCAGCGGTGCCTTGACTTGCGGCGTTTCGAAGGCGATGCCGCCGGCCATCAGGGTCTGCAACGATTCACTCTTGACCTGAATGCCGCCGGTCAACCCGCCGGTCAGCGTGACGCCGCTGACGTTCCAGAACCGGGTCGAAGCGTTGACCAGGTTTTCGTATTCCTTCTCGATGTGGACGCCGATCACCAGTTGCTTGCGGGTCTTGGAGAACTGATAGCTCTGCACCGAACCGACCTTGACCTGCTTGTAGAGGATCGGACTGCCGACATCGATCGAGCCGAGGGTGTCGGTGAACAGCACCAGGTGCAGGCCGGGTGAGCGCAGATCGAGCGGCGGCGCTTTGGGTCGGGCTTCGAATTCGCGTTGCGGAGCGCCGCCCTTGTCGCCCGGGCGTACCGCGATGTAGTTACCTTTTACCAACGCTTCCAGACCGGTGATGCCAGCCAGGGAGATCGATGGTTTGACCACCCAGAACTGCGTGCCGGTCACCAGATAGTCTTCGGCCAGCGGATCAAGGGTCAGTTCGGCGGTCGCGCTGGACAGGTCCGGATCGATCTTCAGCGCTTTCAGGTTACCGACCTGAATGCCCTTGTACATAACCGGCGTACGCCCGGCCTGCAGGCCTTCGAAATCGCTGAGTTTGACCTTCACCCGGATGCCGGCGGCGGCCGCATCGAAGTCTTCGTAGAGACGGAACGGCAGGCTTGGATCGGTGGGCGGGCTGTCCTTGCGGTTCTCCGGGGTGGCAAAGGCAATACCGCCGGCGACGATGCTGGCCAGGGATTCGCTGCGCACTTTGACGCCCGACAGGTTGGCGTCGATGCTGATGCCGCTGGCATTCCAGAATCGTGTGTGTTTGCGCACCAGTTTGGCGTAGGTCGGTTCGATGAACACCTTGAGCTCGACCGTGCTCTGGTCTTCCGACAGCACGTAACTTTTGATCTGACCCACTTTGATTTGCTTGTAGAACACCGGGCTGCCGCGATTCAGCGAACCGAGGCGATCGGCCTTGATCGTCAGGTGCAGACCGGGTTTGGAGTCCGACAGCGGCGGTTCTTCGGCCAGGGCCTTGAACTTTCGGGTCGGTTCGCCTTCACCAGGGCTGATAGCGACGTAGTTACCCGATACCAGAGTTTCCAGACCCGTGATCCCGGCCAGCGTCACACTCGGTTTGACCAGCCAGAAACGGGTGCTGGTCTTCAGGTACTGGTCGACATCCTTGTTCATCTCGATAGTTGCGATGACACCTTTGGAGTTGCCTTCATCATCGAGCTTGAGGGCTTTCACCTTGCCGACCGGCATGCCTTTGTAGACCACTTCAGTCTTGTTGGCCTGAATGCCTTCACCGCTTTCAAAACGCACCTGAATCTCGATGCCGGTTTCGTTGTAGGCACGCCAGCCGAGCCAGCCGCCGATAATCAGGGCGATCAGGGGCAGCACCCAGATGGCAGACCAGTTCGAAGCCGGTCGGGTTTTCGCTACAGGCAAATCAGTCATGGTCGGCGTCCGACTCCGTGTTATCCCAAATCAGTCGGGGATCGAAAGTGACAGCGGCGAGCATCGTCAGAATCACCACACTGGCGAAGGCGATGGCGCCAAGATTGGCTTCGACACTGGCAAGCCGGCCGAAGTTGACGACCGCCACCAGAATGGCGATCACGAAAATATCAAGCATCGACCAGCGGCCGATGAACTCGATGAAGCGGTACATCCAGATCCGCTGACGTGCGGACAAGGGCTGGCGGCGCTGTACGGAAAACAGCAGCAGCGCGATGCCCACCAGCTTGAATGTCGGCACCAGGATACTGGCGATGAACACCACGGCGGCAATGGGAATCATGCCGTGCTGCACCAATTGGATGACACCGGACATGATCGTGCTCGGATCCCCCTGACCAAGCGAGCTGACGGTCATGATCGGCAGCACGTTGGCCGGGATGTAGATAATCGCAGCCGTGATCAACAGCGCCCACGTTCGCGCAAGACTGTTGGGCCGCCGGGCGTGAACCAGCGCACCGCATCGGGTGCAGGTCTGCACATCGCTGTCGGTATCCTGCCTGTTCAGTTCGTGGCATTCGGTACAGATCAGAATGCCTGCATCAATCGCCCGCATGGGCATCTTCTCCTGATAACGCCTGCCAGATCTGGTGCGGCGACATCACCACTTCGAGCCAGACCTGAACCAGTAACAAACCGATGAAACATGCCAGACCGAGGCCGACGGTGATGGCCGCCATGTCCGCCAGTTTGACGATCGCGACAAGGACGCCCATGAGATAGACCTCAAGCATGCCCCAGTCTTTGAGGTGGTGATAAATGCGGTAGAGCAACAGACCATAGCTGCGGCCGACATTGAAGCGAATTGTGAGTAAAACGAACAACTGGCAGAGCAGCTTGAGCAGCGGTATGGCCATGCTGCACAGAAATACCACGATCGAAACGCCCTGCATGTCAGTGTTGAACAGACCGAGCACGCCGCTCCATACCGTATCCTGCGAGGATTGCCCGAGGATATTGAGCTGCATGATGGGTAAAAAGTTTGCCGGGATGTACAACAGCAATGCCGCAATCACCAGGGCAAGGCTGCGCTGCACCACATTATGGCGATGGGCATACAGTTCGTAACCGCAACGTGGGCAGAGGGCTTTTTCGCCATGAGCAAGGGTTGGCTTGCGCATCAGCAGGTCGCACTCATGACAGGCCACCAAGTCTTCCAGCGGTAATTCTGACAGCCCTTGGGCGCCAACCGGATCTGACATAAAGGCTCTGGCTCCGAAAAAGGTGGGGCTATTCTAGTGTTCTGATTCGAAAATAACTGTGCAAATTTGTTCGCTGTCGCGAGTAAAACTTTTCAACGGACAAAACAAAACCCCAACTGCTTTCGCAATTGGGGTTTCGGAATTTAATCTTGACGATGACCTACTCTCACATGGGGAAACCCCACACTACCATCGGCGATGCATCGTTTCACTTCTGAGTTCGGGATGG
>NZ_NEKA01000018.1:0-107090 GCF_002113205.1 Pseudomonas sp. B16(2017)
TTTAAGGGCTCAACTGGCTAACAACGATTGGAACAAGGCGACAGGTGCCTTGACACGCACCGCGTTTGCCAAAAGTGACCCGCCGTAAGGGCGGAACCCCAAGAAGCCGTTACCGCAGCAGCGGATATTCACCCAAACCGAACAAGAATCTGGTCGGCCCAAAGGCCGCCAAGTTTAACTGGGCGAACGCAAAGAATTACTCTCAAGCTCATACCGCAACTCATCAACCAAAGCATCCACCGCTTCCGAAGTACGCAAGGCATCCAGACTCAACCCACTAATCACCAGATCAACCTGCCCTGAAGCCGGGTGATACAACTTCACAGTAAGGGAATGATCCCCATCCACCACACACTCACAAGCCAACGGCGAAAAACTACGCTCAAGTTGCGCCCGCAACTGCGCCAGATAAATCATCGCGCCAGCTCCGAAAATCGACGCAACACGCCAGGTTCAATGACAAACAACACATTCATGGTCTGATCCAATAACAACGACGGAAGGGACACGATCACGAACGAAACCCGCATCGCACCCCATCAGACTAAGAACTGCCTGCCTCGTGAGACACCCGAATTTGCACCCCATGAACTAGTGCATTTGCACCTTAACGCTGTCCCCGGCTGCTCCCCGAGAACAACCCCCGTTCGCGGGCCCAGACAATCGCCTCGCTGCGGCTGTGCACATCCAGCTTGGAATAAACCGTCGCCACATGATTGCGTACTGTATTCGGCGCCAGTTTCAACCGTGCAGCAATTTCCTTGTCCGCCAGCCCCTCGCAGATCAGCCCCAGAACATCGCGCTCGCGGGCGGTGAGATCGGTGAACGAAACGCTGGGCAACTGCGGCGAGTTGATCTTCTTCACATTGGCCAGCTTTTCGATCAGCGTGCGGCTGAACCACGACGCATCCTTCATCACCTCTTCAATCGCTGCCACAAGTTCAAGCTCAGTGTGCTTGCGCTCGGTGATGTCCATCAGCACCAGCAGATAGCACACCGTGTCCTGGATGTTGACGGTGTCAGCGGACACCGCGCACTCCAGCACTTCGGCGTTTTTCTTGCGGATTCGCATATCGGCGCGATCGACCCGGCCGGTCTTCTCCAGCGCCGCCAGCAAGCGGGCGCGCTCAGCCTGTTCATCGATGAAGTCCAGTTGCGCGACGGTCTTGCCGAGCACGTCGTCGCTGTCGTAAGCCAAGGTATCGAGGAAGGCCTGGTTGACATCGATCAGCCGCTGCTCGTCGGCACTGCAAATCAGGATCGGCACCGGCGTCAGGCGAAAGGCCTTGGCGAACCGTTCCTCACTCTGGCGCAGGGCGACCTCGGCCTTGTGCCGGGGCTCCATGTCGACGAACGAAAACAGCATGCAGTCTTCGTCGTTGAGCACCAACGGCTGGCCGGCGACGATAACCTGTTTGCTGCCACCGTCCGGCAGACGCAGTTCGGCCTGCATCTGCGGAATGGTCGCGACATCACGCAGGCGCTGGATCGCCAGATCCTTGCGCTCGGCCCGTTCGAGAATATCCAGCTCATAAGTCGAGGCGCCGATCACCTGATCGCGGGCGTAGCCGGTCATTTCCAGAAATCCCGGATTGACCTTGATATAACGCAGATCGCTGAGGCGGCAGATCACCGCAGGCGCCGGGTTGGCATTGAAGGTTTTTTCAAAGCGCTGCTCGGCGTTGGCCCAATCGGTGACGTCGCTCATGATCAGCACCAGCGACTCGATGTCGCCGTCGCGATCGGTCAGCACCATGCTCCGCACGCTGTGTACCCAGGTGCGTTCCTCGTCACTGCACGGGGAGACTTCGACCAGCACGTCGCTGAAGGTTTCGCCGGCGGCCACACGGCAGATCGGGTACTGCTCCGGTGCCAGCGCGTGGTTGTTGCGATACCGCAGATTGAAGCGCTCGGCATATTCCCCGGCGTTGTTGCCCAGCTCTCCGATGCGGCTGACGCCATGCATCGCCAGCGCCGCTTCATTGGCCCAGAGAATCGTCTGGTCGATCTCCAGCAGAATCACCCCGTCGGACAGCCCGGCAATGATTTGCTGCAACTGACGGCGATTGGTTTCGGTGGTCAGGACGTCCCGGCTCATTGATTCTCCACAAGTTCGCGCATGTGAAATTTACGACCGCGGACGGTTGTGATCGTGCCAACCACGATTGAGCGTTGACTATTCGCGCCTCGCGGCTTTCTCGTCTAACGTTAGTACCTCGACGGATTGTGTCCGCGCCTGCGGCCGGGCATCTGATCAAGGAGAGACAAATGACGAGCGACCGTATTACCGAACGGACCTATCGCACGTGGTCCACACCCATTCTGTTGGAGCTGAAAAAGCGCGAACACCAGATGGACCCGGCAGAGCGGCAGGCACTGGAAAACGTGATGATCGAAAGAAGGCTGTTGAACATCGGCAGCCCGGATGGCAAGGAACGGCGCAAGGCAGAGCTGAGCCACAAAAGAACAACTTGAGCCGGGTGTCTGTGGCGATCTGCCAGATCGCCACAATCTCTTGCCTACCCAACCCTGGCTTTACGCCGCGCGTTGCTTGCCCGCCACCGCCGCCGAAGCCGCCAGCATCGCCCGCAGCAACACCGCACAGCCGGCCGCCAGATCGTCCGGCGCGGCGTTTTCGATTTCGTTGTGGCTGATACCGCCTTCGCACGGCACGAAAATCATCCCGGCCGGGCCCAGTTCGGCGAGGAAAATCGCGTCGTGGCCGGCGCCGCTGACAATGTCCATGTGCGACAGGCCCAGACCTTTGGCGGCGCCGCGCACGGCTTCGACGCAGCCTTTTTCGAAGTACAGCGGCGGGAAGTCGGCGGTCGGGGTCAGTTCATAGGTCAGGCCGTGTTCTTCGCAGGTGGCTTCGATGACTTGCTTGACCTCGGCGATCATCGAGTCGAGGCGTGCCGGTTCCAAATGCCGGAAATCGAGGGTCATGCGCACTTCGCCGGGAATGACGTTGCGTGAGCCGGGATAGGCTTGCAGGCAACCGACCGTGCCGCAGGCGTGGGGTTGGTGGCCGAGGGCAGCGCGATTGACCGCGCCGACGATCACCGAGGCGCCGACCAGAGCGTCCTTGCGCAGGTGCATCGGGGTCGGACCGGCGTGGGCTTCGACGCCGCGCAGTTTCAGGTCGAACCACTTCTGCCCCAGTGCGCCGAGTACTACGCCGATGGTTTTGTGTTCGTCCTCAAGAATCGGGCCTTGCTCGATATGCGCTTCGAAATAGGCGCCGACCTTGTGCCCGCTGACCTTGCGCGGTCCGGCGTAACCGATGGCGTTCAACGCTTCGCCAACCGTTATGCCGTCGGCATCGACCTTGGCCAGGGTTTCTTCGAGGGTGAATTTTTCTGCGAACACGCCGGAGCCCATCATGCACGGGGCGAAGCGCGAGCCTTCTTCGTTGGTCCAGACCACCACTTCCAGCGGCGCCTCGGTTTCCACGCCCAAATCATTGAGGGTGCGCAGCACTTCGACGCCGGCGAGCACGCCGAAGCAGCCGTCGAACTTGCCACCAGTGGGCTGGGTGTCGATGTGGCTGCCGGTCATCACCGGGGGCAGGTTCGGGTTGCGGCCGGGGCGGCGGGCGAAGATGTTGCCGACTTCATCGACCGTGACGCTGCAACCGGCGTCCTTGCACCACTGCACGAACAGGTCGCGGGCCTGGCGGTCGAGGTCGGTCAGGGCCAGGCGACAGACCCCGCCCTTGACCGTGGCGCCGAGCTTCGCCAGCTCCATGAGCGACGCCCATAAGCGGTCGCGGTTGATGTGCTGATGGGTCGATTGCAGAACGTCTACGGCTGCGTTCATGGGGATCTCCTCAGGCAGTTCTTATGGGAATTACAACGGCGATTTGACGGCCACCGGCGTCGCACGCATCGCGCACAACCCGTAATAGATCAACCCGCCCAGCGCCGAGCCGGTGAACCAGCCGTAGCTGTAGAACCAGCTGAATGCGCTGCTGCCCAGCGACAGCAGGGTCAGCACCACCGGCACGCCAAAGGCGATGAATCCGGACCAGTTCCACGCCGGGTACACGTCGTCGCGGTACAGGCCAGCCAGGTCCAGTTGCTGTTTCTTGATCAGGAAATAGTCCACCACCATGATCCCTGCAATCGGTCCGAGCAGGCTGGAATAGCCCAGCAGCCAGTTCGAATACACGGTTTCCAGGCTGACATCGGAGACGATCAGCCCGAGCTTCTTCAGCAGCTCATGGCCCATCAGCGCCAGACCGACGAACCCGGTGAGAATCACCGCTTTGGTGCGGTTGATGACTTTGGGCGCGATGTTCTGGAAGTCGTTGGTTGGCGAGACGATGTTGGCGGCAGTGTTGGTCGACAGCGTAGCGATGATGATCAGCGCCATGGCCACCGCGACCCACACCGGGCTCTGGATATGACCGATCAAAGTCACCGGATCGGAGACGCTGACGCCCACCAGTTTCACCGAGGCGGCGGTCATCACCACGCCCAGTGCGGCGAACAGGAACATGGTCAGCGGCAGACCGAAAATCTGCCCGAGGATCTGATCCTTCTGGCTGCGGGCATAACGGCTGAAGTCAGGAATGTTCAGCGACAACGTGGCCCAGAAACCGACCATCGCCGTCAGCCCGGCGGCGAAGTAGCTCACCACGCTCGCGCCTTCGGGACGCTTCGGCGGAATCGCCAGCAACTCGGTCATTGACACATTCGGCATGGCCCACACCAGCAACCCGATGCCAACCGCCACCAGCAGCGGCGCCGACAGGGTTTCCAGCCATTTGATCGACTCGGCGCCACGGATCACCACCCACAGGTTGAGCGCCCAGAAGACCATGAAACCGATCACCTCTCCCGTCCCGCCGAGGGATTTCCAGCCCTCGAACACCGAGCCGAGAAACAGGTGAATCGCCAGCCCGCCGAACATGGTCTGGATGCCGAACCAGCCGCACGCCACCAGCGCGCGGATCAGGCACGGTACGTTGGAGCCGAGAATGCCGAACGACGAACGCAGCAGCACCGGAAACGGAATCCCGTATTTGGTGCCGGGAAACGCGTTGAGCGTGAGAGGAATCAGGACGATGACGTTGGCAAACAGAATCGCCAGCAAGGCTTCGCCGACGGTGAGGCCGAAATACGCGGTGAGCACACCACCGAGGGTGTAGGTCGGCACGCAGATCGACATGCCGACCCACAGCGCGGTGATGTGCCATTTGTTCCAGGTTCGTTCGCGCACCTTGGTCGGTGCCATGTCGTGGTTGTAACGGGGACTGTCGAGGACGTCGCTGCCGGCTTCGAGTTCGAACAAGCCGTCGCGCTCGGTCACTTGCGATCTGTTCTGCTGCATGGCCGCTCCACTGTTCTTCTGATTATTTTTTGCTCATCAGGCGGCTGCACACGCAGGTGCGAGCCGGACGATGGCCGGAGGAACTGACAACTTTCATGCACCGGCCATGGTGTCAGCGGCGGCATCAATAAACGTGCCGGGGGAACCGCTTGGCGCTGGGACCGTGCTTCGATCTTTTTGTAACTGACTGATGTTTATCAGTTTTAATTATTCACCTTGTGAGGCCGCGAAAACTTGACTGAACACTCAGGCTAAATGCCAGGCAAGTTGTCCGAACTGTCAGGACTCAATCTGGTGCACTGCATTATTTTTCTTCAGGACGCCTCACTCTCCGCTTAACTTCAAGCGGCTGATTTCACATAGGAAATCTTGCTCATATTTCCAACCTGTCAAGTGCGTCAAAATGGTGAAGCGCCTCACCATTTTGGTGATTTCGTATTTTTATCTTTATTTATCAGCCACTTAAAACAGTCATAAGCTTATAAAAAATAATCTTGATCAATTGCAGAACTGCGACTAGCGTCTATTCCTGACAGCGCTGACAAGATTACGCATTTGGCGCTGCAGACAATAAAACACTAGAACCGGCACAAGTCGGTCATGCCTGCGAGGAACTCGGAATGTCTCTGTTGATCCGTGGCGCCACCGTTGTTACCCATGATGAAAGTTACCGCGCCGATGTCTATTGCGCTGACGGCGTGATCAAAGCCATTGGTGAAAACCTGGATGTTCCCGCCGGCGCCGAAATGCTCGACGGCAGCGGTCAATACCTGATGCCCGGCGGCATCGATCCGCACACCCACATGCAACTCCCGTTCATGGGCACCGTGGCCAGCGAAGACTTCTACAGCGGCACCGCCGCTGGCCTGGCCGGCGGCACCACCTCGATCATCGATTTCGTGATTCCCAATCCGCAGCAATCGCTGCTCGAGGCGTTTCACCAGTGGCGCGGCTGGGCGGAAAAGTCCGCCTCCGACTACGGCTTCCACGTCGCGATCACTTGGTGGAGCGAGCAGGTGCGGGAGGAAATGGCCGAGCTGGTCAGCCATCACGGGATCAACAGCTTCAAGCATTTCATGGCCTACAAGAACGCGATCATGGCCGCCGATGACACGCTGGTGGCGAGCTTCGAGCGCTGCCTGGAGCTCGGCGCGGTGCCGACCGTGCACGCGGAAAACGGCGAGCTGGTTTATCACCTGCAACGCAAGTTGATGGCCCAGGGCATCACCGGGCCGGAAGCGCATCCGCTGTCGCGGCCATCTCAGGTCGAAGGTGAAGCCGCGAGCCGGGCAATCCGGATCGCTGAAACCATCGGCACGCCGCTGTACCTGGTGCATGTTTCGACCAAAGAGGCCCTCGACGAAATCACCTATGCCCGCAGCAAGGGCCAACCGGTTTACGGCGAAGTGCTGGCCGGGCATCTGCTGCTGGACGACAGTGTCTACCAGCACCCGGACTGGCAGACCGCCGCCGGTTACGTGATGAGCCCGCCGTTCCGTCCGCGCGGGCATCAGGACGCGCTTTGGCATGGCTTGCAGAGCGGCAATCTGCACACCACCGCCACCGACCACTGCTGCTTCTGCGCCGAGCAGAAAGCCGCCGGCCGTGACGATTTCAGCAAGATCCCCAACGGCACCGCCGGCATCGAAGACCGCATGGCGGTGTTGTGGGATGAAGGGGTGAACTCGGGGCGGTTGTCGATGCAGGACTTCGTCGCCCTCACCTCCACCAACACCGCGAAAATCTTCAATCTCTATCCGCGCAAGGGCGCGATCCGCGTCGGCGCCGATGCCGACCTGGTGCTGTGGGACCCGCAAGGCACTCGCACCATCTCTGCCAAGACCCACCATCAGCAGGTGGACTTCAACATCTTCGAAGGCAAGACCGTGACCGGTGTGCCGAGCCATACCGTCAGCCAGGGCCGGGTGGTCTGGGCCGACGGCGACCTGCGCGCCGAGCGTGGCGCAGGCCGCTATATCGAACGGCCGGCGTATCCGGCGGTGTTTGATTTGCTGAGCAAGCGGGCGGAGTTGCACAGGCCTGTGACCGTCAAGCGCTGATCAGAGCGTGGGAACGATCAACACTACAAAAAAACCACTGCCCGACAGAGGCAGAAAACCTCAATTAACCGTGAGGCAAAAAATCGTGATCGAGACCCTGAACCATCTCCCGCACCCGCACGAAAGTGCGGCCGCCCTCGCCGGCCATTTCACCGATCTGGCGCCGCCGCTCAACGACCGCCAGGCACATCTGGAAGCCTCGCGCTGCCTGTATTGCTACGACGCGCCGTGCGTGAACGCGTGCCCGAGCGAGATCGACATTCCGTCGTTCATCCGCAATATCCATCAGGACAACGTGCCAGGCGCGGCGCAGAAAATCCTTTCGGCAAACATCCTCGGCGGCAGTTGCGCCCGAGTCTGTCCGACCGAGATCCTCTGCCAGCAAGCCTGCGTGCGCAACAACGCCCACGAATGCGCGCCGGTGCTGATCGGCCTGCTGCAGCGTTATGCCGTGGACAACGCGCACTTCACCGAGCATCCGTTCCAGCGCGCCGCCGCCACCGGCAAACGCATCGCCGTGGTCGGTGCCGGCCCGGCGGGTTTGTCCTGCGCGCATCGCAGCGCCATGCACGGCCATGACGTGGTGATTTTCGAAGCGCGGGAGAAGGCTGGCGGGCTCAACGAATACGGGATCGCCAAATACAAACTGGTCGACGACTACGCGCAGAAGGAGCTGGATTTCCTCCTGCAGATCGGCGGCATCGAAATCCGCCACGGACAGAAACTCGGCGACAACCTGACTTTGAGCGAACTGCATCAACAGTTCGACGCAGTGTTCCTCGGCCTCGGTCTTAATGCGAGCAAGCAACTCGGCCTGGCCCACGAAGACGCCCCCGGCCTGCTCGCCGCCACCGACTACATCCGCGAACTGCGTCAGGCCGACGACCTGTCGCAACTGCCGTTGGCCGAACACTGCATCGTCCTCGGCGCCGGCAACACCGCCATCGACATGGCCGTGCAAATGGCCCGCCTCGGTGCCCGCGACGTCAACCTGGTCTATCGCCGTGGCGCAGCGGACATGGGCGCCACCGGCCATGAACAAGACATCGCCAAGGCCAATCAGGTGCGGCTGCTGACCTGGGCACAACCGGAGGAAGTGCTGCTCGACGCTCAAGGCAAAGTACGCGGCATGCGCTTCGCCCGCACCCAGCTGGTGGACGGTCGCCTGCAAAACACCGGCGAGACTTTCGAGCTGGCCGCCGATGCGATCTTCAAAGCCATCGGCCAGGCCTTCGACGGCAGCGCCCTCGCCGACCCACTGGCCCGCGAACTCAAGCGTCAGGGCGAACGGATTCAGGTCGATGAAAACCTGCGCACCAGCATCCCCGGCGTCTATGCCGGCGGCGACTGCACCGGCCTCGATCAGGACCTGACCGTGCAAGCGGTGCAACACGGCAAGCGCGCCGCCGAGGCGATCAACGCTCAACTGATGCTCAATGTGGAGGCTGCGTAAATGGCCGATCTCTCGATTGTCTTCGCCGGTATCAAAGCCCCCAATCCGTTCTGGCTGGCCTCCGCGCCGCCGACCGACAAGGCCTACAACGTGGTGCGCGCCTTCGAAGCCGGCTGGGGTGGCGTGGTCTGGAAAACCCTGGGTGAAGACCCGGCGGCGGTCAACGTGTCTTCGCGTTATTCGGCGCATTACGGCAACAACCGCGAAGTGCTGGGCATCAACAACATCGAACTGATCACCGACCGCTCGCTGGAAATCAACCTGCGGGAAATCACTCAGGTGAAAAAGGATTGGCCGGACCGCGCGCTGATCGTTTCGCTGATGGTGCCGTGCGTCGAAGAGTCGTGGAAACACATCCTGCCGCTGGTGGAAGCCACCGGCGCTGATGGCATCGAACTGAATTTCGGCTGCCCCCACGGCATGCCGGAACGTGGCATGGGCGCGGCGGTCGGTCAGGTGCCGGAGTACGTCGAACAGGTTACGCGCTGGTGCAAGACCTATTGCTCGCTGCCGGTGATCGTCAAGCTGACGCCGAACATCACCGACATCCGCGTCGCCGCCCGCGCTGCGCACCGGGGTGGCGCGGATGCAGTATCGCTGATCAACACCATCAACTCGATCACCAGCGTCGACCTGGAACGCATGGTCGCCCTGCCCACCGTCGGCAGCAAAAGCACCCACGGCGGGTATTGCGGTTCGGCGGTCAAGCCGATCGCGCTGAACATGGTCGCGGAAATCGCCCGTGATCCGCAGACCCAGGGCCTGCCGATCTGCGGCATTGGCGGCATTGGCAGCTGGCGCGACGCGGCGGAGTTCATCGCTTTGGGCAGCGGCGCGGTGCAGGTGTGCACGGCGGCGATGCTGCATGGCTTCCGGATTGTCGATGAAATGAAGGATGGCCTGTCGCGGTGGATGGACAGTCAGGGTTACGCCAGCATCGCCGAGTTTTCCGGGCGTGCGGTGGGCAATACGATCGACTGGAAGTACCTGGACATCAACTATCAGGTGATCGCGAAGATCGACCAGGAGGCGTGCATCGGTTGCGGGCGTTGCCACATTGCCTGCGAGGACACGTCACACCAGGCGATCATCAGCCTGAAACAGGCCGATGGTACGCATAAATATGAAGTGATCGATGATGAGTGTGTGGGGTGCAATCTGTGCCAGATCACTTGTCCGGTGGCGGATTGCATCGAGATGGTGCCGATGGAAACGGGCAAGCCGTTTCTGGACTGGAATCATGATCCGCGCAATCCCTATCACGTCAGCCCTTGAATGATCGTTCCCACGCTCCGCGTGGGAATGCAGCCCGGGACGCTCTGCGTCCCACTGGAACGCGGAGCGTCACTTGAGGCATTCCCACGCGGAGCGTGGGAACGATCAGTTACGGTTCTAATCCGATCCCCCGCAAAATCACGCTAGTCACCGTCTGCACCGCCCGCTCGAACTGCATGTCCGACAACGGCTGGTGCTCATTCAGAATATTCACCTGATGATCAAAGTCGGCATAGTGCTGGGTTGAGGCCCAGATCATGTACAGCAGGCTCGACGGCTCCACCGGCAGAATCCGCTTGTCCTCCACCCACTGCCGGATCTTCGCCTCCTTCATCTTCGCCCAGTCGTACAGGCTCACATCCAGCGCCTCGCCGAGGGTCGGCGCGCCGTGGATGATTTCGTTGGCCCAGACTTTCGACCCGTAAGGCCGGCTGCGCGAGTGGTTCATCTTGGCGCGGATGTAGCTGCTGAGCACCACGCGCGGATCGTCGAACATCTCGAAGCACAGCGCGTCCTGCTTCCACACTTCCAGCAGGTCGAACAGCACCGCGCTGTACAGCTCGCTCTTGGTCGAAAAGTAGTAATGCAGGTTGGATCGCGGCAATTGCACTTCAGCAGCGATGTCGGCCATGGCGGTGCCGCCGAAACCTTTTTCGGCGAAGACTTTTTCCGCCGCCAGCAGGATCTTGTCGACGTTGGTGCGGCGGATTTCGATCTTGTGATTGCCCATGAGGGCTCCCTGAAGACAACGTGGTTGAAGACTAGCATCCGCTCTGGGCAAGGGGCGACAGCCAAGAACGATTCTTCACACACTTGGGCTTTTTTCTGGTTTAGGATCGCCCTCCTTCTCCCCGTCAGACACTGAAGGATCTGCCCATGACCATTCGAAAGCGCATCGCTGCGGATGATCCGCAGCTCGCCGCACTGTGGGAGCGCTCGGTCCGCGCCACCCACGATTTCCTCCCGGAAGACGACATCCATAGGCTGTTCCCGCTGGTGCGTGACACCTACCTGCCCGCGCTGGATGTGCAGGTTTTCGAAAACCCCGATCAATCCCCGGCAGGCTTCATCGCCACCGACGACGACACCGTGCAGATGCTATTCATCGACCCGGCCCAGCGTGGCCAGGGGATCGGCCGGCGCTTGCTCGACCATGTCCGCCGCCCACTGCTGAAGGTCGACGTCAACGAACAGAACCCGCAAGCCCACGGCTTCTACCGTCACTACGGATTCGAAGACATCGGCCGCTCGGCACTCGACGGCGAAGGCCGGCCCTTTCCGGTCATTCACATGCGCCTGAAAGCCCTGTGATCCAGGTTCTATACTCAGCCCGCCATTTCACTGAAAGGAATCTTTCCATGCCGATGAAAAAACTCTTCACCGCTGGCGCGCTGCTGGCTTCGCTGATCGTCACTTCCCAGGCGTTCGCACACGCCCATCTGAAAAGCCAGACTCCGGCTGCCGACAGCACCGTCGCCGCACCGGCAGATCTGCGCCTGGTGTTTTCCGAAGGCGTCGAAGCCAGCTTCACCAAAGTCACCGTGACCCACGACGGCAAGCCGGTGGCGGTCAAACCGCTGACCACCGAAGGTGACAAGAAAACCCTGATCGTCACCCCCGAAGCACCGCTGACCGCTGGCGAATACAAGGTCGAATGGCATGCGGTGTCGGTCGACACACACAAAAGCGAAGGCGCCTATCAGTTCAAGGTTGGCCAGTAATTCATGAGTGAAGCGCTGCTGCTGTGCCGGTTCCTGCATTTCATCGTGGTGTTGATGCTGTTCGGGGCCTGGCTGTTCCGGCCGCTGCTGCTCAAAGGTGAAGCGCCGGCGCTGGATCGGCAGCTGGCGCGACTGTCCCGCTGGTTGGCGGCGATTGCCTTGGCCAGCGGCGTCACCTGGGCGTTGTTGATTACCGCAAGCATGGCCGGTTCGGCGGCTGCCGCGTTTGATCCGCCCACCGTCGAGCTGGTTCTCGGTCATACGTTTTTCGGTCAGGTCTGGCGCTGGCATCTGCTGATCAATGCCCTGTTGCTGGCGTTGCTGTTTACGCCGTGGCGTTCGAACCGGCCATTGCGGTTGGGCCTGAGCGCGCTGCTGCTGATGACGCTGGCACCAGTCGGACACGGCGCGATGCTCGACGGTTTCAGTGGCCAGATGCTGATCCTCAATCAGGTCATTCACCTGACCTGCGTCGGCGCCTGGCTCGGTGGGTTGTTGATGCTGGTGATGATCCTGCGCCAACCTGACAAAGACATGCGCGAAGTCTTGCAGCGTTTCAGCGGGCTCGGTTACGCACTGGTCGCCGGCCTGCTGATCACTGGTTTGATCAACGTGCGCGTGCTCACCGGCCAATGGTGGCCGACACCGCTGTTCTCGGGCTTCGCCCTGATCCTGTTGATCAAGGCGCTGCTGGTGTTTGGCATGCTCGCCCTGGCGCTGTTCAATCGCCTGCGGATCAACGATTGCGAACAGCGGCTCGACACCCTCAAGCGCAGCGTCATGCTCGAATGGCTGCTGGGGATCGGCGCCGTGGCGGCGGTTTCCGTGCTTGGCACCTTGCCGCCGATGATCGCCGCCTGAGGTCAGTGTTTCTGGGTGTCACCCGCCGCCGTATCAATGCTGACCACCACCGACATCCCCGGCCGCAGGCGCTCGCTCTCCTGCTGATCCGGATCGATGGTGATGCGCACCGGCACCCGCTGGGCGATTTTCACGAAGTTGCCGGTGGCGTTATCGGCCTGCAACAACGCGAATTCGGAACCGGTGCCCGGCGAGATGTGCTGCACGTGGCCGGTGAATTTGCGGTGGTTCAAACCATCGACGGTGAAGCTCGCCGGTTGCCCGACGCGCACATTGTCCATCTGGGTTTCCTTGAGGTTGGCGATCACCCATTTCTGGTTCGGCACCAGCGCCATCAACTGCGCCCCGGAGTTGACGTAGGCGCCGAGACGCACGCCGATCTGCCCGAGCTGACCGTCGCGCGGGGCGATGATCCGGGTGTTGGACAAATCGATCCGCGCCAGCTGCACCGCCGCCTCGGCGCTGGTCACCGCCGCTTCCAGCGAGCCGCGATTGACGATCACCGTTTGCAGATCCTGCCGGGCGATTTCCAGATTGGCCTTGGCCTGCGCCACCGAAGCAATGCTTTGTGCGTTGGCGGCCAGCGCCACGTCCATCTCGCGCTTGGACACGGAACCGTCATTGACCAGCGCCTTGTTGCGTCGCAAGTCAGCCTCGCTTTTGCGCAGCTGCGCTTCACTGTCGGCCACCACCGCCTGCCGCAGTTTGATCGTGGCTTCGGCGCTGTTGCGCTGCTGCACCACGTTGGCCAGCGAGGCCTTCTGTACCGCCAGTTGCGCCAGCGACTGGTCGAGACGTTGCTGATAGATGCGGTCATCGAGACGTACCAGCAAATCGCCCTCCTTCACAAACTGGAAATCCTGCACCGGCACTTCAAACACATAGCCACTGAGCTGCGGGCCGATGATCGTTACCTGACCGCGCACCAAGGCGTTTTCGGTGGTCTCAACTGCGCTGCTGAACGGCGGTAGCTGCCAGGCGTAAAGCACGATCAGCACGCCGACGATGGCAATCGCGGCAAACCCCAGCGATGAGATGATCCGCACCCGCAACGAGCGCGGCTCGGTGTTCGGTGATGACGGCGGCGCCACACCTTCAGGGGTGGCGGCGATGGCATTGGTGGTCGTAGTGGTCGGTTCGGTCATGAAGAAGTGGCACCGCTGGAAGGTACGGAAGGTGTCGGGGCGACGGCTTTGGTGGTACTGATCAGCCACAGCGCACGGATGGAAATCCAGATCATGGTCAGGATCGCGATCACCGCAATCAGCATGAACACATCGTTATAGGCCAGTACGTTGGCTTCGCGGGTGGCGGCATTGGCCAGACTGCGAATGCCTTGCAGGTTGCGCAGGCTCGGGTCGGCAATCACGGAGCCGACCGCCGATCCGCCGCTCTGTACCCGGGCGGCGACACGCGGGTCGGACATCACCAATTGCTCGACGATATGGCTGGAATGAAACTTCTCGCGCACGATCTGGAACGTCCCCAGCAACGCCGCGCCGATCAGGCCGCCGAGGTTGTTGCAGATCCCGAACAACACCGAAAAACTCACAAGGTTGCGCGGGTTGGTCAGCACGTTGCGCGTGCCCAGCACCATGGTCGGGCCGAGGAAGAACGTACTGCCGAACGCCAGCAGGAACTGGCTGAAATACAGGTTGCCGGGGCGGGTCAGGTTGTTCGATGAGCTGTCCATGATCGAGCCGGTGGCCATCAACGCCAGCGAAATGATCAGCGGCATCAACAGGTGTTTCGGGTCGATGGTCAGCGCACTGGTCAGCAGCCCGGCGACGCTGCCGATCAGCATCACCACATACAGGCTATGAAGCTGCTGGCTGCTCATGTTCAGGTTCTGCATGAAGCCCACGGCGCCGGTGGATTGCTCCGAGGTCACCATGCGAATCAGGATCACCGCCAGCGCCAGGCGGATCATCACCCCGCTGCCGAGCCAGCGGGTCATCAGCATCGGGTTGCTGCGGTTATGTTCGATGGCCAGCCCCGCGAGAATCAGCGCAATCGACGCGGCGAGGGCGATACCGATCCAGTCGGCCTCCAGCCACCAGTCGATCCGCCCCAGGGACAACACCGCGCACAACAGCGCGACGCCGCTGGCGAGGATCGCGAAGGTCAGGAAGTCGAGCGGTTCGAAGGTCTTGAACCGGTCACCCGGCGGCAGTTTGAGCATCAGGACGCAGCCCAACGACAGCAGCGCCATACCCAGTTCAAACAGGTACAGGCCGCGCCATTCGGCGATCTGCAGCAGGTCTTCGGAAAACAGTCGCGCCAGTGGCAAGGCCAGCTGTGAGGTGCCGAGGCCCAGCACCAGCGCCTTCATCCGCCATTTGGCCGGGAACGCCTGCACCATGTAATACAGGCCCAGTGAACTGAGCGCCGCGCCAACCATGCCGTGGGCCGCACGCACGGCGATCGCCGAATTCAGGTCATTGACGAACAGATGGCCGAAGGTCACCAGCGCATACAGCACCAGAAACACCTCGGTGAACGCCCGCAGGCCGAACTGCTGGCGAAACTTCACCAGCAGCAGGTTCATCGACACGTTGGTCATCACATACGCCGCCGGCAGCCAGGCCATCTCCGCCGTCGTCGCCCCGAGCGCGCCTTGCAGATAAGGCAGGTTGGCGACCACCAGCGCATTACCCAGCCCACCGGTTACCGCCACCAGCAAGCCCACCAGCGCATAAGCCAGACGCTTGGGGTTGGAGTGCAGCGGCGTCGAGGGGGAACCGGGCAGACTGGGCTTCTCGTGCGGCTGCCAGTTGCGCGGGGCGTATTGATCCATTGAAAGGCCTTGTCTTGTAGTCGCTTAAGTGTGCCGCAAATCCTGGCCAAACACCTATCCAGTGTGGGAGCGAGCCTGCTCCCACAAGGGATTTTGGGTGGATTCGTAAATTTTGTTTAAAGGTCATCTCGCCCGCAGCGGATTTTTCCCAAGCGTAGCGGATGCCAACCTTGCAGCACTTCTCAACCTGCAAGGTGCCCGATATGACCTCTCCCCGTTGGCAACGCTCCCCGCGTCTGCTGAAAAACCTGCTGGCCGCCGCGCTGTTGCTGCCAGCCCTCGCTTTTGCCCAGGAACGCCCGTGGCCGGACGGCTCGCAACTGGTGATTTCGGTGTCGATGCAATTCGAAACCGGCGGTCAGCCCGAAGGCGCTGAAAGTCCGTTTTCCGGTACACCGCTGCCAAAAGGCTACCCGGATCTACCGGCGCAGACCTGGTTCGATTACGGCTACAAGGAAGGCCTGTGGCGCATGCTCGATCTGTGGGATCGCACCGGCATCAAAGTCACCTCCCACGTGGTCGGCGAAGCGGCGCTCAAGCACCCGGAACTGGCCAAGGCGATTGCCGAGCGTGGCCATGAACTGGCGGCCCACGGCATGCGCTGGGCCGACTCGTACAACATGAATTACGCCCAGGAAAAACAGTTCATCGGTGATGGCGTCGCGGCGGTGGAAAAAATCACCGGTCAGCGCTCGGTCGGCTACAACGCCAACTGGCTGCGCCGCAGCCCCAATACGTTGAAGGTGCTGCAGGATCTGAATTTCACCTATCACATCGACGATGTCAGCCGCGACGAGCCGTTCGTGACCATGGTTCGCGGGCGAAAATTCGCCGTGGTGCCGTACACCCTGCGCAACAACGACATCGTGCTGGTCGAGGGCCGGCATTTCTCTGCCGAGCAGTTCTATCAGCAACTGGTGCTGGAATTCGATCGCCTCTACGCCGAAGGCGCGAGCAAGCGGCGGATGATGTCGGTGAGTCTGCACGACCGCATCGGCGGCACCCCGGCGATGATCGAGGCCATGGAGCGCTTCATCCGGTACGCCCAGTCGCATTCGAAGGTGAGTTTCATGCGCAAGGATCAGATCGCGCAGATAGTGCTGACCGAAAAAAATCCCCTGATCGATAACACTGAAGCGCTCTACAACCAGTAAACGTGCCGACAGCAGCCCTCTTCACAGCGCTTTGAGGGCTGCCCGCTCACCCAAAGTCATCGTACGACACCCTGTTGACTTTTCCGGAAAACCTCGCAAATATCCGCAACCATGTTGTACGACGACGTATAACAAATAATAAAAACAACAAATGAAACAGGGAGCGTCACAGTGAGCACACTCGTCTGCAATTCCGTCCGCACGTCCCGTTTTTCTATCCCCCGCCCGCGTTCCACCCTGAGCCTGATCGGCTGCGGCAGTCTCGCCCTCGCCTTGCCGATGAGCGCCGATGCCGAGGGCTTCCTCGAAGACAGCAAAGCCACGCTGAACCTGCGCAACGCCTACTTCAACCGCAACTTCGTCAACCCGAACTATCCCCAGGGCAAGGCTGAAGAGTGGACGCAGAACTTCATCCTCGACGCCAAATCCGGTTTCACCCAGGGCACCGTCGGCTTTGGCCTGGACGTGCTGGGTATGTATTCGCAGAAGCTCGATGGCGGTAAAGGTACGGGCGGTACGCAGTTGTTGCCGATTCACGATGACGGGCGTCCGGCGGACAACTTCGGGCGCCTCGGCGTAGCACTCAAGGCCAAGGTGTCGAAGACCGAATTGAAGGTCGGCGAGTGGATGCCGGTGTTGCCCATCCTGCGCTCGGACGACGGCCGCTCCCTGCCGCAGACGTTTCGCGGCGGCCAGATCACGTCTACCGAAATCAATGGCCTGACCCTTTACGGTGGCCAGTTCCGTGGCAACAGCCCGCGCAACGATGCCAGCATGGAAGACATGTCGATGAACGGCCGCGGCGCCTTCACCTCCGACCGCTTCAATTTCGGCGGCGGTGAATACACCTTTAACGACAAACGCACGCTTGTCGGTCTGTGGTACGCCGAACTCAGCGACATCTACCAACAGCAGTACTTCAACCTCAGCCACAGCCAGCCGCTGGGCGACTGGACGCTGGGCGCCAATCTCGGTTTATTCACCGGCAAGGAAGACGGCAGCGCCCAGGCCGGCGACCTCGACAACAAAACCGCATTCGCCATGCTCTCGGCCCGGTACGGCGGCAACACGTTCTACATCGGCCTGCAAAAGCTCAGCGGCGACGATGCCTGGATGCGCGTCAACGGCACCAGCGGCGGCACCCTGGCCAACGACAGCTACAACGCCAGTTACGACAACGCGCAGGAGCGTTCCTGGCAGATCCGCCACGACTACAACTTCGTAGTCCTCGGCGTCCCCGGGCTGACGCTGATGAACCGCTACATCAGCGGTGACAACGTGCACACCGGCACCATCACCGACGGCAAGGAATGGGGGCGCGAGTCGGAGCTGGCCTACACCGTGCAGAGCGGTCCGCTGAAAAACCTCAACGTCAAATGGCGCAACGCGACGATTCGCCGGGACTTCAGCACCAATGAATTCGACGAGAACCGGATCTTCATCAGTTACCCGATTTCGTTGTTGTAAACCCTGGCATGGGGTGAACGGAGGGTGAATCGGCCTTCCGTCACTTACACCGAAAGTCGCGTTGACAAGTTCCGGAAACCCTACCGATACTTCAGCGCAGTCATACGACAACCTACAACAAACCTAATAACAACGTGTAAGGGATTGCCATGACGTCCACCTCCACCGCCCCAACTCCGTTCAATCGCCTGCTGCTGACCGGCGCCGCCGGTGGCCTGGGCAAAGTCTTGCGTGAACGTCTGCGCCCGTATGCCAACGTGCTGCGCCTGTCGGACATCGCGGCCCTCGCCCCGGCCATCGATGACCGGGAAGAAGTCGTGCTCTGCGACCTCGCCGACAAAGCTGCCGTGCATCAGCTGGTCGAAGGCGTGGATGCGATCCTGCACTTCGGTGGCGTCTCGGTGGAGCGCCCCTTCGAAGAAATCCTCGGCGCCAACATCTGCGGCGTATTCCATATCTATGAAGCGGCACGCCGACACGGTGTGAAGCGGGTGATTTTCGCCAGCTCCAACCATGTCATCGGCTTCTACAAACAGAACGAACACCTCGACGCCAGCTCTGCTCGCCGTCCCGACGGCTACTACGGTCTGTCCAAGTCCTATGGCGAAGACATGGCCAGTTTCTACTTCGATCGCTATGGCATCGAAACTGTCAGCATCCGCATCGGCTCGTCGTTTCCCGAACCACAGAACCGCCGAATGATGCACACCTGGCTGAGCTTCGACGATCTCACCCAACTGCTCGAACGTTCGCTGTACACCCCCAACGTCGGCCACACCGTGGTTTATGGCATGTCCGCCAACAAGGATGTGTGGTGGGACAACCGCTTCGCCAGTCACCTCGGTTTCGAAGCCAGGGACACCTCCGAAGTGTTTCGCGAAAAGGTCGAGGCGCAGCCCATGCCGGCAGCCGATGACCCGGCGCGGATCTACCAGGGCGGAGCCTTCGTCGCGGCCGGCCCGTTCGGCGATTGACCGGCGCGATTCACGTCTCCAATAAAACCAAGGGAATGAGTATGCAAGCCGAATTGATCGTCGACGCCCGCAACGCGGTGGGTGAAAGCCCGGTCTGGGTATCGCAGGAGAACGCCTTGTACTGGGTCGATATCCCCAACGGTGGCCTGCAGCGCTGGAGTGCCGACACTGGCCATGTCCATGCCTGGAAGACTCCCGAAATGCTTGCCTGCCTCGCCCGCCACAGCAAGGGCGGTTGGGTTGCCGGGATGGAGAGCGGGTTCTTTCACTTGCAACCGCATGCCGATGGCAGCCTTGACAGCGACTTGCTCGCGACCGTGGAACACAGCCGCCAGGACATGCGCCTGAACGACGGTCGCTGCGACCGCCAGGGCCGGTTCTGGGCCGGCAGCATGGTGCTGAACATGGGCCTGAATCTGCCCGAGGGCCGGCTCTATCGTTACGGTGCCGGGCAAACAGGCGTGATCGAGGCACAGCTTGATGGCTTCATCGTGCCCAATGGCCTGGGCTTCAGCCCGGACGGCAAAACCATGTACCTGTCGGACTCGCACCCGAACGTCCAACTGATCTGGGCTTTCGATTACGACAACGAGACAGGCACACCCTCCAACCGGCGGGTGTTCGTGGACATGAACCATTTTTACGGCCGCCCCGACGGCGCTGCCGTGGATGCCGATGGCTGCTACTGGATCTGCGCCAACGACGTCGGCCTGATCCATCGTTTTACCCCCGACGGTCGCCTTGACCGCTCGCTGCAGGTACCGGTGAAAAAACCCACCATGTGCGCCTTCGGCGGCAGCCGGATGGACACCTTGTTCGTGACTTCGATTCGCCCCGGCGACGACCAGGATCCGCAGTCCCTGGCCGGCGGCGTGTTCGCCCTCAACCCCGGCGTCAAAGGCCTGCCGGAGCCAATGTTCGACGATCTGCTGTAACCCGCCCTTGCTGCATTGCTGTGCCTTGAACACAAAAATAACAAGACTGGAGAACCCCTCATGGACTTCAAACGCACGTTGCTCGCCGCCGCCCTCCCCCTCGCGCTCACCTTCGGCAGCGCGGCCCAGGCGCTGGAAATCAAATTCGCCGACATCCACCCCGCCGGGTATCCGACCGTGGTCGCCGAAGAACAGTTGGGCAAGACCCTGGTTGCCGAAAGTGACGGCAAGCTGACCTTCAAGATGTTCCCCGGCGGTGTACTCGGCTCGGAAAAGGAAGTGGTCGAACAGGCCCAGGTCGGCGCCATCCAGATGGCCCGTGTCAGCCTCGGGATTGTCGGCCCTGTGGTGCCGGACGTGAACGTGTTCAACATGCCGTTCGTGTTCCGTGACCAGGCGCACATGCGCAAAATCATCGACGGTGAAATCGGTGACGAGATCCTCGACAAGATCACCAACTCCGAATTCAACCTCGTGGCGCTGGCGTGGATGGATGGCGGCACGCGCAACATCTACACCAAGAAACCGGTGCGCAGCCTGGCGGACCTCAAGGGCATGAAAATCCGCGTGCAGGGCAACCCGATGTTCATCGAAACCATCAACGCCATGGGCGGCAACGGTATTGCCATGGACACCGGCGAAATCTTCAGTGCCCTGCAGACCGGCGTCATCGATGGCGCGGAAAACAATCCGCCGACCCTGCTTGAACACAACCACTACCAGAACGCCAAGTTCTACAGCCTGACCGGGCACCTGATCCTGCCCGAGCCCATCGTGATGTCGAAAATCACCTGGGAAAAACTCAGCCCCGATCAGCAGACGCTGGTGAAAAAAGCCGCCAAGGCTGCGCAGGCCCAGGAGCGCACCTTGTGGGATGCCAAGTCGGCCAGCAGTGAAGAGAAACTCAAGGCCGCTGGCGTCGAGTTCATCACCGTCGACAAGAAACCCTTCTACGAGGCCACCGCTTCGATCCGCGAAAAATACGGCGCGCCCTACGTCGACCTGATCAAACGCATCGAAGCCGTTCAGTAACCTCCCTGCCCTCAATACAAGGCCCGGCAGCGCTGGCGTCGCTCGACGCTCACGCCTGCCCGGTTACGGTGGAACCCGATGAAGAATTTGCTGCTGCGCATCAATGACCGGATCTACATGGCCTGCATCTGGGTCGCCGGTCTGTCGGTGCTGACCATTTCCCTGATCATTCCCTGGGGCGTGTTCGCCCGTTACGTCCTCGGCACCGGTTCAAGCTGGCCGGAGCCCACCGCCATCCTGCTGATGATGGTTTTCACCTTCATCGGTGCCGCCGCCAGCTATCGCGCCGGCGCGCACATGGCGGTGGCGATGGTCACCGACCGCCTGCAACCGAACATGCGTCGAACCATGAGCATCGTTTCCCAAGTGCTCATGGGCACCATCTGCCTGTTCATGACCATCTGGGGCACCAAGCTCTGCCTGTCGACGTGGAACCAGTTCATGAGCGCCCTGCCGACATTGCGCGTCGGCATCACCTACATGCCGATCCCGATTGGCGGCGCGCTGACGCTGATTTTCGTGCTGGAAAAACTCTTGCTCGGCGATCAAAGCAATCGCCGCGTGGTGCGATTCGACCTGGTTGAAGAAAACGAAGGGGCTGCCTGATGGACGCATTGATTCTGCTGGGCAGTTTTATCGCACTGATCCTGATCGGCATGCCGGTGGCCTATGCGCTCGGGCTGTCGGCCCTGATTGGCGCTTGGTGGATCGACATCCCGTTCCAGGCCTTGATGATCCAGGTGGCGGGCGGGGTGAACAAATTCTCGCTGCTGGCGATTCCGTTCTTCGTGCTCGCCGGCGCAATCATGGCCGAGGGCGGCATGTCGCGACGGCTGGTGGCGTTCGCCGGGGTTCTGGTGGGCTTCGTGCGTGGCGGGCTGTCGCTGGTCAACATCATGGCCTCGACGTTTTTTGGTGCGATTTCCGGCTCGTCGGTGGCCGATACCGCGTCGGTGGGTTCGGTACTGATCCCGGAAATGGAGCGCAAGGGTTATCCCCGGGACTTCTCCACGGCAGTGACCGTCAGTGGTTCGGTGCAGGCCTTGCTGACTCCGCCGAGTCACAACTCGGTGCTCTACTCGCTGGCAGCCGGCGGCACCGTGTCCATCGCTTCGCTGTTCATGGCCGGTGTCGTGCCGGGCCTGCTGATGAGCGCGTGCCTGATGGTGCTTTGCCTGATCTTCGCGCGCAAACGCGACTATCCCAAAGGCGAAGTGATCCCGATGCGCGAAGCCTTGAAGATCTGCGGCGAAGCGCTGTGGGGGCTGATGGCGATGGTGATCATTCTCGGCGGGATTCTCTCGGGGATCTTCACGGCCACCGAGTCGGCGGCCATCGCCGTGCTGTGGTCGTTTTTCGTCACCATGTTCATCTACCGCGACTACAAATGGAGTGAGCTGCCGAAACTGATGCATCGCACGGTGCGCACCATTTCCATCGTGATGATCCTGATCGGCTTCGCCGCCAGCTTCGGCTACATCATGACCCTGATGCAGATCCCGGCGAAAATCACCACGCTGTTCCTGACCCTGTCCGACAACCGCTACGTGATCCTGATGTGCATCAACGTCATGCTGCTGTTGCTCGGCACCGTGATGGACATGGCGCCGCTGATCCTGATCCTTACGCCGATTCTGATGCCGGTGATCCTCGGAATCGGCGTCGACCCGGTGCAGTTCGGCATGATCATGCTGGTCAACCTCGGCATCGGCCTGATAACGCCGCCGGTGGGCGCCGTGCTGTTCGTGGGTTCTGCGGTGGGCAAGGTCAGCATCGAAAGCACCGTGAAGGCGCTGCTGCCGTTCTATGCGGTGCTGTTCCTGGTGCTGATGCTGGTGACCTATGTTCCGGCACTGTCGCTGTGGTTACCGCACCTGGTGTTGTAACGCGATCACTGTGGCGAGGGCGCTTGCTCCCTCGCCACAGGTGTTGTCTCACGCCCGCAGCAACATATAAGCCGCAACCACCAGGCACACACTGGCAAACCCCACCTGCAACGTCCTCGCCGGTACTCGCGCGCAAAGTTGGCGACCGATGATCATGCCGATGATGCTCGCCACAATGAACGCAGCACCCAGTCGATCTATCCGCACACCCGCGTGAAACGCTCCGATCACGCCGATGGCGGAAATCAGGCTGATGACCATCAGTGAAGTAGCGACGATCCCGCGCATCTGTACATCGGTCAGTTGCTTGAACGCCGGCACGATCAGAAACCCGCCGCCCACCCCCAGCAACCCGGACACTACACCGGTGACAGCGCCCAGCGCCGCAAGGGTCGCGGTGCATTTGGCGGTCCAGTCGAAACGCCCAGTCTGTTCATTGAGCATGCAGTTCTTCTGGCCCCAACTGGCGTGGCCATGGTCGCTCGGGCCCTCCTGCTGGCGTTCGCGGCGCAGCATTCGCCACGCCACCATCACCATCAGCAGGCTGAACAGAATCATCAAAACTTTTTCCGGCAACTGATGGGCGAAGTAGATGCCCACTGGCGAAAACACCGCGCCGAGCGCTGCAATCAGCAGCGCCGCGCGATAGCGCACCAGACCGTGGCGCAAACCATCAATCGCGCCGACTGCCGCCGCGCTGCCCACTGCAAACAACGCCACTGGCGCCGCTTGCGTCATCGTCCAGCCCAGCCCCAGCACCAGCGCCGGCACGGCGAGAATCCCGCCGCCGGCCCCGGTCAGACCAAGGACCAATCCCATCACCACGCCAAACAGACTTGCCAGCAACATAGAGTGTTCTCAGTCGACCCTGGACAGACGCGTCAGCCATTCGCGGCCCTTGAGCATGCCGTTCCAGTAGAACCACGGCAGCAGCGTCGCCTTAAGCCACCACGCGGAGCGGCGCGGCACGGTCGGGTCGAGGGGAAAGGTCGGCAGCAATTTTCCACCGTAGCCGAACTCGGCGAGGATCACCTTGCCCTTCTCTACCGTCAGCGGGCAGGAACCATAGCCGTCGTACTTCAGCGGCAGTGCCAGATCCTTGCGCAGGGCCAGCAGGTTTTCCGCCACCACCACGACCTGTTTGCGCACTGCTGCGGCGGTTTTCGCATGGGTGGTGCCGCAGATATCGCCCAGGGCAAACACGTCGGGATAACGCGGATGTTGCAGCGTGTGCGGGTCGACCTCGCACCAGCCGCTGGCGTCGGCCAACTGACTCTGCGCGATGAAATCCGGCGAAACCTGCGGCGGGACGACGTGCAACAGATCGAAGGTTTTCGCCTGACGGGTGACATTGCCGTCCGCGTCCTTGACGTCGAACCAGGCGGTTTTCGCCGGGCCGTCGACCTTCACCAGATTGGAATTGAACGCCAGCCGCGCGTTGTATTTTTCGATGTACTTCATCAGCGGCGGCACGAAGGTCGGTACGCCGAACAATGCGGCGCCGGCCAGATTGAACTCGACCTCGACCTTGCTCAGCACGTTGCGCTTGAGCCAGTGATCGCAGGACAGGTACAGCGCCTTCTGCGGCGCGCCGGCGCACTTGATCGGGATCGGCGGTTGAGTGAACAGGGCTTTGCCGCCGCGCAGTTTCTGCACCTGATCCCAGGTGTATTGCGCGTGCTGATAGCTGTAGTTGGAAGTGACGCCGTACTGGCCGAGGCTTTCCTGCAAGCCTTCGATGTTCTCCCACGCCAGGCGCAGGCCGGGGCAGACGATCAGGTTCTGATAGGTGACGCTGCGTTGGTCGTTGAGGGTGAGGCGGCGCTGGTCGGGGTCGATGCCGGTCACTGCAGCCTGAATCCAGGTGGCCTGACGCGGCATCACTTTGTTCATCGGTCGGGCAGTGTCTTTGGCGTCGAAAGCGCCACCGCCGACCAGCGTCCAGGCCGGCTGGTAGTAATGCAGGGTGCTCGGCTCGATCACCGTGATTTTCAGGCCGGGATCGCGCTTGAGCAGGCTCGCGACAAAACCGATACCGGCAGTGCCGCCGCCGATGACCACGATGTCCGCACTGATGGATGGGCCCCAGTGTTGATCGTTCATTGTTTGTTCCTTATGGCTGCACGCAAGGATAGCCGGGTCTATTGCGCCCAGCTTTTGAGCACGGCTCCGCAGTAGAGTCCGGAAAGGGTTTTCATCACCTGGATCACTTCGTGACTGGCGAGACCGTAAAAAATGTACTTGCCTTCACGACGGGTCGCGACCAGCCCTTCATCACGCAGGATGCCCAGTTGCTGGGACAGGGTCGGCTGCCGCACGCCGGTCATTTTCTCCAGCTCGCCGACGTTGCGCTCGCCCTGGGTCAACTGGCACAGGATCAGCAGCCGATCCTCATTGGCCAGGGCCTTGAGCAAAGAACAGGCCTTGGAAGCCGAGGCGCGCAGTTGCGCCACTTCACATTCGGTCAGACTGGATTGCATTTGCAGGATGCCTTCAACGTCACTTAAGCTGCGGACATTATGTGTTTACATAAAGTGTTGCAACCCTGACTTCCCACCTTCTGCACAGGACCGTGTTCATGCCCGCGCTGATTGAAGCTTTCCTCGACCCCGCCTCCTCGACCTACAGCTATGTGGTCTACGAGGCCGACGGCGGGCAGTGCGCAATCGTCGATCCGGTGCTCGATTACGACGGCGCCGCCGGCCGCACCTGCACGGCTCAGGCCGACAAGATCATCGCCTTCGTTCGCGCCCACAACCTGCAAGTGCAATGGCTGCTGGAAACCCACGCCCACGCCGATCACTTGTCCGCCGCGCCGTACCTGCGCCGGGAACTGGGCGGGAAAATCGCGATTGGCGAATCGATCAGCAAAGTGCAGAACGTGTTCAAGGCGCTGTTCAACCTGGAGCCGGAATTTCGCGTCGACGGCTCACAGTTCGATCATCTGTTCGCACCCAACGAGTCGTTCCGAATCGGCAATCTCAAGGCCACCGCCCTGCACGTCCCCGGCCACACCCCGGCGGACATGGCCTATTTGATCGATGGCGAGCAGATCCTGGTCGGCGACACGCTGTTCATGCCCGACGTCGGCACCGCCCGTTGCGACTTTCCCGGCGGCAACGCCCATCAATTGTTCAATTCGATTCACAAGCTGCTGGCTTTCCCGGCCAGCGTGAAGCTCTACGTCTGCCACGACTACCCGCCGCAAGGCCGTGACTCGCAGTGCCAGACCACCGTCGGCGAACAGCGCAAAAGCAATATCCATGTGCATGACGGCATCGATGAAGCCACGTTCGTTGAAATGCGCACACGGCGGGACGCGGGGTTGGGAATGCCGACGCTGTTGCTGCCGGCGATTCAGGTCAATGTCCGGGCGGGAAACCTGCCGCCGGCGGAAGGCAATGGCGTTGTCTACCTGAAGATCCCCATCAACTCTGTGTAGGAAAAACTCAATTCAAGAAACGGGAATAACGGTTTTCGTACCTGTCGCGTCGGATGCGATGAACTGGGCGTATTCTCGGCCAGAAGGCAGACTTCATGGGGTAATCAACCCATGGAGATTTGGCAATATGGATATTCGCCGCAACCACCGGGATCTGTCCCCGGAGGAAAAGGCCGCCTTCGTCAACGCGGTTCTGACGCTGAAAAACAACGTGAACAGCGTGCTGCGTCCCGGCCAGCAAAGCCGTTACGACGATTTTGTACAGATCCACAAGAATTCAATGGGACGAGGTAATCCTCTTGTTCCCAATCCGCATCGCAGCCCCCTGTTCTATCCGTGGCACCGTGTGCTGATCCGCCAGTTCGAGTTGGCGCTGCAGGCCGCGGCTGATGACCCTCGCATCACCCTGCCCTACTGGAACTGGCAACTCGGCGGCGCCGACAATCCGTTCACTTCGGACTTCATGGGCGGCAACGGTGACAATACCCAAAACATGCTGGTAACAACCGGTCCCTTTTCCAGTACACAGTCGTCATTCATTGTCTCCGTATGGGACGAGGGGTTCGGTAACGCCGGGGTGCGCCGCAATCTCGGTGCTGCGGGTGCCTTGCCGTCACCAGAAACCGTCATTTCGGCGCTGAACAGAACGTCCTACTGGATGGAGCCGGGCGGTTGGGAAAACGTCTCCGAGCGCGAACTGCACAATCAGGTACATGCCTGGATCGGGGGCAGCATGATGGAAGCATCGTCCCCCAACGACCCGATATTCTTCCTGCATCATTGCTATCTGGATCTGCTCTGGGAGCGCTGGAAGAAGCTGCATCCGAACGTCCCCTCCTTCACGCAGGACGACCTGAGTCACTCGACACTGGTCTTTCACCCGGAAAACGAACCCGCTCCCTGGCCTCAGAGCTTTACCGTTCAGCAGACACTTGTTACCAAAGACCTGGAATATCGCTATGAATACCTGTGAACTGCATCGCACTCAGTTACCCAGCGTCAAGCCATTCGCCGGCAACGGCAACGCCGTCTTGTAGCGCACCTGCTTGAGCGCAAAACTTGACCGGATGTTGGCCACGCCCGGCACCTTGGTCAGAAAGTCCATCATGAAGCGTTCGAGCGACTGGATGGTCGGCACCAGCACCCGGATCAGATAGTCCGGGTCGCCGGCCATCAAGTAGCACTCCATGACTTCGGGCCGATCGGAAATCGCCTCTTCGAAATGCTGCAGGGCCTCTTCCACCTGCTTCTCCAGGCTGACGTGGATGAACACGTTGACGTGCAGCCCCAGCAGGTCGGCATCCAGCAGGGTCACCTGCTCGCGGATCAGCCCCAGCTCTTCCATTGCCTTGACCCGGTTGAAGCACGGGGTCGGTGACAGATTGACCGAACGGGCCAGGTCGGCGTTGGTGATACGCGCGTTCTCCTGAAGGCTGTTGAGAATGCCGATATCGGTACGGTCCAGTTTGCGCATGAGACAAAACCACCTGTTTTTTATGTTTATGCAGAATTTCTATCTGCAAATGATCTTGAGCGCAACGAAACAGAGAGAAATATTCTTCTTGCCCGGGCCTATGATTGTTGTAGGACAAGATTTCTTTTATCGAAGAATGACTGCCAGCTCACTACAAGAAATTCACAAGATCGAGCGTAGAAGCCATGACCCAAGCGTATGAACCGCTGCGTCTGCACGTCCCTGAACCCTCGGGCCGCCCAGGCTGCAAAACCGATTTCTCCTACCTGCATCTGACCGATGCCGGCACGGTGCGCAAACCTTCCATCGACGTAGAACCCGCCGACACTGCCGACCTGGCCCGTGGCCTGATCCGCGTGCTTGACGACCAGGGCAACGCCCTCGGCCCATGGGCTGAAAACGTGCCGGTCGAGATCCTGCGCAAAGGCATGCGTGCCATGCTCAAGACCCGGATCTACGACAACCGCATGGTGGTCGCCCAGCGTCAGAAAAAAATGTCGTTCTACATGCAAAGCCTCGGCGAAGAAGCCATCGGCAGCGCCCAGGCCCTGGCCTTGAACATCGACGACATGTGCTTCCCGACCTACCGCCAGCAAAGCATTCTGATGGCCCGCGACGTGCCATTGGTCGACCTGATCTGCCAACTGCTGTCCAACGAGCGCGATCCGCTCAAGGGCCGTCAGCTGCCGATCATGTACTCGGTCAAGGACGCCGGTTTCTTCACCATTTCCGGCAACCTCGCCACCCAATTCATTCAGGGCGTGGGCTGGGGCATGGCTTCGGCGATCAAGGGCGATACCAAAATCGCCTCGGCCTGGATCGGCGACGGCGCCACCGCCGAATCGGACTTCCACACCGCCCTCACCTTCGCCCACGTTTACCGGGCGCCAGTGATCCTCAACGTGGTCAATAACCAGTGGGCGATCTCGACCTTCCAGGCCATCGCCGGTGGTGAAGCCACCACCTTCGCCGGACGCGGCGTCGGTTGCGGCATCGCTTCGCTGCGGGTTGACGGCAACGACTTCTACGCGGTCTACGCAGCCTCCGCCTGGGCTGCCGAACGCGCGCGCCGCGGCCTCGGCCCGACCATGATCGAATGGGTCACCTACCGCGCCGGCCCGCACTCGACCTCCGACGATCCGTCCAAATACCGTCCTGCCGACGACTGGAGCCACTTCCCGCTGGGCGACCCGATTGCCCGCCTGAAACAGCACCTGATCAAGGTTGGCCACTGGTCGGAAGAAGAGCACGCCGCCGTCAGCGCCGAGCTCGAAGCCGAAGTGATCGCCGCACAGAAACAGGCCGAACAGTACGGCACCCTCGCCGGCGGGCAGATTCCGAGCGCCGCGACCATGTTCGAAGACGTCTACAAAGAGATGCCGGAGCACTTGAAGCGCCAGCGTCAGCAGTTGGGGATCTGACATGAACGATCACAACAACAATATTCAGTTGGAAACCGCCATGACCACGACCACCATGACCATGATCCAGGCCCTGCGCTCGGCCATGGATGTGATGCTTGAGCGTGACGACAACGTGGTGGTGTTCGGCCAGGACGTCGGTTACTTCGGCGGCGTGTTCCGTTGCACCGAAGGCTTGCAGACCAAGTACGGCACCTCGCGGGTGTTCGATGCGCCGATCTCCGAAAGCGGTATCGTCGGCGTCGCGGTGGGCATGGGCGCTTATGGCTTGCGTCCGGTGGCCGAGATTCAGTTCGCCGACTACGTGTACCCGGCGTCCGACCAGATCATTTCCGAAGCCGCCCGCTTGCGTTATCGCTCGGCCGGCGAGTTCACCGCCCCGATGACCCTGCGCATGCCGTGCGGCGGCGGCATCTACGGCGGCCAGACCCATAGTCAGAGCATCGAGGCGATGTTCACTCAGGTCTGCGGCCTGCGCACCGTCATGCCGTCCAACCCGTATGACGCCAAAGGCCTGCTGATCGCCTCCATCGAAAACGATGACCCGGTGATCTTCCTCGAGCCGAAACGCCTGTACAACGGCCCGTTCGACGGGCACCACGACCGCCCGGTAACCCCGTGGTCGAAACACCCGCAAGCCCAGGTGCCGGACGGTTACTACACCGTGCCGCTGGACGTGGCCGCCATTACCCGTCCGGGCAAGGACGTGACCGTGCTGACCTACGGCACCACCGTGTACGTGTCGCAAGTCGCCGCCGAAGAATCCGGCGTGGATGCGGAAGTCATCGACCTGCGCAGCCTGTGGCCGCTGGACCTGGAAACCATCGTCAAATCCGTGAAGAAAACCGGCCGTTGCGTCGTGGTTCACGAAGCCACCCGCACCTGCGGTTTCGGCGCCGAACTGGTGTCGCTGGTGCAAGAGCATTGCTTCCACCACCTGGAGGCGCCGATCGAACGCGTCACCGGTTGGGACACCCCCTACCCGCACGCGCAGGAGTGGGCGTATTTCCCTGGGCCGTCCCGAGTGGGCGCGGCGCTGAAACGGGTCATGGAGGTCTGAATGGGCACGCACGTTATCAAGATGCCGGACATCGGCGAAGGCATCGCAGAAGTAGAACTGTCGCAGTGGCACGTCAAGGTTGGCGATCTGGTCGTTGAGGATCAGGTGCTGGCGGATGTGATGACCGACAAGGCGATGGTCGATATTCCCTCGCCAGTCCACGGCAAGGTGATTGCGCTGGGCGGTCAGCCGGGTGAAGTGATGGCGGTCGGCAGTATGCTGATCAGCATCGAGGTCGAGGGCGCCGGCAATCTGAAGGAGTCGGACAAACCGGCGCCAGTTGCGGCGAAAGAAACGCCAGTCGCACCCAAAGTTGAAGCTGTCGTTGAAAGCAAATCTGCTGCCGCCGCACCGCGTCCGGCGGCTGCCGTTTGCCAAGGCCCGATGGTCGCTCGCGAAGCCGATGAGCGCCCGCTCGCCTCGCCGGCCGTGCGCAAACATGCGCTGGATCTGGGCATTCAATTGCGTCTGGTGCGCGGCTCCGGCCCAGCCGGTCGCGTGTTGCACGAAGATCTCGAGGCGTATCTGGCGCAAGGTCAATCGAACGCTTCGGCGCCGGTCGCTGCCGCGTACGCCCAGCGTCACGATGAAGAACAGATTCAAGTGATCGGCATGCGCCGCAAGATTGCCCAGCGCATGCAGGACGCCACTCAGCGTGCCGCGCACTTCAGTTATGTTGAGGAAATCGACGTCACCGCGATTGAAGAACTGCGTGCCCAACTGAACGAAAAACACGGCGCCAGCCGTGGCAAGCTGACCTTGCTGCCGTTCCTGGTGCGTGCGCTGGTCGTTGCCCTGCGCGACTTCCCGCAGATGAACGCCCGCTACGACGATGAAGCCCAGGTCATCACCCGCCTCGGCGCGGTGCATGTCGGCGTCGCGACCCAAAGCGATGTCGGCCTGATGGTGCCGGTGGTGCGTCACGCCGAGGCTCGCAGCCTGTGGGACAGCGCGGCGGAAATCTCCCGCCTGGCCACCGCCGCGCGCAATGGCAAGGCCAGCCGCGATGAACTGTCCGGCTCGACCATCACCCTGACCAGCCTCGGCGCCCTCGGGGGCATCGTCAGCACCCCGGTGCTGAACCTGCCGGAAGTGGCGATCGTCGGCGTCAACAAGATCGTCGAACGCCCAATGGTCGTCAAAGGCCAGGTGGTGATCCGCAAGATGATGAACCTCTCCAGCTCCTTCGATCACCGCGTGGTCGACGGCATGGACGCGGCGCTCTTCATCCAGGCCATTCGTGGTCTGCTCGAACAACCCGCGACCCTGTTTGTGGAGTGATCGCATGCAAACTCTGAACACCACGCTGCTGATCATCGGCGGCGGCCCCGGCGGTTACGTAACGGCCATTCGCGCCGGGCAACTGGGCATCCCGACCATTCTGGTCGAAGGCGAATCGCTGGGCGGCACCTGCCTGAACATCGGCTGCATTCCGTCGAAAGCGCTGATCCATGTGGCCGAGCAGTTTCATCAGACTCAACATCACAATCAGCATTCGGCACTGGGCATTAGCGTTTCGGCGCCGACCCTCGACATCACCAAGAGTGTCGAGTGGAAGGATGGCATCGTCGATCGCCTGACCACCGGCGTCGCGGCGTTGCTGAAGAAGCACAAGGTTCAGGTCATCAACGGCTGGGCCAAGGTCATCGACGGCAAGACCGTGGAAGTCGGCGACACCCGCATCCAGTGCGAGCATCTGGTGCTGGCCACCGGATCGAAAAGCGTCAACCTGCCGATCCTGCCGATTGGCGGGCCGATCATTTCGTCCACCGAAGCGCTGGCACCGAAGTCGGTACCGAAACGCCTGATCGTGGTCGGCGGTGGTTATATCGGTCTGGAGCTGGGCATTGCCTATCGCAAGCTCGGCGCCGAGGTCAGCGTGGTCGAGGCGCAGGATCGGATTCTGCCGGCCTACGACGCCGAACTGACCCAACCGGTGCACGACGCGCTGAAGCAACTGGGCGTGAAGTTGTACCTCAAGCACAGCGTGCTGGGCTTCGACGGGACATTGCAGGTGCGCGATCCGAACGGCGACACCCTCAACCTGGAAACCGATCAGGTGCTGGTGGCTGTCGGCCGCAAACCCAATACCCAAGGCTGGAACCTCGAAGCGCTGAACCTGGACATGAACGGCTCGGCGATCAAAGTCGACAGCCGCTGCCAGACCAGCATGCGCAATGTCTACGCCATCGGCGACCTGAGCGGCGAGCCGATGCTGGCCCACCGCGCCATGGCCCAGGGCGAGATGGTTGCCGAGCTGATCAGCGGCAAGACCCGCGAATTCAACCCGACCGCCATCGCTGCCGTGTGCTTCACCGACCCGGAACTGGTGGTCGTCGGCAAGACCCCGGACGAGGCCAAAGCGGCAGGACTGGACTGCATCGTGTCGAGCTTCCCGTTTGCGGCCAATGGCCGGGCCATGACCCTGGAATCGAAATCCGGCTTCGTGCGGGTGGTCGCTCGTCGGGACAATCATGTGATTGTCGGTTGGCAGGCGGTCGGTGTCGGGGTTTCGGAATTGTCGACTGCGTTCGCGCAAAGCCTGGAAATGGGTGCGCGACTGGAAGACATCGGCGGCACCATCCATGCGCACCCGACCCTGGGTGAAGCGGTGCAGGAAGCGGCGTTGCGTGCCCTCGGGCACGCGTTGCACCTGTAAAAACCCGACACGGGGGAGTTTTTTCATAAGCAGGCTAATAAATCTGCTGCTCCCCCCATCGCCCGGGCTGCGAAACCGCTCAAGAATGAAGTATTGTTGTGCCCATCCAAAAAAACGTCAGAAGCCTTGAACCGCTTCGGCGGTTGTTCAGTGATAGAGGGTGTCATGGGTAACGAAAGCATCAACTGGGACAAGCTGGGTTTTGACTACATCAAGACCGACAAACGCTATCTGTCGTACTTTCGCAACGGCGAGTGGGACAAAGGCACCCTGACCGAAGACAACGTGCTGCACATCAGCGAAGGCTCCACTGCCCTTCACTATGGCCAGCAATGCTTCGAAGGCCTGAAGGCCTATCGTTGCAAGGACGGCTCGATCAACCTGTTCCGTCCGGACCAGAACGCCGCGCGCATGCAACGCAGCTGCGCCCGCCTGCTGATGCCACATGTCTCCACCGAGCAGTTCATCGAAGCATGCAAGCAAGTGGTACGCGCCAACGAGCGTTTCATCCCGCCTTACGGCACCGGCGGCGCGCTGTACCTGCGTCCGTTCGTGATCGGCGTGGGTGACAACATCGGCGTGCGTACCGCACCTGAGTTCATCTTTTCGGTATTCGCGATCCCGGTCGGCGCCTACTTCAAGGGCGGCCTGACCCCGCACAACTTCCAGATCTCCACCTTCGACCGTGCCGCGCCACAAGGCACCGGTGCCGCCAAGGTCGGTGGCAACTACGCTGCCAGCCTGATGCCGGGCTCCCAGGCCAAGAAAGCGCACTTCGCTGACGCCATCTACCTGGATCCGCTGACCCACAAGAAGATCGAGGAAGTCGGTTCGGCCAACTTCTTCGGGATCACTCACGACAACAAGTTCGTGACCCCGAACTCGCCGTCAGTACTGCCGGGTATCACCCGTCTGTCGCTGATCGAACTGGCCAAGTCCCGCCTGGGCCTGGAAGTGGTCGAAGGTGATGTGTTCATCGACAAGCTGTCGGACTTCAAAGAAGCCGGCGCCTGCGGTACCGCTGCGGTGATCACCCCGATCGGCGGCATCAGCTACAACAACCACCTGCACGTGTTCCACAGCGAAACAGAAGTCGGCCCTGTGACCCAGAAGCTCTACAAAGAGCTGACCGGCGTGCAGACCGGCGACGTCGAAGCGCCAGTAGGCTGGATCGTCAAGGTTTGATCTGACGGCCAGATGCACAAAAGCCCCCATCGAGTGATCGATGGGGGCTTTTTCATTCGCCTCGCTCGCCGGCCTTCATGGCAATCCGCTTGCCCGCGCGACCGGCGATCCCGCTCGCCTGCCCGTTCTGCTGCTTGCCCATTCGTGCCTGGGTAATCAATCCGGGAATCAGTTCCCCCTCCGGCAGGTTCTTCCAGAACCGCGTCGGCAAATGCCCCTGCATGACTTTCTCGTTCAAACGCGCCGGGTTGAAGATGTGGCTGTAGTACGTCAGCCACAAGTCACCGTGGGGATCATTGACGTTCTGCGCCAGTTGCTGCCACTCCAGCGGACACTGACGTTCATGGATCAGTTGTTCACCATCGTAATAAACCCCGTCGCGGGGCGTGGCGATCAGCCAGCGATGCCGGCCCATGCGCCCGATGAAGTGTTCGCTGGCACTGTGCAGAATGTCATGGGCCGGTTCGTGCCACGCGACGTATTGCGGGCCCGGCAATTCTGGCGGGCGCTCGATGAAACGCACGAATGCATGCAGATGATGGGCTTCGCGCTGCACCTGCTTGATCCGCCGCTGCAACTCGCTGCCCAGTTTGTCGCCGGCCATCATTGCGGTGCGATCACCATGGCTGACCCGCCACAGCACTTCATACAACAGACTCCAGCGTTGATCGCCACGGTAGCGTGACGCTTGTTCCAGGGTGTCGAGCAACACACGCGGAATCCGCGCCTGAAACGGCCCCTGCCCTTCGGGCACCGACACATCACTGGCAAACAGATCACTTACCCCTTCTGACGCCCAGCTCACCAGACTCGGGTCGATTTCATGGCTGAGCAGCCAGCGCGCCTGCTGGCGCCAGGTGTCAAACAGGTCGTCGCAATCGAGGTTGATCATCCCCACAGCCCCATCTGCTGCGGCATCGGCCGGTCGCGCAACTGCTGATAGAGCATCTGGCTGGTGACTTCTGCCTGCTGCGGGTGGTAATCGCTGGTGATGATGAACGGCTTGGCCTTGGCCAGCACACAACGCATGCGCGCCACGTCTTCGTAGCGAATGCGCCGCTGCCGGCGCAGCTCCACCAGACGTTCGGTGGTGCGCAGGCCGATGCCGGGAATGCGCGAGATCAGCGCCGGTTCAGCGCGATTGAGGTCCAGCGGAAACACCTCACGATTCTGCAGCGCCCAGGCCAGTTTCGGGTCGATGTCCAACGCCAGATTGCCCGGCCCCTGAAGCAACTCACCAGCGCTGTAGCCATAACTGCGCAACAGGAAATCAGCCTGATACAGGCGGTGCTCGCGCATCAGTGGCGGCGCGGCCAGAGGTACGCTTTTCGGGCTGTCGGGGATCGGGCTGAAGGCCGAGTAATAGACCCGGCGCAGGCGGAAGTTGCCATACAGGGCCTGAGCGCTGTGCAGGATGGTGCTGTCGTCGGTGTCATCGGCACCGACGATCATCTGCGTGCTCTGCCCGGCCGGGGCGAACTTCGGAGCGCGGGGTTCGTTGAGCACGGTCTGCACGCCGGTGTAGATGGTATTCATCGCCTGCTTGATCGAGCCGATGTGCTTCTCCGGCGCCAGGGTTTGCAGGCTGACATCGGTGGGCAATTCGATGTTGACGCTCAAGCGGTCGGCGTAACGCCCGGCCTCTTCGATCAGCGCGGGATCCGCGTCAGGGATGGTCTTGAGATGAATGTAGCCACGGAACTCATGCTCTTCGCGCAACAGCTTCGCGACACGCACCAGTTGCTCCATCGTGTAGTCCGCCGAACGAATGATCCCCGAGCTGAGGAACAACCCGCTGACGCAGTTGCGCCGATAGAAATCCAGGGTCAGCGTCACCACTTCCTCGGGCGTGAAACGCGCACGCGGTACGTCGCTGGAGCGGCGGTTGACGCAGTATTGGCAGTCGTATAGGCAGAAATTGGTCAGCAGAATCTTGAGCAGCGACACACAACGCCCGTCCGGCGTGTAGCTGTGGCAGATGCCCATGCCATCGGTCGACCCCAGCCCGCTCTTGCCCTCGGAGCTGCGCTTGGGCGCGCCACTGCTGGCGCAGGAGGCGTCGTACTTGGCGGCGTCGGCGAGGATGCTGAGCTTGTCGATGATTTGCATGGCACGGACTCAATACTGTTCGCATATACAGTATAGACAGCGATTTGCTCACACAAGGCGCAATGCCGCTCTTCGTCGGAATGTCGCGCCGCAGCAGTCAGGTCAATTTGACTCAGCAGGAGTCGGATTGACTCGATTCCACAAGCGTCATAATGACTATCAAACCTGCGCAGCCCTTGATATCAAAGGCTGTCCGGCATGGCCCGAAAATTGACTGACTCTCGGTAGCCATTTGGCTGAAGACCAAAACGGGAGTCGAAAATGGATCATGTTTTTCAGGGCAAGCTGGCCGTCATCACCGGTGCCAGTTCGGGCATAGGCCTGGCCGCTACCGAACGCCTGCTGGATCAGGGCGCGCGCGTATTGGCCATATCGCGAAAACTCGGCGCACTGGCCGAACTGCTTGAGCGGTATCCGCAGCAACTGGTGTGGAAACCCGGCGATGTCACTCAAGCTTCCGACCTAAACGCTTTGGCCGAACAGGCTACACGCCTCGGTCCGGTGAATTTCGTAATCCCTAACGCCGGTATTGCGGAGCTCGCTGACGGGCTCAACAGCTCGGCGTTCGATCGCCAATGGGCAGTGAACGGCGCCGGCGCCCTGAACACCTTGGCCGCCCTGCGCCCGCACCTTGCAGACAAGGCGTCAGTGGTGTTCATCGGTACTTTTCTGGCCGGAATCAGTTTCGCGGGACTGGCCGCCTATATCGCATCAAAAGCAGCATTGATCGCCCACGCCCGAACCCTCGCGGTCGAGCTGGCACCCCACGGTGTGCGCATCAATTGCGTCTCCCCCGGCCCGACCGCAACGCCGATCTGGTCGACACTGGGTCTGAGCGAAGAAGCGCTCGGAGACGTAGCCCGAGGCGTCAACCAACGACTATTGGGCGGACAATTCCTGGAACCTGCGGCAGTGGCCGATGTCATTCTTTTTCAGTTGGGCAATGGCGCACGCGGCGTCATCGGTCAGGATTGGGTGGTCGATAGCGGATACACCTTGAGCTAACGCGTATGCAGCGATCCGGGCGTGGAATCCGTCAGCTGGCGGCATGACGATTCCCGCCCGGACTCCGGCAAAACCAGACCCCAGCGCGACGCCAGTTCCCGGCGCCCCTGCACCGTCAGGGTCAGTGCGCGACTGTCCAGATCCTGCGTCACCCATTTGCGCTTCAACGCGGCCTGCAACAACGCGGCCCCGAGCGAACCGCCCAAATGCGGCCGACGCATGCTCCAGTCGAGACACGGGCAAGCGAAGCGGCGGCGCAGCGTCGACAGATCCTTGACCTCAATGCCCAGCTCTTCAAAAAACGCCTCCCCGCTTTCACTGAGGCGATAAACCTGCTCATCGGTTTCCACCAGCCATCCCGCCTCAAGCAGGCGGTCATGCAACAACACCGCGAGCGTCCCGGCCATATGGTCGTAGCAGGTGCGGGCAAATTGCAGGCGATCCGGCGTGTGCGGTTTGAAGGTCGGCTCGGGGTTCTGACCGATCACCATCAGCGCTTCGAGCGCCTGGGCCACGCGCTTGTCGGCGAGGCTGTAATAACGGTGGCGGCCTTGTACATGCAGACGCACCAGCGCCAGGTCCTTGAGCTTGGACAGGTGCGCGCTGGCGGTCGAGGCGCTGACGTCGGCGAGGGTCGCCAGCTCTGTGGCGGTTCGGGCGTGGCCGTCCATCAGCGAACACAGCATTTTGGTCCGCGCCGGTTCCGCGATGGCGGCGGCCACTTGCGAAACGCCAATGTCTTGATGTTCTGCGTGCATATTTCGCTCCCGGACGAATCATCGCCCTCAAGGACTGGAGATAGTAGCAACACTTTCCCCACCGACAAGGTTGCGATCCATGGACCCGATCATCGCTGCGACTCACGCCGACCCCTACCCCTATTACGCCGAACTGCGCGCGGCGGGCGGGCTGACTTTTCATCACGGACTGAAACTGTGGGTCGCCAGCAGCGCCCGGGCGGTGTGCGCGGTGCTGGCGCATCCGGATTGCCGGGTGCGTCCGGTGCAGGAGCCGGTGCCCAAAGCCATCGCCGATGGCATGGCGGGCAAGGTGTTCGGCCAGTTGATGCGCATGAATGACGGCGAAGCTCAGCGCTGCCCGCGTTCGGCCATCGAGCCGTCGTTGGGGCTGTTTGATCGGGAAGAAGTCAGCGCACTGGTGTCCGCGCGGCTGATAACGAACGATGCCGACGGCCTCTATAACGCCATGTTTCGCGGCCCGGTGTGCGTGGTTGCATCGCTGCTCGGATTCACCCCGGCGCAGGCACGCGTAATCAGTGAACTGACGGCGGATTTCGCGGCGTGTCTGTCGCCGTTGAGCAATGACCTGCAACTGGCGGCAGCGCATCGGGCGGCGGAGCAATTGCGCGGGTATTTCATTGAAATGTTGGCGGATCCGAACCCGTTTCTCGCCGACATTCGCCAGCGGTTTGTCGGCGATGAAGACGTGCTGCTCGCCAACCTGATCGGCCTCTGTTCACAGACGTTCGAGGCCACTGCCGGGCTTATCGGCAATGCGTTGGTGGCTTTACAGCGTTTGCCTGAATTACGCGCGGCGTCAGTGGATTCGTTACTGGCTGAAGTCCAACGCTTCGATCCATCGGTGCAGAACACCCGCCGATTTGTGGCGAACACCTGCGAAATCGACGGCGTGCGGCTGGTAGCCGGCGATGTGATTCTGGTGCTGCTGGCCTCGGCCAATCGCGACCCGGCACTCAATGAAAACCCGGATCGCTTTATGCCGGATCGCCCGAATCGTCGCAGTTTCACGTTCGGCAGCGGTCGGCATCAATGTCCCGGACAGATGCTGGCAATGACGATCGCCAGCGCCACGCTCACCGAAATCCTCGCCCGCGACATTGATCCGGGAAGACTCGCGTGGCACTACCGGCCTTCGCTGAATGGACGAATTCCGATGTTCAGCATTGTCGGTGCATGAACATTTGCCATCGCGAGCAAGCTCGCTTCCACAGGGAATTTGAGAGAACGCACAACTCTGTGAGAGCGAGCTTGCTCGCGATGGCGGACTGAAAAATGAAGCATCATTTTGCCCTCATCCGAGAGGCTACATCGCCTTGCGCCTTTGCCTACAACTACGCCAGAATCCGCCGGCTTGTGCGGCTTGGGGCCTGCCAGTAACTTGATTCGCATCACTGAATGGTCAGTGAACGGGTTTAGTCGCTCGGGAACCACAAACCATGCACAAGCTCCATCCAGTCAGATATTTCGCATATCTGCACTCTATGGCGGCCGTGCGCAGGGCACCTTCGGGTGCACCGGGTTTGGTGTGTTCCCCGGTCGACTAACCTGCGTACAGCTGCCACCTCACTGTTTAGTCGCAAGGTGGTGTCAGCATCATTTACGGATACCACCAAAATGTTCAAACCTACGCCTAATCCACCCGAAACTGACGTACCCAACGAATCCGACCCAACCTCTCCCTACTCCACAACCGACTCAAAAAAACTCCACGAAGCCGCCGAGCGCGCCCTCGACCATTACCTGAAACCCACCGCCCCGAAACAACACTGCCCCGGCCGCATGTTCCTCGTCGCCCCCGACCTGGATCAGCATGCCCTGCTGGCCCACGCCTGCGAATCGATGACTTCGGCCAGCGTGATGCTCAGCGACTTCGCCGCGCTGCTGGACCCGCCCTACCGCAGCACCGTGCTGGGCATCGCCCAAGTGGTGATGTGTGGCGAACTCGCGGTGAACCGGGCGCTGGACACTCTCGATGCCACGACCTGAGGAACACCCATGGAAAGCAAATCCGATGCACACATCGTCGCCGCCCTGATCTCCATCGGCCTCAACGAGAAAGACAGCCAATGGGCCCAGAAAGCCTGTCTGCTACTGCTCGAGAGCGAACGGAAATCCATCGTCAGCGCCGCCCTCACCGCCCTCGTCCAGATTGCCCGGGACCATGGCGAACTGGACCGCAACCGCCTGCTGCCGGCACTCGCCAGCGTAAAACGCAGGTTCCCAAGCCTGACCGGCACGGTTGCCGCGACGCTGGATGAGATGGCAATGGCTGCGTAATAACCTGCGCACAAGGCAAGAAAAACCCGCTGTCTCCGTGAAGGGAGGCAGCGGGTTTTTAAGACTTCAGCGATGAAACGGGCAATCAATCCTCCCGCGTCAAAACCTCAAGCAACTCAATCTCAAACACCAGATTCGAATTCGGCGGAATCTTGCCCATCGTCCGTTCGCCGTAACCCAGATGCGCCGGCACCAGCAGTTTGCGCTTGCCGCCAACCTGCATCCCCATGATCCCCTGATCCCAACCCTTGATCACCCGACCGGTGCCGATCACACACTGAAACGGCTTGCCCCGGCTCCAGGACGAATCGAATTCGGTGCCGTCTTCCAGCCAACCGGTGTATTGGGTGGTGATCAACGCGCCTTTGACGGCGGCTTTTCCGTCTCCGGTCTGAAGATCGATTATCTGCAGTTCATCATTCATAACATTCGCTCTATTGTTCCGCTGGCCGCCGTTTTCCCAGAAATGCCGGCCATTGGCAACCGTTTGACCCAAGGTTACCGCTGTTTCCGGTGTTGACCGCGAATGAGGATTGTGTGGCGGACAGGCGCTGAGTCATGACCGGGCTGATTGAATTTTCAGCGCTCGGGCGTGCCGAATACAACGCCATTAAAGGTATGCGTGCAGCACTGGCACGTAGGCGTCATGTCTTCGGCTTTCAGGGCGGGATTTACGATTTGCAGGCGCTTGTTCTCATCGACGTATAACCCGCTGTAGATGCTGGACTCACCCACCCCCACCACATCCCTTCGCTCGTGTTCATGCAGAGCGACCATCCAGAACACCGGTTCCTGCCGATCCAGCCGCGACACCGCCTCACTGAAAATCTCGTCCCAATCACCGCCGACACGCGACAACAGAAAGCGAAACAACGGCGTGTAATCGTAGCCATGATGCTTGATGCCATGCATCGAACCGCGTGCAGCCTCGCTGTGGATTTCAGCCTTGGTGTTTCGCTGATGCCGATAATGCCCGCCCGGGTTGTTGCGCCAAACGTTGTGGGCGGTGGTGTTTTCTTTGCGATAAAGGGGTTTCTTGTTCAACGATTTGCTCCTGACATCCAGTCACTCGAAACGCCCCTCGCGTTTTACCGGAACGGCGCTCGAATGCAATCAACCGTCCATGGCCAATTGTTGCTTGAGGTCAGCGCTCCACCGGCTGAATCGCGACAATCGTCCCGTTGGTGATCATCACCATCACGTATTTGTCATTGATCTGCACCCACTGCGCCTGCGGTTCCGGCTGCTTGAGGCCTTTCTGTTTCCAGTTTTTGATGGCTTTTTCGCTGCGCTGGTAGATATCCGGGGCGCGGTCGTTGACGTTCAGTTCGCGGTTGCCGGTCGGTGATTGTTCGACGGTATCGTTCGAGGTTTGCGCCGCTTGAACGAGAGGGCTGATCCCGGCGATGCCGGCGACGAGGGCCAGGCTGGCGATTAGGGTCTTGTTGTTCATCGGTGAACCTCCTTCAGATGTGTGATACCTGAACTCCGACTGCTGAGTTCCGGAATCATTCCTTGTTTATTGATGGAAGTTGAGATTGTAGCCACGCTCCGGAACGCGATCCGGGCTAACCCGCCACCGGGCCAATACAGTCAACGGCATCCATTTGCGATAAGATCGCGCGCCCCCACAGAGTGAACAAGGACATCACCGTGAAAATCTATCTCATCGTCAATCTGGTGTTGCTGGCGCTTCTGGGGCTCTACGCTGTCAGTCTTTTCAACAAACTTGTTGCCCGGCGCAACGAGATCAAGAACGCATTTGCCCAGGTCGAAGTGCAGCTCAAACGCCGCTATGACCTGATCCCCAATCTGGTCAGCATCGCCAAGGGTTATCTGGCCCATGAGCGCGAAACCCTCGAAGCGGTGATCGCCGCGCGCAATGCCGCAGTGGCCGGACTTGAGGCTGCACAGGCGAAACCGGGCAGCGCCCAGAACATCGCGCAATTGGGGCTGGCGGACAGCGCACTCAGCAGCGCGGTGGGTCGATTGAACCTGACGCTGGAAGCTTATCCGGAACTCAAGGCGTCGCAGAACATGCAACAACTGAGTGAAGAGCTGAGCAGCACCGAAAACAAGGTGAGCTTCGCGCGCCAGGCGTTCAACGACGCGGTGATGACCTACAACACGCTCAAGCAGAGTTTTCCGGCGGTGCTGCTGGCGGCCAGTTTTGGCCATCGCGAGGATGCGGTTCCGTTGAAGTTCGCCGATACGCTGGCCATCAAGACCGCGCCCAACGTTTCTTTCTGACTTCTTCTCTCCATGGATGGCCCGATGAATTTTTTTGAACGACAAACCCAGGCCCGAAACCAAACGTCACGGCTGGTTTACCTGATGATTCTGGCGATTGTCATGCTGATCGGGATGACCAGCCTGCCCTTCGTCTTCAATGGTTTTGAGGATTACCTGAGCGGGACCGGCACGCTGGCGGATGCGTTTCTGGCAATGGCCGTTATCGCATCGTTCATCAGCAGCATCGTGGTGATTGGCGGTCTGCTCAAATATCGGCAACTGCGCGCGGGCGGCAAAGTCGTCGCGGAGAAACTGGCTGGCCGCCTGCTCAATGGCAATGTGCGAACCCTGGACGAGCAGCGGTTGATGAACGTCGTCGAAGAAATGGCGATTGCCTCCGGCACCTGCATGCCAGCGGTGTATCTGTTGCCCGACGAAAGCATCAACGCCTTCGCGGCCGGATTTACACCGGAGGACGCGGCGATTGGTGTGACCCGTGGCGCGGTGAAGCTGCTGACACGAGAAGAACTGCAAGGGGTGATCGCCCATGAATTCAGCCACATTTTCAACGGGGACATGCGCCTCAACACGCAACTGGTGGCGGTGGTGCACGGCCTGTTGGTGCTGGGGCTGGCTGGCACTTACATAATGGTCAGCCTGCTCAAGCGCGACAAACGCGACGTGCGGTTGATGCTGGTGGTTTTTGCGCTCGGTTTCGCACTGTGCGTGGCCGGGTTTATCGGGAATCTGTACGGCAATCTGATCAAGGCGGCTGTCAGTCGTCAGCGTGAGTTCCTCGCTGATGCCAGCGCGGTGCAGTACACGCGCAATCCGCAAAGCATTGTCGGTGCCCTGAAAAAAATCGGCGCCCATGCACAAGGCTCGGTGATCAGCTCGCCCCGTGCCGCCGAGTTCAGTCATTTATTTTTCAGCACCGGCGGCTCAGGTTTGCTGAGCCGGATGTTTGCGACCCACCCTGATCTGAGCGTACGGATTCGTCGGATCGATCCGCAGTGGGACGGGAGTTTTACGACGGCTGCCGCAGCGGGCAAACCGGTGCCAGATCAGATGGCGGCAACCGCGGATTGATTCAGCCTCCACGTCCACGGATGGTCAGATGAATTTCTTTGAACAACAGTGCCGGGCCAAACGTCGCTCGGTGCAGCTCGTGATCTTGATGTTTCTCGCCGTACTCGGCTTGATTCTCGTGTCCTTCATGCTCCTGATTCTGCCGATCTCGTACGGCAAAACGCTCGAGGATCTGGCGGAAAACTGGCAGTTTTTCGCGATCATTGCAGCGCTGGTAACGGCTGTTGTGTTGCTCGGCGGACTGTTCAAATACGTCGAACTGACAGGGGGCGGAAAAGTGGTCGCGCGCCGTTTGGGTGGTCGTCTGATCAACCATGACGCGCGGACTTTGGAAGAGCGCCGCCTGGTCAACGTGGTGGAGGAAATGGCCTTGGCCTCTGGCACCGCCGTTCCTTGCGTGTACCTGTTGCCGGATCAGGGCATCAATGCATTTGCCGCCGGTTTCACCCCTCAGGATGCAGTGATCGGCGTCACTCAAGGTGCGATAAGCCTGTTGTCACGCGATGAACTGCAAGGCGTGATCGCCCACGAATTCAGCCACATCTATAACGGCGACATGCGCCTGAACACTCAACTGGTCGCGGTCGTCCACGGGATCATGGTGATCGGGCTGGCGGGAAACCATCTCTTGCGCTGTCTTGAGGACACACCACACTCATCTGCCAATCGTAAACAGCCGACCATTCTGGCCAGTATGTTTGGCACTGCACTGTGCATTGTCGGATTCTCCGGGACGTTCTTCGGCAACCTGATCAAGGCTGCGGTCAGCCGGCAACGCGAATTCCTGGCCGATGCGACCGCCGTGCAATACACCCGCAACCCCGACAGTATCGCCGGGGCACTGAAGAAAATCGGCGGGTATAAAATGGGCTCGACCCTCAAGGCAGCCCGCGCCGCCGAGTTCAGCCACCTGTTTTTCGGCCCTGGCACTTCCAGCGCTCATCTGCTCTCGGGCCATCCGGATCTGCGTGAACGCATTCGCAGGATAGACCCTGACTGGGACGGGGCTTTTGTGAGCATCGCCGCACCAGCGCAAGACTCGATGGTAGCCAGAACCATACGGGCAGCGCCGCCGAAACAGCTGCCATAGCACGCCATTGATCTGCATAGCGCATCAATCCATGCCAACAATGCAATTAACAAATCGATCCCTGCGCGCCACTATCCGCCCCAATAAGAACCGTGCGCCGCCTCCCCGTCGCGCACGTCATAAAAGCGGTGGAGTACTTTTCTATGACAGCCTCAATCCCACACGGCGGCTCGCGGGCCGGCGCCATTTTCCGGGTGACCTCGGGTAACTTCCTCGAACAGTTCGACTTCTTTCTGTTCGGTTTCTACGCCACGCAGATCGCGGCGGTGTTCTTTCCGGCGAGCAGTGAGTTCGCGTCCCTGATGATGACTTTTGCGGTGTTCGGCGCAGGCTTTTTGATGCGTCCGCTGGGGGCCATCGTGCTCGGCGCGTACATCGATGACGTCGGTCGTCGCAAAGGTTTGATCGTCACCCTGTCGATCATGGCCAGCGGCACGATATTGATTGTGCTGGTGCCCGGATACGAAACCATCGGCCTGTTTGCCCCGGCACTGGTGTTGATCGGCCGCCTGCTGCAAGGCTTCTCCGCCGGTGCAGAGCTGGGCGGGGTTTCGGTGTATCTCTCGGAGATCGCCACACCCGGTCGCAAAGGCTTTTTCACCGCCTGGCAGTCGGCCAGTCAGCAGGTGGCGATCGTCGTCGCCGCAGCGCTGGGTTATGGCTTGAACCAGTGGATGGCGCCGCAAGCCGTCGCCGATTGGGGCTGGCGGATTCCGTTTTTCGTTGGCTGCATGATCGTGCCGTTCATCTTCTTTCTGCGGCGCAATCTCGCGGAAACCGAAGAGTTCGCCGCTCGCAAACATCGCCCGAGCATGAAGGAAGTGTTCCGCACCCTCGGCCAGAACTGGGGCGTGGTACTGGGCGGGATGCTGATGGTTGCCCTGACCACCACCGCGTTTTACTTGATTACCGTGTACGCACCGACCTTCGGCAAAACCGTGCTGCACCTGAGCACTTCCGATGCGTTGCTGGTGACGCTGCTGGTGGGTGTTTCCAACTTCTTCTGGCTGCCGATTGGCGGTGCATTGTCCGATCGCGTCGGCCGCCGTCCGGTGCTGATCGCCATGGCGCTGCTGGCGCTGGCCACCACGTATCCAGCGCTGTCGTATCTGGTGCAGGCGCCTAGCTTCAGCCACATGCTGCTGTCGCTGTTGTGGCTGTCGTTTATCTACGGTCTGTACAACGGCGCGATGATCCCGGCGCTGACCGAAATCATGCCGGTGGAAGTGCGGGTGGCCGGTTTCTCCCTGGCCTATAGCCTCGCCACTGCCGTGTTCGGCGGGTTCACCCCGGCAATGTCGACCTTCCTGATTGAGTACACCGGCGACAAAGCCGCACCGGGTTATTGGATGAGCATCGGCGCACTGTGTGCATTGTGCGCCACGCTTTATCTGTATCGCCGGGCCGGCGGTCGTCTGCAACCTGTTACTGCCTGAGAACATCACCATGAAAAAACTGTTTACCGTTACAGCCCTGCTCGCCGGTCTTGCGTTCAACGTTGCGGCCCAGGCCGAAGAACTGCGCGTCATGACCTCCGGTGGTTTCACCGCCGCCTACAAGATCCTCGGGCCGAAATTCGCCGCCGCCACCGGCAACACGCTGGACACCCAACTCGGTCCGTCGATGGGCAAGGCGCCGGAGGCAATCCCCAATCGCCTCGCCCGTGGCGAAAAGGCTGACGTAGTGATCATGGTCGGCTATGCCCTCGATGACTTGATCAAGCAAGGCAAGGTCGACCCGGCGTCGCGGGTGGAACTGGCGGACTCGCGAATCGGCCTGGTGGTGCGCGAAGGCGCGCCGAAGCCGGACATCAGCAACGTCGACGCCCTGAAGAAAACCCTGCTCGACGCCCAGTCGGTGGCCTACTCCGACAGCGCCAGCGGCGTGTACATCGAGCAGCAATTGTTCAAGAAACTCGGCATTGAAGATCAGCTGAAACCCAAGGCGAAGATGATCCCGAAAATCCCGGTGGGCTCGGTGGTCGCCACCGGCGACTATCAACTGGGCTTCCAGCAGGTCAGCGAATTGCTGCCGGTGCCGGGAGTGAGTTTTGTGGCGAAGATTCCTGAATCGGTGCAGTCGGTGACCCGGTTTGCAGCAGGAATTCCGGTGGGTGCGCAGCATCCACAGGAAGCCAAGGCGTTGCTCGCTTATCTGGCCGCACCTGCCGCCCAGGCCGACGTGCAGGCCACCGGGCTCGACTCGGTCAAGCGCTGACGGTTGGCGGCTGGACTTTCATCTCCACCACCAGCCGCTCCAGTTCCAGTGCCGCCGGGGTCAGCGTACGACCCCGGCGTTTGATGATGCCGACGCTGCGCATCACTTGCGGCTCGGTCAGCGGCACCCGCGTCAGGATCGGATGATCCGCCGCCGGCATCGCCATCAGCGGCACCGCCGCCACACCCAACCCCGCTTCCACCAGACCGATCATGGTCGTCACATGCCGCGTCTCGCAGATGCTCGGGCGCTGCGGCACCACTTTCGCCAAGGCCTGATCCAGCAGAAAACGGTTGCCCGAGGTTTTGTCGAGCGAGATGTAATCCTGCCGGTAGAACTCGTCCCAGGTCACGCTGCTGCGCCCGGCCAGCGGATGATCGCGGCGACAGGCAACGACGTAGCTCTCCTGCACCAGCGGTTCGAAATCCACGCCCGCCTCCTGGGTGCCCATGAAACTCAGACCGAAATCCGCCTCGCCGTTGACCACCGCGCTCAGCACGTCGTGGGCGCTGGAATCGAGGACTTTGACTTTGATGCGCGGAAACTGCCGGTGATAACGGGCGACCACGCTCGGCATGAAGTAGTACGCCGCCGACGGCACGCAGGCAACGGTTACGTGGCCCTGCCGATTCGAGGCGACTTCGCTGATGCCCAGCAACGCGACGTCCAGATCGTCGAGCAAACGTTCGACGCTCGGCATGAAACCGCGTCCGGCCTGGGTCAGGCTGACCTTGCGCGTGGTGCGCTCGAACAGCTTCACGCCGAGGGCGTCTTCGAGCTTTTCGATGCGCCGGCTCAGGGCCGGTTGCGACAGGCGCACGGTGTCGGCGGCCTTGCGGAAACTGCCCTGCTCGACCACGGCGCGAAAGGCTTGCAGGTCGTTGAGGTCGAAGTTGATGGCCATGGAAGACTCGAAAGGAATTGATTCGCTGAGGCTATAAATGTAACCAATTGATGCAAATTATTACAGAAGCACATCTGCTCAAGCATGTGCTGCCCTGGAGTGTTCACATAGCCTGGGATCATCTCAGTCTCCCTTGTGGGAGTGGGCTTGCTCGCGAAGAAGTCGTCAGGCAACTGATCTGCGGAATGACACACCGCCTTCGCGAGCAAGCCCGCTCCCACATCAGGATCTGCGGTGGATCTTGAATCGTTGCAACCTTTATCCTTGTCGCCCCCGCCGTACCGCGTTACTGGAGTTCCGCTCATGCCCCATGAAGGCAATCTGTTACAAGCCGCCGTCGTCTTTCTCTTCGCCGCCGTGCTTACCGTTCCCCTGGCCAAGCGCCTGCAACTGGGCGCGGTGCTCGGTTATCTGTTTGCCGGGGTGATCATCGGCCCATCGGTGCTGGGCCTGATCGGCAATCCGCAAAGCGTCAGCCATATCTCGGAACTGGGCGTGGTGCTGCTGTTGTTCATCATCGGTCTGGAGCTGTCGCCGCGACGTTTGTGGGTGATGCGCAAATCGGTGTTCGGCGTGGGTCTGGCGCAGGTGCTGCTGACCGGTTCGGTGATCGGGGTGCTGGCGTTGTCGGTGTTCGGTCAGCCGTTGAACAGCGCGATTGTCTTGGGCCTGGGTCTGGCGCTGTCGTCCACCGCGTTCGGGTTGCAAAGCCTCGCCGAGCGAAAGGAGCTGACCAGCCCCCACGGTCGTCTGGCGTTTGCGATTCTGCTGTTCCAGGACATCGCCGCGATCCCGCTGATCGCGCTGGTGCCGATGCTCGCGGGGGTCGATCACCACACCAGCACCGCCGACGACGTGCGCCACAGTTTGCAGGTGCTCGGCGGCATCGCGGTGGTGGTGATCGGTGGACGTTACCTGTTGCGTCCAGTGTTCCGCATCGTGGCGAAAACCGGTCTGCCGGAAGTCTCCACCGCCACCGCGTTGCTGGTGGTGATCGGCACCGCGTGGCTGATGGACATGGTCGGTGTGTCAATGGCGTTGGGCGCGTTTCTTGCGGGCCTGCTGCTGGCGGATTCGGAATATCGCCATGAGCTGGAAGCGCAGATCGAGCCGTTCAAGGGCCTGCTGCTGGGACTGTTTTTCATCAGTGTCGGCATGGGCGCCAACCTCAGTCTGCTGCTCAGCGCGCCGATCACGGTGCTGGGGCTGACGCTGCTGCTGATCGCCCTGAAGTTGCCGCTGCTGTTTGTGGTCGGGCGTCTGGCCGGCGGGTTGAACAAGGTCAGCGCGATTCGCCTCGGCATCGTGCTGGCGGCGGGCGGTGAATTTGCGTTTGTGGTGTTCAAGATCGGTCGCGATCAGGGGCTGTTCGAACCGCGCCTGTATGACCTGCTGGTGCTGACTATCACCCTGTCGATGGCGGTCACGCCGCTGTTGCTGTTGGTCTGCGCACGACTGGTCAGCCCGAAGGTGCAGCCGGTGGAAGTGCCGGAGAAATTCCGCCAGATCGAGACCGAAACCCCACGAGTGGTGATCGCCGGTATGGGTCGGATGGGCCAGATCGTGGCGCGGATCCTGCGGGCGCAGAACATCAAGTTCGTGGCGCTGGATACCTCGGTGGAGACTATCGAACTGTCGCGCAGTTTTGGTGGCGTGCCGGTGTTCTACGGTGACCCGATGCGTCCGGAAATCCTTAGTGCGGCCAAGGCCGGGGAAGCGGAGTATTTCGTGATTGCCACGGACGATCCGGAAACCAACATCAAGACCGCCGAGATCGTGCGCAAGCTCTACCCGCACATGAAGATCATCGCCCGCGCGCGTAACCGGCAGCATGTGCATCGGTTGGTGGATGTGGGGGCTGATCCGATTCGGGAGACCTATTACTCAAGCCTCGAAATGAGCCGCCGTACGCTGGTTGGCCTCGGTTTGACCCAGGCCCAGGCCGATGCGCGGATCAAGCGCTTCAAGCACCATGATGAACAGGTGCTGGAAGCTCAACACGCGGTGTACGACGACGCGGCCAAAGTCCTGCAGACCGCCCAGGAAGCGCGGGCGGAACTGGCCCGGTTGTTCGAGTCGGATCAACTGGAAGAACAATCGGGCCAGTCCTGAAGGTTGCAGAGTTCCAAATGTGGGAGCCAGCCTGCTGGCGATTGCGACAGCTCGGCCACCATCAAGGGTGGCTGAACCGGCCTCATCGCCAGCAGGCTGGCTCCCACAAGTTCAGGCTATCTCCAGCTCCCTCTCTTCTTTGGCCGGCGCCACTTCAAACCGATCCGCCAGAAACGGCGTGATGTCCAGCGGCAGCGGTTCATCGTTGACCAGTTTGTCCAGCAACACCCCGGTGATCGCCGACGTCAGCACGCCGGTGCGGAAATGCCCGCAGGCGTTGAGATACCCCTCTACCCCGGCCATCGGCCCGAGAATCGGCAACTCGTCCGGCGAGCCCGGCCGCAGCCCGGCCCAGGTGCGCTTGAGGTTGATATCCGCCAGTTCCGGCAAACAACGCACGGCGCCCTGCACCAGTCCGGCGATTTCCGGCCAGGTGGTGGTGACGTCGAAGCCTTTGTCCTCGGTGGTGCTGCCGATCAGGATTTCGCCGTTGTCCTTCTGCGCCATGTAGCAATCGCTGGTGGTCAGGCAGCCGTTGAGGATTTTCGGCAGACGTTCGGTCAGCAGGATCTGGCCTTTCACCGGTTTCACTGGAATCCGGATGCCCGTGGCCCACTCACTCAAGTCCGCTGCCCAGGCGCCGGCGGCGTTGATCAGGGTTTTGCAGTGGAACACCCCGGCTTCAGCCGTCTGCACCCCGGTCACCCGCGTGCCGTGATGCAACACGCCGGTGATGTTGGTGTTGACGAACATGTCCACGCCATTCTGCCGGGCGCCTTCGGTGTAGGCGTCGGCCAGGCGGAACGGGCTGACCTGATGGTCGCAGAGAAACTCCAGCGCCCCGCGCGCTTCATGGCTGACGCTCGGCTCGGACTCGCGCAATCCCGCCTGATCCAGCCAGCGCACCTGATCGGCCAGATGCGGAATGCAGCCGACGATGTGCTCGGCGTACAACCGGTCTTCATCGTCATAGATCACGAACTTGAGCCCGGTCTTTTCGAACTTGAAATCCATCCCGTGGTTGTCGCGCAGCTCACGGTGCAACGCCGGGTACAGCGCGTTGGACTGCAAGGCGAAATCGAAGAACGACGGCGGCAGAATGTGCGGCGTGCTGGCGTCCACTGCCACCGCCGCGCCCTGGGTTTCGCGCTTGCGGTTGGCCGACATCATGCGGAAGAAAATCACCCCGCAGCCCAGCCCCACCGACTCGCCGATGGCCCACAAGCCACCGGCCGAAGCGCGGGTCGCGTTGCCGGGGCGCTTGGCGTCGATCAGCGCGACCTTGAGGCCTTTGCGCTTGGACAATTGGTAGGCGATGGACGCGCCGATCACACCGCCGCCGGCAATGACCACGTCATAGAACTTACTCATGGGAAACGGCCTCCGTGCCGAGGGACTGGAATGCTGAAAAAGGAATCGGATCGATCGGGAAACGCGGCCGCAGCCAGCCGACATCCTGGCGCCCGGTGGCCTGACGCAAACGGTCGCTGCAATAGCCGACGCACATCCGACCCTGGCAGTCGCCCATGCTCACGCGAGTGCGCATTTTCAGGCTGGCGATGTCTTGCACGCCCTGCTCCAGCGCACGGTCGATGTCGGCGCGAGTCGCGTGTTCGCAACGGCAGATGACCGTGTCGGCCGCCGGCAAGGCGGTCTGCCCGACGCCGCGTTCGGTGTAGCGATCCACCGCTGCGCGGAAACGCACGATGGCTTTGAGTTTGCCCAAGTAGCGGTCGCGACGGACGCGCGCCAGCTCTTCTTCCAGCACGCCGCGTTGCAGCAGGATCGAAGTGGCGGCGATCTTGCCGGCGAGCATCGCCGCTTCGCCGCCGCGAATCCCGCCCATGTCACCGGCCAGGTGCACGTGGGGCTCGCTGCTTTGCTGCCAGATGTTGGCATTGGCGCGCAGGTAACCGTCGTCGCTGAAGCCGTGATCCAGGCCCATTTGCTGACTCAGTTGCGTACGCGGAATGAAGCCGTAACCGACCGCCAGCGTCTTCGCTTCGAAGCGCTCAACGCGGCTCATGTCCGGCTCCCACGTCGCCGAATATGGCGCCACGCTGACGCTTTTCAGTTCGCCTTCGCCATGCGCTTCGACCACGCCCCAGCCGTAGTGCATCGGGATGCCGTGCAGTTTCAGATAGGCGAGCATGCTCAAGCCATCGAGGAACAGCTGCGGCTTGTTGAGCAGCGCCAGACTTTCCTTGGCGATCTTGCCGAACGCGCAGGCCTCGTAGACCCCTGCCACGCTCACGCCCGACGCATGCAACTGGGTCGCCACCAGCGGCAACAATGGCCCGGTGCCGGCGATCACCACCGGCCCCTGCGGTTTGACCACGCCACTTTTGATCTGCAATTGCAGGCCGCCGAGCATGATCACACCGGGCAAGGTCCAGCCGGGAAACGGCACGCTGCGCTCATGGCAACCGGCGGCCAGCAGCAATTGCGGGTATTCGATTTCGTGCAGACGCTCGTCGCCGTCCAGCACCACCAGCGAGCGCGTGCCTTCGGCGCCGACCACGCGATGGTTGAGGCGCACGTCGATCAGCCCGGACTGCTCCTGGAAATCGCCGTGCAGTTTGCCCAGCGCCTCGGCATAGCGCGGCCCCAGGTAATCCAGCTGCACACCATCACGCAGCGGCCCGCGATAGACCACGCCACCCAGGCGCGAAGCTTCTTCAAGCAAGGTGCAGCGCACCCCGTGCCGGGCCAGTTCGATGGCCGCCGCCATGCCCGCCGGACCACCGCCGACGATTACCGGATTGAGGCTCATACCACCTCCTGCCCGTGAATGCGGTTGACCTGGGTTTCGATCAGCATGCCGTCGCGCACCACGGTCTGACAGGCGCGGCGCTTGTGCCGACCGTTGATTTTCACCAGGCAGCACTGGCACACGCCCATGCCGCAATAGGCACCGCTGATCTGGTTGTGATCGTTGCGCGCGACCTGGCGCACGCCGAGGGACTGAATGACGCTGAGCACGGTTTCGCCGATGGCAGCGCTGACCGGCTGGCCGTTGACGTGGACAGTCATATCCGCCTGCGTCAAAGGCTGGATATCGAAGGTTCTTTCTAGGCAGTGCATTGCAATGATCATCCGTGAAAAGTTCAGGTGAGGTTGAAACAGCTCCTTGCTGCACTACACCTCGCCGGCTCGTGGGGGTTATCGCTCTCTATCGGGCCGGCAGGCGGGTTTTGCTCGCGCAGCAAAGTGCGCGCAAGCAATGTAGTCGATCCAGCGGCAAGGGCCTGGAAATTTCACGGTAGGGGATATTGCGCCGACGAATATTGATCCAGGCCATGGAAATGACTGTACGGTTCTGCGACCTCGACACTGCGCAGAAAGCAAAAAGCCGCTTCAACCCGAAGGTTGAAGCGGCCAAGGCATATGCCTCAAGGAATCAGTGCACGAACAGGGCGATCAGGATGATGATCGGGATCGGTACGCCGAGGAAAAACAGCAGTAGTGAGCGCATGGTGAGTCTCCTTGATTAACGGACTGGCGGCAGCGTGGTCGTGGTGTAGGTTTCGACTTCGACGTACTCGACCGCATCCCGGCGGCGACCGCCGAAGGTGGCCGAAAGGCTGGCGAAGAACGCACCGGCCAGCAGCGCGATGAACATCCACAATGAGGTCCAGGCAGCGACTTTGGCGGCGGTGTCGGCGGCTTGTTGCGCTTTCACCTTGGCGTCGGCGATTGCTTTCTGGGTGCGGGCGTAGATTTCATCGACCCGACGTTCGGCGTCAGCCTGGGTCAGGTTGGTACGCTGAGCGACCAGTTGGGCGAGGTAGGTACGATCTTCGGCGCTGAGCTGACCGTTGGCCAGGCTCTGGGCGAAGATCCGGGTCACGGTGCCACGGGCGGCGTCATCGCTGACAGCGGCGGGACGATCATCGCGGAACAGGCTGTCGACGAAGTAACCGTACTGGTCACTGTCGGTATTGCCCGCTGCGGTTCCGGCCGCTTGCGTCATGGCACCGGCCGCACCGCCAACAACACTCGCACCGGCCTGCACGCCGCCGCTGACGATGCTGCTGACCGAACCGACCACCAGCGTCGCGGTGACCAGCGTGGCCACGCACCAGGCGAGGAAGCCATGGGCGGTGTCGCGGAAATACACCTCGTCACCGTGCATGTTGGCCCACTTAACCCGCAGGCGACCGGCGATGTAGCCACCGAGCCCCGAGGCGATGATTTGCGTGGCGGCCAGCCAGATGATGGTGGAAATGCCCAGGCCTTTGGCGCTGACGCCCTCCCCGGCCCACGGTGAAACGGCGGAGAAGCCCAGACCGAAACCCAGCAGCACGAGAATCAGCGACAGCGCCGCAGCCGCGGCCGCCCCGGCGAAGATCGCGCCCCAGGACACGCCCGAGACGTTGCTCGACTCTCCTTCGTAGGCAGGATAAAACCCATCAGAGGATCTATTCATTGTTGTAGTGCTCCAGGCATGAAAAATGGTGTTACAACTCGTCATCAGATGAATTGCAGTGACCGTGCCAGTCGCCAACATTAAATAAATCGTTTTAATTCAATCAGTTAAAAACTCTGAACTTCTTAGGACCATGCAATTTGCAACAACGGCTCGATAACAGCGGGTTTTATGCATTGGCACAAAAGCCCGGTCGTAGCGTTTGTATCCGCTAAAACATGAAAGTTAATTTAAAGCGCAGGCGCAAAATCTTGGCAAAATGCTGCCATTGCGTTTGAACAGACCAGCAGGCCCACCATGACTCGCATCCTCACCATCGAAGACGACGCCGTGACCGCCCGGGAAATTGTCGCCGAACTGAGCAGCCACGGCCTCGACGTGGACTGGGTCGACAACGGCCGTGAAGGCCTGGACCGCGCCGTCAGCGGCAACTACGACCTGATCACCCTCGACCGAATGCTGCCGGAGCTCGATGGCCTGGCCATCGTCACCACGCTGCGGACCATGGGCGTGGCGACGCCGATCCTGATGATCAGCGCCCTCTCCGACGTCGACGAGCGCGTGCGTGGCTTGCGCGCCGGCGGCGATGACTACCTGACCAAACCGTTCGCCACCGATGAGATGGCGGCCCGGGTCGAAGTGCTGCTGCGCCGGCAGAACAGCAACGGAGCACAACCGACCACGTTGCAGGTGGCGGATCTGCAACTCGACCTGATCAGCCACGAAGCCCGCCGCGCCGAGCAGGTGCTGACGCTGTTGCCGACCGAGTACAAGCTGCTGGAATTCCTGATGCGCAACAGCGGCCAGATCCTGTCGCGGATGATGATTTTCGAGGAGGTCTGGGGCTATCACTTCGACCCTGGCACCAACCTGATCGACGTGCACATCGGCCGCCTGCGCAAGAAGATCGACCCGCCGGGCAATGTCCCGCTGATCCGCACGGTGCGAGGCTCGGGTTATGTCATTGCCGAACCCGTCTGACGGTTGGCGTTCTTCCAGCAGTCGCTTGCTGGCGCTGTACAGTTCGTTGTTCGTGGCCTGGAGCGCGATCCTGATGGGGGTCATGTACTTCGAGGTCTCCGGTTACCTCGACAACCTGGCCAAGCATTCGCTGATGCAACGTCAGCATCTGTTTTCGCACTTTCGCGGCGATCAGTTGGAAGACGCGCTCGCCGCCAGCATGACCTTCGACATTCGTGGCATCGACGCCTACGGTCTGTTCGACGCCCAGCATCGCTACCTCGGCGGCGCGCTGCAGAGGATCCCCGAGGGCCTGCCGCTGGACGGCAAGATCCATATGCTCAGCGAATGCGCCGACTCCGACGACCCGACCCTGCCCGCCGACAGCTGCGACGCAGTCGCCACCCCGACCCGCGACGGTCGCTGGCTGGTGCTGCTGCGCGACAATGGTTCGCTGTTCGCGGTGACCAGGATCATTCTGCATGCGTTGCTCTGGGGCGTGTCGCTGACGATTGTGCCGGGGATCATTGGCTGGCATCTGCTGCGTCGGCGGCCGCTGCGGCGGATCCGGGCGATCCAGGCCAGCGCCCAGTCGATTGTCGCCGGCGACCTGACCCACCGCTTGCCGCTGTCCAATCGCCGCGATGAACTGGACATGCTCGCCGCCATCGTCAACGCCATGCTCGATCGCATCGAGCGCTTGATGAACGAAGTCAAAGGCGTGTGCGACAACATCGCCCATGACCTGCGCACCCCGCTGACCCGTTTGCGCGCGCAGTTGTATCGCATGCAGCAGCAGGCCGGCGAAGGTTCGCCGGAAGCGGCGCAACTGGATCTGGTGCTGGCCGAGGCCGATACGCTGATGGCGCGGTTTCGCGGGTTGCTGAGGATTTCCGAGCTGGAAGATCGTCAGCGGCGCTCGGGGTTTGTCGAACTCGATCCGGTGTTGTTGCTGCAGGAATTGCACGAGTTCTATCTGCCGCTGGCTGAAGACGACGAGTTGCGCTTCGAGCTGAACATGCCGGAAACCCTGCCGATGCTGAACGGTGATCGAGCGTTGCTGTTTGAAGCGCTGGCGAACCTGTTGAGCAATTCGATCAAGTTCACCCCGGCCGGTGGCACGGTGGTGTTGCGCGGGGTCAATGATGCAGGGCATACGCGGATCGAAGTGCATGACTCCGGCCCCGGTATTCCCGAGACCGAACGGGAGGCGGTGTTCCAGCGGTTCTACCGCGCCGAGGGTGGGCAGTTGCAGAATGGCTTTGGCCTGGGGCTGTCGATTGTCGCAGCGATCGTCAACCTGCATGGGTTCAGTCTTGAGGTGGGGCGCAGCGATCTGGGCGGGGCGAAGCTGGTGCTCGATTGTCGGCAGAGCTTGATTTCACAGTCCTGAACTTCATGTATTCCCCATGTGGGAGCCAGCCTGCTGGCGATGACGGTGTGTCAGTCAATGAATATGAATGATCGACCGTTATCGCTAGCAGGCTAGCTCCCACAAGGGGTTCTTGCAGAAACTCAGGCGGGATAGTTCGCGCGCAGCGCTTCGAGGCCACCCTGATAGATGCCGCTGAACAGCGCCACCACTTCCTCATCGCTCACGCCCTTGGCCGTGAAGCGCCCCGACCACGTCACCTTCGCGCCCTGCCCCTGGGCTTCAACACGAATCGTCGCCAGATAATCGGTGGCCGGAAACGGTGCCTGCAGAATCGAATAACTGTAGGTTTTGCCCGCGTTATCGAACGTCTCCAGACGCTCGACCACCACGCCACCGTCAGCGGTTTGCAAGGTGCGCACACGCCCGCCTTCACTCAGTTCGCTGTTGGGAATGAACGGCAGCCAGTCCGGCAGGGTGTTGAAGCCGCCAATCAATTGCCAGACCTGATCGGCCGAAGCCGGGATGTCGATCGTTGCTGATGCTGTTGCCATAAATAAAAAGTCTCTCTCGATAAATTCAGATAGTCAGGCTGTCGACCACGCCGCCGTCGACCCGCAACGCGGCGCCGGTGGTGGCTGAAGACAGCGGTGAAGCGATGTAGGTGACCAGGTGCGCGACCTCTTCGACATCCGCCACGCGCTGGATGATCGAGCTCGGACGGGCCCGGCGGACAAAGGCGTCAGCCTCGTCCCGCAGGCTGCGGCCAGATTCGGCGGCGGCATCCTTGAGCATTTCCTCGACACCGTCGGTGAAGGTCGGCCCGGGCAAAATCGCATTAACCGTAACCCCGGTGCCAGCCAGACGTTTAGCCAGGCCATGGGACACCGCTAGGTTGGCGCTTTTGGTCACGCCGTAGTTGATCATGTCGGCCGGAGTGGCCACGCCGGATTCCGAAGACAGGAAGATCACCCGGCCCCAGCCCTGCTCGACCATCGCCGGCACGTAATGCCGCGACAGGCGCACGCCGGAGATCACGTTGATTTCGTAGAAGCGCGTCCACTCATCGTCCGGCGCGTCGAAGAAATCCACGGCGTTGTAGATGCCGAGGTTGTTTACCAGGATGTCGGCTTTCGGTTCGGCGGCGAACAGTTTCTGCGCGCCTTCGGCCGTGCCCAGATCCGCCGTCAGACCGCGCAGTTGCGCCCCCGGCACCTTGTGGCGAATGCTTGCCAGCGCCTGCTCGACCTTGGCCGCGTCGCGACCGATCACCACCACCGTGGCGCCCGCCTCGGCCAGCGACTGGCTGATGCCCAAACCGATGCCCGCCGTGCTGCCGCTGACAATCGCCAGTTTTCCGCTCAGATCGATCTTCATGCTTTCACCTCGTCGATGGGTAATGGTGCACGTTCGGACACCAGTTTCGCTTCACGCATGGCCTGCCAGAAGCCGGCCGGAATGACCGCCGACAGCGCCGCCACATCTTCAGCGATGCGCCCCGGTTTGCTCGCGCCGGGAATCACGGCTGCCACGGCCGGATTGGCCAGCGAGAATTGTAGTGCAGCCGCTTTGACATCCACGCCATGGGCCGCAGCAATGCGTTTGATCTGCTCGACCTTCGCCACGATCTCAGGGCTGGCCTTCTGGTATTCGAAGTGCGCGCCGCCGGCCAGGATCCCCGAGCTGTAGGGGCCGCCGACCACGATTTCAACATTCTGCGCCCGCGCCGAATCCATCAAACGCTGCAAGGCGCGGTCGTGGTCGAGCAAGGTATAGCTGCCGGCCAGCAGGAAGCCGTCAGGCTGCGCCTCGGTCAGGTCCAGCGTCAACTCGCACGGCTCGACCTTGTTCACGCCCAGGCCCCAACCCTTGATCACGCCTTCTTCACGCAGACGGGTCAGGACTTTAAAGGCACCGGTGCGGGCGTGATTGAGGTACTCGAGCCATTGATCGCCGTAGAAATCCTGAGCGATGTCGTGGACCCAGACGATGTCGAGGCGATCGGTTTTCAGACGCTTGAGGCTGTCTTCGATCGAGCGCAGCGTGGCGTCGGCGCCGTAGTCGTTGACGATATTGTTCGGGCGGCCGTGTTCGAACACCCCACTTTTCTCGCCCAGATCCCGGGCGGCGGCGTCTTCGACTTCATCGAGAATCACCCGGCCGACTTTGGTGCTGAGCACATAGTCGTCGCGCTTGTAGCGGGACAGTGCTTCGCCGAGGCGGATTTCCGAGAGGCCCGAGCCGTAGAACGGTGCGGTGTCGAAGTACCGCACGCCGGCATCCCACGCTGCGTGCACGGTGGCTTGCGCTTCTTCTTCAGGAATGGCGCGAAACATGTTGCCCAGTGGCGCGGTGCCGAAGCCGAGTTGGCCGGGGAGTTTGTCTTTCAAGCTCATGATGCTGTCCTCGTAGTTCGTGGTCGGTGTTGACCGTTGAGCAGATCCTAGATTGCGCCACTCAGACCGTCCAAGACATAATCCGCAGCACTTGAGTCCCCGAAGGTCTGACATGATCGACATCCGCCAATTGCGCTACTTCGTCGCCGTCGCCGAGGAAGAACACGTCGGCCGCGCCGCCGAGCGCCTGCACATTTCCCAGTCGCCCCTGAGCCGACAGATCGCCCAGCTCGAAGAACGCCTGGGCCTGACCCTGTTCGAACGCAGCCAGCAGCGCATACGCCTGACCCGCGACGGCCAGACCTTTCTCGCCGAAACCCGCGCCCTGCTGACCCACGCCAACCGCCTGGAATCCCTCGGCAAACGCTTGGGCCGTGGCGAAGAAGGCGGCCTGTGCATCGGCTACATCGAGAACGCGATGCACGCCGGGGTTTTGCCCAATGCCTTGCGCGTACTGCGGGTCGACCGGCCTAACGTGCATGTCGCGCTGTACAACCTGAGTTCCGCCGAACAACTGGAAGGCCTGCGTCAGCGTAGCCTCGATATCGCGCTGGTCAGCGAACCGCCGACGATCGACGATCCCGACCTGCTGGGCTTTCAGGTGCTGGACGACCCGATGCTGCTGGCGCTGCCCGAAGGACACCCGCTGAACCAACTGGCGTCGCTGACCCCGGCGGATCTGGCCGATCAGGAATGGATCGGCGTGCAGCCGCGCCAAGGGGCCGACGATGAGTTCGTCAGCGCCTGCATCCGTGCAGGCTTCACCCCGGATGTGCGGATGCAGGCCACCGAGCCGTTTACCGCGCTGGGGCTGGTCGCTTCGGGCCTGGGGATCGCGATGATCCAGAAAGGCCTGAGCCACAACGCACCGCCGGGCGTGGTGCTGCGGGAAGTGCCGTGGCTGGCGTTCACCACACCGTTGTGGGCGGCGTGGCACCGGATCAACCTGCGGCCGCTGGTGGAAACGTTTCGCAAGGTATTGACCGGCGTCGATCCCGCCCAGTGACCCGACAGCGAAAGACTTTGCTGCTTTACTGAAAAGACTCAAAAAACCAGCGAGTCTTCCGGCATGAACCGCAATGACCTGCGTCGCGTGGACATGAACCTGTTGGTGATTTTCGAAACCCTGATGTTCGAAAAGAACCTGACCCGCGCCGGGGAAAAGCTGTTCCTTGGCCAACCCGCCGTCAGTGCGTCACTGGCGAAACTGCGCGACCTGTTCGACGACCCGTTGCTGGTGCGCAACGGCCGCGTGCTGGAGCCCACCCAGCGGGCGCTGGCGATCCTCAAGGAATTGCAGCCGGCGATGGACACCATTTCCGGGGCGGTCAGCCGAGCCAAGGATTTCGACCCGCTGAGCAGCCGCGACGTGTTTCGCATTGGCCTCTCGGACGATGCCGAGTTCGGCCTGTTGCCGCCGTTGCTCAAGCAATTGCGCGAAGAGGCGCCGGACGTGGTGGTCGTCATCCGCCGGGTTAATTTCCTGCTGATGTCGTCGATGCTGGCGTCCGGGGAGATTTCCGTCGGCGTCAGTTACACCACTGAACTGCCGGCCAATGCCAAACGCAAAAAACTGCGGGACCTGCGCTGCAAGATCCTGCGCGGCGATGATCGTCCCGGCGCGCTGACCCTCGACGACTACTGCGAACGGCCCCATGCGCTGGTGTCGTTTTCCGGCGATCTGGGCGGGGCCATCGACAGCGATCTGGCGCGAATCAACCGTGCACGTCGTGTCGTGCTGGCAGTGCCGCAATTCGCTCCGCTGCGGGCGATTCTGGCCGGCACCGACATGCTCGCCACCGTGCCGGATTTCGCCGCTTGTGCGCTGATCGAAGGCAGCAGCGTGCTGCGCGCCGACGATCCGCCGTTCGACATCGTGCCTTCGGAGCTGTCGATGGTCTGGAACGGGGTCAACGACAACGATCCGGCGGAACGCTGGTTGCGCTCGCTGATTGCCCATCACATGTCGGCGCCGCTTCCGCCACAGGCGCACTGATCGGCTTGAACCCCGGATCGACCTCGCGCAGGTACACCGGCAGGTCGGTCATCGGCGGCATCTGCGGGATCTCGAAATACATCTGCACCACCCAGCCACGGTGGTAGTTGTTGTGGTTGATCACGTGCATCAGAATCGCCCCGGCGTTCATGGTGCCGCCATCGCCGGAAACAAATTTGAAATCGATCGAGCGGTTCAGCGAGGCTTCGGTCTGCTGCGCGCTCCAGGTGCGATACCAGCCATCGACTTGCTGCTGAGCCTGGCGCAACTCGCCGAGGTCGGCGTGCACCAGATCATGGGACGTCGTGAAACCGTGCTCGCGCCCTTCGAGGTGCGCCTGCCAGATCCGGTCGACCACGTAGATGTGGTTCAACGTACCGATCATGTTCTTGAAAACCGTCTTGCGCTCCTTTGTAGTCTCCCCCGCCGGCAGCGCTTGCAGGCTGTCGAACAGACGCTGATTGGCCCAGGTCTTGTAGTCCGTGAGCAGATGGGCCGTGGCCAGATTGATCATCGCGGGTCACCGTAGGCACGAAAAAGGGCTCCGCCTAGGATAGACCTCTCTCGCGGGAATGGCGGTGGTGCTGACTATTGGTCGAAGAGTAATAACCTCCACTTTCGCTCAAGCCCCCAACCGCGCCCACCCCGCCACCAATCGCGCACTGATACGCACCCCGCCACAAACAATGATCACCACATCCCGTGCCCCCGCCAGCGCCGGGAGGTCAAGATACGCCACCGCCAGTAAAAGCCCGCACGCCGTTGATCCGCCCTCCGCCGCTGCCAGCGGTTAAACGCCGGGGATCGTGCCGGGATCTACACTGAACGGAACAGCCGTGAGGTGCCTATGAAAATGTCTGCGCAAATGACCGTGGTCGCCGTGCTCGCCACCCTCGCCTATCTGGGCCTGGCGATGTGGGGCATCGGTGGCGTGGCGGTGTTTTTTTCTCACGGCGCATTGGTCGTGGTGGCCCTGGCCACGCTGGCCATGGTGGTGGCGTCGCTGTTCACGGAAGTGAATCTGAGCACCGGCGAGCGCGAGGACCGGGCCAATCGCTGGGTGATTCCGGCGTTCGCCGTAATCGGATTGGTCAGTGCCTTTCTGCCGGCTTACTGCGACCGCATCGGCTTTTGGACCATCGGCCGCGAAGGCACCCGTTGGCTGGGAGCGCTGTTGTTTATCGTCGGCGGCGGATTGCGTTTATGGCCGGTGTTTGTGCTGGGCCATCGGTTCAGCGGGTTGGTGGCGATTCAGCCGGGGCACAGGTTGGTCACCGAAGGCATCTACCGGCATCTGCGCAACCCCAGTTATCTGGGGCTGGTGATCAATGCGATCGGCTGGGCACTGGCGTTTCGTTCGGTGGTCGGCCTGTTGCTGGCGGCGCTGACGCTGATCCCGCTGATCGCCCGCATCCACGCCGAAGAGGCCCTGCTGCGTGCGCAGTTCGGCGCCGAATACGACGCTTATTGCGCGCGCAGCTGGCGACTGGTGCCCGGGGTTTATTGAGGTTGCAGGCGCAGCTGGCCGTCGCTGTCGATGCTCAGCGCAATGTCGCGGTAACTGGCGATGGTCGCGTGTGCGGTTTCAAGCGGATGCTGGTGAGTCGTGGTGATGATCAGCAACGGCGCACCGGCGGCTTCAGCGGCCTGGATGCCGACGGTGGCGTCTTCGAAAATCAGGCAGTCCGCCGGCTCCAGGCCCAGGCGTTTGGCCGCCAGTCGATAACCGGCCGGATCAGGCTTGCCGGCGCTCACGTCTTCAGCGGTGATCATCACCACCGGTTCAGGAATTCCCGCCGCCGCCATCCGCCGCAACGCCAGATCACGTGGCGCCGAGGTCACCATGGCCCAGCGATCCGCCGGCAACGACTTGAGAAACGCCGCAGCACCGGGAATCTCGACAATGCCTTCGACGTCTTCGATTTCCGCCGTGGTGATGAACGCCGCTTGCGCCTCGGCGTCCACGCCCGGCAGGTTCAAACGCGTGATGGTGTCGATGGCGCGCACGCCATGGATGGTCGGCAGGAACGTTTCGACGTTCACCCCGTGGCGCACGGCCCAGGCGGACCAGATCCGCTCGGCGGCGGCGATGGAGTTGAGGACGGTGCCGTCCATGTCGAACAGGAACGCGCCGAACGCGCGGTTGAAAATAGTCTCGTGAGCTGACAAAAGATCACTTCCTCGCAAGGGGCCGGGCAACGATGCCCGGCAATGTAGCACTTGCAAGGCACTTCAGTGCAGACGCGGCGCCCTGGATTTGAACGCACTGTCCACGCAATCGAGCAACTGGCCGATTGCCCAAGGCTTCTTGATGAACGCCACCGGATGTTTCACCCCTGAGGTTTCCGGCGTTTCATAACCGGACATGACCATCACCGGTTTGTCCGGCCAGCGATCGCCGACCAGATTGGCCAGGTCCGCGCCGTTAAGGGTGCCGGGCATGGTGATGTCGGTCAGCAGCAGCGCCACTTCCGGCGCGTGCTCTTCCAGGTATTGCGAGGCCGCATCGGCACTGGTCTGCGGCTCGACCTTGAAACCTTCCTCCTGAAGAATTTCGCAAAGAAACTCCAGAATCAACGGATCGTCCTCGACTACCAGAATCAATCCGCCAGGAAGGTGCGCGCTCGACGTCGAAATTGGACACATGAACTGGCACTCCCTGAATTGCATGAACGATTTAGCGGCTTGATTCCGCTACTTATCAGGTATGAGCAGCACCTTCTACAGAAATTCATTTTTGATACAGGTCTTTTCGATAACAGCCGTTCGACGGGCAGTCGCCGGCGCATAATTGCGGTTAAAATGCGCGCCCTTTTGCTGGCCGATCCTGATTGATGAACCCTCAAGCCCTCGCCGTTCTCCATGCCCACCTGCTCACTGCGCTGACTTCGGCCCCGGCCGAAACCCGGCGTCTGTTCCATGGGCGCGGGCGTTGCTGGCCGGGGCTGGAGCAAGTCACTGTGGATTGGCTGCAGGGCGTGGTGCTGGTGTCCTTGTTCAAGGAGCCCGAGACTTCGCAGCTGGAAGACCTCAAGCGTCTGTTGCTGGAAATCACCGCTTCGGCGCCATGGCAGCAGTCCGGCGCCCACACTTTGTTGATCCAGCACCGTTACCTGCCGCAGAGCACCGCCGAATGGCTGTTGGGCGAAGAAATCGACGAGATGACCATCGTCGAGGGCGGGCTGAAATATCGGGTGGATCTGGGCCGCAAACAGAACGCCGGGCTGTTCCTCGACATGCGTTACGGGCGCAACTGGGTACGTGAACAGGCGGCGGGCAAACGGGTGCTGAACCTCTTCGCCTACACCTGCGGCTTCTCGGTGGCGGCCATCGAAGGTGGCGCCAGCCATGTGGTCAACCTCGACATGTCCCGCGCGGCCCTGAGCCGGGGCCGCGACAATCACCGGTTGAACGGGCATGACCTGAGCAAGGTGAGCTTCCTCGGCCACGACCTGTTCAAATCCTGGGGCAAGGTGATCAACAGCGGCCCGTACGATCTGGTGATCATCGACCCGCCGTCGTTCCAGAAAGGCAGCTTTCTGCTGACCAAGGATTACCAGCGTGTGCTGCGTCGTCTGCCGGAATTGCTGACGGCACAGGGCACGGTGCTGGCCTGCATGAACGATCCATCGTTCGGTTCCGACTTCCTGATCGACGGCGTGACCCAGGAAGCGCCGAGCCTGCGCTTCGAGCAACGGCTGGAAAATCCGCCGGAGTTTCCCGACGTCGATCCTGAAAGTGGTCTGAAGGCGCTAGTCTTCAAGCGCACTGAATAACTTCCTCGCCGGTTTCAGCGGAACAGTCCGAGGCCCATTTCGCGCGCCGCCTGCAGCTGCACCGCAGGATCGCTCGACTCGGACTCCAGCAACAACGCCGAGCCCGCCACCGTCGCCCCGCAATAATCGAAAATGCCGTGATCGATCTGCGCTTTCATCGCCGTGTCGTAGCCGTGGCGCTCGTAGGTGCCTGCATCCGCCCCGCCCAGTGCGACCATGTGCACACGCAGTCGTCCGAGTTTTTTCAGCGTCTTATCACCGTCGAAATCGTACGCCCAACCGTTGCTGAACACCCGATCGATCCAGCCTTTGAGCATTGCCGGCATCGACCACCAGAACACCGGATAGACCAGCACCAGCGCGTCGGCGCGTTCAATGCGGGCCTGCTCGGCCAGCACGTCCGCCGGTGGCGCGGATTCGCGGTGATGCACCGCCCAGTCAGCCACGCCGAAGCGCGGGTCGAATTCTTCGGCGTGCAGGTCGGCGATTTCGAAGGTGTTGGAGGGATCGCTTTCCGACAGGCCTTTGGCAATCTGTTGCGCCAACGCGCGTGTCAGCGAACGTGGATCATCGTGGTCTACAACAATCAATGCGTGCATGGGGAAATCTCCGGTTGGTGATTGCTGACCAAGGGCTTATCCTTTCGATAAGCTACGATTGGTAAGTTACCATCAGTAAGTTACGTTTGGTATATAAGCAATGTCAACCACTGAAATCCCCGAACCCGCACAACCCCGTCGCCGCCTGTCCCGGGAAGATCGCCAGCGCCAGTTGCTCGACATGGCCTGGCAGCTGATTCGCGAGGAAGGCACCGATGCCCTGACTCTCGGCTACCTGGCGGAAAAAGCCGGCGTGACCAAACCGGTGGTCTATGACCACTTCACCACCCGCGCCGGTTTGCTCGCGGCGCTGTACCAGGATTTCGACCGGCGCCAGACGGCGCTGATGGACGCGGCGCTGGCCAATGCCGAAGCGACCTTGAATGGCATCGCGACGGTGATTGCCACGGCGTATGTCGATTGCGTGCTGACTCAGGGCAACGAGATTCCGGGGGTGATTGCGGCCCTGGCGAGCACGCCGGAACTGGAGAGGATCAAGCGCGAATACGAGGCGATTTTCCTGGAGAAGTGCCGCAACGTGCTGTCGCCTTTCGCTGAAGGCGCAGAGATCGGACAGGCAGGATTACGCGCCATGCTCGGCGCCGCTGAAGCGCTGTCGCAAGCGGCAGCCACCGACGAAATCAGCGCAGTACAGGCCCGTGACGAGCTATTGGCAACCATCATTGCGATGGTCGAAAGAGCCGCCGCCCGCGCCGCCAAAGCAGGTGACTGACGGTACTTGAGCCCGCCCTCCCGGCTTCCTACGATGAAGCTACGCAGCTTCTTGGTCCGCCAAGCCGTTGCGTAGGTGCGGGTGCTCTGAACCCCAATCAAGCCTGCACCTGGCTTCATGCGCATCTTGAGCCTCGCGGGCTCTACTTCCTCCCCATCAAAGAGTCTTGAGGCTCTTTTTTTGTCTCGGAAAATCAGTGTTCGGGGTCGCGTCGTATCGAACGCCACGCGGCCTGAGCCAGCAATTCACGATGAGCCTTCGGACTGCCCTGCACTCGCCCGGACAACCACGCGCGGCAATAGCTGTCGGCCTGACCGACGATCAGCGACGGCAACAGTTCGGCCGGGCATTGGTTGAGTTCATCTGCGCGCCCGGACTCGCCCAGCCAGGTACGCAGCCCCAGGTTGCGGGTCTTGTTGCGCTCGGCCAGTTCATCCTTGTGCGGCCCCCGGGTCACGGCATAACGCGCGTGATACTGGAACCGCGCCCACTCCGGCTGGTTCTCGACCCAATCCACATAGCTGTAGACCAGCGCCTGCACGCCCTCTTCGGTCGTCGTCGCGTCGGCCAGATAGGCGTCGCGCAGGCGCGCCTGGTCCTCCAGCGCAGTGAAGAACAGCGCGGCCACCAGCCCTTCCTTGTTGCCGAAGTGGTGGTAGATCGCCCCGACGCTGGTGTCGCACTCGGCACGGATCATTTCGATGGTGGTGGCCTCGATGCCCTGCTCGTTGAACAGGCGCAGGGCCTTGCGAAAGATGTCGCGCTTGAGTTCGGCGCGGCGGCCGGGGTAGCTGCGTTCGAGTAGATCTACGGTGTCCATGGGCCTTGAAAATCCGGGTAAAGGGCACGTCCGTGCCGGTGATCCAAACGCGCACAGGTTGACAGATTTCCCGCAGACAGAATACCGTTCCGTTACAGAACAATATTCTGTTACGGAACATGATTCTGTAAATCCCCTAACCGCGAGGCTCTCCCCCCCCATGAGTCAGTTTCTCAGCATGTTCAACAGTGTCGGTTCCCAGGCGTTCAGCCAGATGGCCTGCCAGGTCGCGCCGTACTTCAGCACCATCAACCCGCTGGTGACCGAATTGCGGGCAGGTTCGGCGCAGGTGCAGGTGCCGTTTCGCCGCGAGATCACCAACCACCTCGGCACCGTGCACGCCATCGCGCTGTGCAACGCCGCTGAACTGGCGGCCGGGATGATGACCGACGTGTCGATTCCCGCCGGCGCGCGCTGGATTCCCAAAGGCATGACCGTCGAATACCTGGCCAAGGCCAAGACCGACGTGACCGCCGTGGCCAATGGCGAAGCGCTGGACTGGCAGACCGAAGGCGACAAGATCGTGCCGGTGGATGTGCACGACGCCGAAGGCAAGAAAGTGTTCACGGCGCGCATCACCATGAACGTGAAACTGGCCTGAAATCATCGGCACAAAAAAAACCCTTGCTGCGCTAAGCGCAACAAGGGCTTTTTGCCGCTGCCCGGATCAGTGGACGGTCAGACGCTGGCGGACAAATTCTTCGGTGCGCCGAGTGACTTGATCCAGATGCCGGTCGCGCTGTTTCTCGGCATCGAGCATCGCGCGCTTGCCGTGCTTTTGCAGAAGGTAGGTGTGGATCTGCTGCACTTCCAGCGAACGGTAGATCGGTGTCGTGTCGATAAAACCGCGCAGCCCGTTGCTGCGGTAATGCCGAGTGCTCATCAGCACCTGCGTTTCGAGCTGGCCCAGCACCTCGAAGCCCAGCGCCTCGAAATACGGCACCTTGCCGACGCTGCAGGTCAGTTCGGCATGGGGGTAACGCGCCACCATGTCCGCGATCAACGAACGGGCCACACCCTGACGCCGATGCCCCTCGCGCACCGCCAGATAGGCCACGTTGCACGCCTCCCAATCGCCCTGCACCGGCAGGTACAACAGGAAGCCGATCACCTGCTCCGGATCATCGTCGTCGGTGGCCACCAGCAGCTCCACTTCGGTGCCCTTCTCGCCGTTCAACGCCTCCAGGTACAGATGCACCTCGTAGCCGACCGCGTACTGATAAACGTTGTACAGCAGATTGCTCGGGCCCAGCCCTACAGCGCTGATGTCGGTGAGATAGTCGACCACCATCTGCAGGATCTGGCTGTTGACGCCTTCGGGGCATGGGGATTTGTAGTGGGTGATGCGGGGCATGGCGGGCGGACTCCAACGGTAAAACACAGGTTGCCGGGCGAGTTGAGCGACCGGCGAACCGCGACATCATACCTTGTGCACGCCTGACAAAAATTTCATCTGCCCGAGAACGGATCTTTCGCCGATTTGGCGTCCAATTTTTCAGCTGCGTTCATTCCCGACGCACGCCTTGAGGAGTTGCCATGAACGTTCTGCGTTCCGCGAAAACCATCAAATCCTTGCTCGCTGCCGCGCTGGTAGCGATCACCCTCTCGGGCTGTGTCGTCGAACCGGTTCGCCCGCATCGGCCACCACCGATCGTTGAGGTGGTTCCGGTCATGCCTGCGCCGGGTTATCACTGGGTCGCCGGGCATTACCGCTGGGCCGGCAACCAATGGCGCTGGATGCCAGGGCATTGGCGAGCGTACTGAGGCCGGTCACTGCGCGGGGGCAACGACCTTGAACCTGATGTCGATGTCCTTGGAAACCACGGTGTCCGCCCACTCCCCTGCACCGAGCCCGAACTGGTCGCGCTTGAGCACCAGTTCGCCGTCAAAAATGCCGATGCTGCTGTCGGGTTTGAGTTGCACCGGCACCTGCACCTCACGGGTGATGCCTTTGAGCGTGAGATGGCCGTTAACCAGATAACGGTTGTCGCCGGCCGGGCTGAAGCGGGTCGATTCGAACACAGCCACCGGGAATTTCTCGGTGTCGAACCATGCCGGTTTCACCAGCTCGGTGTTGGCGTCCTCACTGCCGGCGTCGATGCTGGTCAGGTCGATGTGCAGCGTGGTGCGGGCATTGGCGAGATTGTCGCTGTCGAAATCCAGCGTCGCATCGAACTTGCCGAACGTGCCGTACATCCGCGAGCCCATCTGGTTGTAGCTGAAACTGATCTGACTGGCGGTGGTATTGACGCGGGTGTACTCCACCGCCTGCACAGCAGGGACGACAATCAGGCAACACGCGGCAGCCAATAACAATTGAATCGACATGGAGAGCTCCGGCGCCCGATGGGGCTCGAATGACTTAAGCAAACATCCGGCACTTGCGCCAGCCCCGCCAGGCCCACCCGGCCCGTCACACCAATCGCTCGATCTTCTGATGCTGCCAGACCCGTCTGTAATACAGCGTCTGCAGCACCAGCATCCCCAGATAGGCAATCGGAAACGCCATCCACACACCCTGCAGACCGAACTGCCCGTCCAGCCAGTAGGCCGCCGGCAACTGCACACCGAGCACACAGATGATCGCCACGCCCACCGGCACCAGCACCGTGCCGCTGGCGCGCATGATGCCGCCGATGATCGCCTGGAAACCGAAGATCAACAGGCTCCACAACATGATGTGCAACAGGTGCTCGGCCATCGCCCGGGTCGAGTCTTCGGTCAGGAACAGCCCCAGCAACCAGTGCGACAACAGGTAACCCGCCAGGATCAAGCCACCGGTCAGGCACACGTTGATCCACAGCCCGGTGCGCAGGATCGGGCCCATTCGCTCCAACCGCCCGGCACCGATCGCCTGGGCGCCGAGGATCGACGCGGTGATCGCAATCGACAGCGCCGGGAACTGCACGTAGTTGACGATCTGCGTCACCGCACCATAGGCCGCCGTCGCCTGCGAGCCGTGCTGGTTGACCAGCGCCAGAATCACCAGCTCCGACAGCGACAGAACAATCATCTGCACCCCGGTCGGCAGGCCGATACGCAACACCTTGCCGAGAATTGCGCCGTCCAGTCGCAGCGCCGCGAAGAACTCACGATCCGGCGCCAGTGGATGACCCTTGCGGATCAGGCTCCATGACAGCCACGCCATCGACGCCAGCGTACCGGCCAGACCTGCAACCGCCGCGCTCTGGATGCCCAGTTGCGGCAAGCCGATCCAGCCGCGAATGAACGCCGGAGTCAGCGCCAGCCCGACAACGGTCGACAGCAGCAGCGCCAACATCGGCGACAGTGTGTCGCTCACCCCGCGCAACAACTGGGTGAACAGCACGTACACCAGCACAAACGGCAAGGTCCACATCATCACCCGGGCATAGGCCACCGCATCGTCCAGCACATCCGCCGGCGTGCCCAAGCCCTGCAAGGCCTGACGCGCAAACACACTGCCCAGCACCGCCGCCACCAGCCCGATCAATACCCCAAGCAACAGCGTCGCCCCGGCAATCGCCTTGACCATGTGCGACTCACGCGCGCCCCACGCCTGACCGATCAACACCCCTGCCCCGGCGCCCAGGCCGATGACCAGCGCGATAAAGAAAAAAATGATCGGAAACATCCCCGACACCGCCGCCAGCGCCTGCGTACCAAGCATCTGGCCGATGTAGATGCTGTTGACCGTGCCCGACATCGATTGCAGGAAGTTCGACAGCACCATCGGGGCCAGGAACAGCAGGTAGGTTTTCCAGAGGGGGGATTGAGCGGGGGTTTGCATTGAGGTCCGTCTCGGGTGGGAGCTGATGACAGAGTCTAAGGTATGCGATGCCGTTCAGGTCGTACCGGTTTGCATTAAAACTTCGTAATCTGCACCTCGACCAATGTGCATAGCCTCCCCATCACGACAGGAAGTGAATCCCCCCCATGCGCCGTTCCCCATTTCTGCTGAGTTGCACCTTATTGACTGTTTTGACGACGACTGCCCACGCCGCTGCCGCCCCCTCGCCCGAGGTGGTGCAAGGATTGGTGAACACGTTGAACGAACGCCTGAACATCGGCGACCTCGTTGCCCTGACCAAATGGGACAGTGGCAAGCCGATCCAGGACAGTCCCCGTGAGGCGCAGGTGATCGACAACGCCCGCAAGTTGGCCGCCGAACGCAAGCTCGACCCGGAAGACGTCGCGCAGTTGATTGCCGCACAGATGGAGGCCAACAAACTGGTGCAGTACGGTTTGCTCGCACAATGGCAAGCGGCCGGTGCCGCGCCGGACACGCCGCGCCCGGATCTGGGCAAGCAGATTCGCCCGCGTCTGGATGAGTTGCAAACCCGTCTGCTGCAGCAATACGCCGACTTCACACCCTACCGTCACGACCCGAACTGCCCGGCGTGGTTGGCCAAGGCGCGCACCGGTCTGACCCGCGATGCGCTGCATGATCTGGCCCTGACCCGCGCCACCGGAGAGCTGTGCATTCGACCGCTAGCGCCCTAGAACAAGGGTCTTGGCATTCATTGCTGGCGTCGATAGTCACCATCAGTTCAATGAAGTTCTCATAAAAAATCCGCGGCGTAACATCGGCTTCATACCCAACAAACAACACCCCTGGAGCACACGATCATGAAACGCCAAATCCTTCTCGGCATCGCTTTCTCGGTTCTTGCAGTCAACGCTTTTGCAGCCAAACCCGCCCACACCATGATCGCCGAAGGCGGTTCGGATCGGTTGATTGAAAGTCGTTTAGCTGAGGGTGGTTCGGATCGTTTGATCGAACGCCGTGTTGCCGAAGGTGGCGCTGATCGTCTGATCGAACGCCGCGTTGCTGAAGGTGGTTCGGATCGTCTGATCGAACGTCGCGTTGCCGAAGGTGGCGCTGATCGTCTGATCGAACGCCGCGTGGCTGAAGGTGGTTCGGATCGTCTGATCGAACGTCGTGTTGCTGAAGGTGGCGCTGATCGCCTGATCGAACGCCGCGTTGCTGAAGGTGGTTCGGATCGTCTGATCGAACGCCGCGTTGCTGAAGGTGGCGCTGATCGCCTGATCGAACGCCGCGTTGCATAAGTAAGCAGCGCATAAAGATAAGCCCGGCCTGATCAGCCGGGCTTTTCTTTGCGCGCGCTTTTTGCGTTTGCTGGGTAAGCTCTTAGCCCGACGCTGCGAATTTCAGGTTTCCCGTGGACATTGAACGACTACTGAAGAAAAAACAGCTCAACGTGCAGGAGCAAAACGCAGTCGTTGCGCATCGTTTGATGCTTTGCGCCAGTGAATGGCGCAAACAGGGTGTACCTGTCGCCCTGGCCCGATACGGAGAATCCCAAGGCATCGACTGGTCGTCGTCCATCGTGCTGGAACTGGAAATCGACTTTCCCGGCATGCCTCGCCTGTTCGGACTTTTGCTGGATCAAAACGAATGTTTCATCGCATTTGAAATCGATACGGACGCCTCCCATGAACACATTGAATCCGTGGATCGCTGGGAGGACGTCTCGTCGATGCAAAATACTTCGACATCTAATCCGGGCACAGGTAAAGGCTTTGCCTCGATCGCGCTGGACGTGAAGCGTCAGCTTGTTTGATCGCTCTTTGCGCAACGCTCACTCTTCGGCGTCTTGAAGCCGTCACTGGTTGAGTATCTACGCCTCATCAAAAGGAGCACTCATTGAACATGGGCCCGAAAACCGAAACGCTGATCAAGGTACTGAATGAGTTAATCAGTGTTCTGGAAAGCGACGGAGAAGCGCACTGGAGCGCGTGGATGCGAAAAGCTCGCGCACGATTGCTGGACTCCGATTATTCCGGAATCACGTGGCTGCTCTCGGCCTATGGCGGGATGGGGTCCTTCAATGATGTCGTGCTCGGACAAACCAGTATCAACGGTGCATTTGCCTGGAAGCGCGGCTATGGCGAACTGAATGCAAAATTTGCCGAACTCCGTGAGCAAGCCTACGGGCTGGCCAATGAAATCAGGCACATGCAGCGATAACGGCATTCATTGCTGGCGTCGATAGTCACCATCAGCTCAATGAAGTTCTCATAAAAAATCCGCGGCGTAACATCGGCTCCATACCCAACAAACAACACCCCTGGAGCACACGATCATGAAACGCCAAATCCTTCTCGGCATCGCTTTCTCGGTTCTTGCAGTCAACGCTTTTGCAGCCAAACCCGCCCACACCATGATCGCCGAAGGCGGTTCGGATCGGTTGATTGAAAGTCGAGTGGCTGAGGGTGGTTCGGATCGTTTGATCGAACGCCGTGTTGCCGAAGGTGGCGCTGATCGTCTGATCGAACGCCGCGTTGCTGAAGGTGGCGCTGATCGCCTGATCGAACGTCGCGTCGCTGAAGGTGGCGCTGATCGCCTGATCGAACGTCGCGTTGCTGAAGGTGGCGCTGATCGCCTGATCGAACGTCGCGTTGCCGAAGGTGGCGCTGATCGCCTGATCGAACGTCGCGTTGCCGAAGGTGGCGCTGATCGCCTGATCGAACGTCGCGTCGCTGAAGGGGGTTCGGATCGTCTGCTGGAACGCCGCGTCGCCTGAATCAAACGCTCTACCGCTGTACAAACAAAAAGCCCGGCCTGATCAGCCGGGCTTTTTCACATCCACCGCCGCTTACTGAACGGTTTTCAGCTTGACCACGTCACCGGAGACCTTGGTGGTGTAGCCGCTCAGGACCCATGCCCAGAACCAGTTTTCCTGAATCTGAGTGTTGATCATGGCATCGCCGCCCTTGGCCTGGATGGCGGCCTCTTGCGCACGGACGAAACGGCTGTTCTGCCGGATCGGGATCACGCCGAACAGCATCAGGCCGGTGGCAGTGGCTTCGCTGTGGCCAATCACGGTGTATTGGCTGCTGTCGTAATGTCTGGTGTTCATCGGGGTGCCGGTGCAACCTGCCAGAACCACACCGAACAGTGCGGCGGCGACTACTTTGCTGAGGTATTTCACTGCAAGACTCCATGGGTAAACGCCCGGGATCCGTCTCTCGGGCGGCGCACACTCTACCGAACGAAGTGGCTCATTGATATCAGCCTCGGCAGATTTTCATTAAACGCTTTGCTGGCAGCCCGTCCGCGATGTCGCATACCATGGCGCCACTCCAATAAAGACAGACATTTCTCCATGCTCAAAGCCAGTCTGCGCAGCCACCTGACCCTTTGGTTTGCCGGTTTGTCTCTGCTGACGCTATTGAGCGTGGGCTTTTACGTCGGTGATATCGCCACTGAACAAATGAAACGCGCCAGCGGCAATGCGCTGCTGAGTACCGCGCGGTCGGCGGCGACGCTGCTGGGCGAGCAGTTGCGCGAGCGGCAACTGGAGGTCTATCTGCTCAGCCGGGCGCCACATCTGGAACGCGGCGATCTGGACAATCCGGCAATTCTCAAATCGATGCAGCTGCGCACCGAAGCCCGCTCCGAGTATGCGTGGATGGGGGTGACCGATGCTCAGGGGCTTGTGCATCAGGCAGTCAACGGTTTGCTGGTCGGTCAGGTCGTGCAACAGCGCCCATGGTTTCAGGCCGGTCTGCGCGGGGAATACACCGGCGATCCGCACGAAGCCATTTTGTTGGCGAAACTGTTGCCAGGTCTGCCCAACGGCGAGCCACTGCGCTTCATCGACTTCGCCGCGCCCATCCGCAACGCCGATGGCCAGGTGATCGGTGTGCTCGGCGCCCATGCGCACTGGAGCTGGGTCACGCACATCGTCGAATCGGCAGCGATGTCGCACAAGGGGGCGGAGCCGGATATCGAAGCGCTGATAATCGATCACGACGGCAAGGTGCTGTACCCGGAAGCGCTGGTTGGCCAACAAATGCCGGCCAAGGATCCGAAGTCCCCAGGCTGGGTCGTCGGCAACGGGTACCTGACCAGCGAGGTGACTGTGCCGACGCCTACGGGCACTGCGCTGTCGTGGTCGATTGCGGTGCGTCAACCACTGGACACTGCACTGCAACCGGCGCGACTGCTGTTTTATAAATTGCTGTTGCTGGGTGTTTTCGCTGCCGTGGCATTCGGATTCGTGGCGTATTACCTGGCGCTGTACCTGAGTCGGCCCATCGAGCACCTCGCGCGCTCAGCCCAAAAAGTGCAGAACAACCAACCGGGGGCCCACTTCCCTCTCCAGCATCCCGTGCGGGAAATTGCCCAGCTCGGCCAGTCCATCGATGCTATGACCCAGTCGCTGCTTGCCAAGGAGCGTGAGCTGCAAGAGACCAACGCTTCGCTCGAAGCCACCGTCGCCCAACGCACGGCGGCCCTGACCCTGGCCAACGCCGAGCTGCTGAACCTGGCCACCCACGATGGCTTGACCGGTGTCTATAACCGCCGCCGCTTCGACGAAAAACTCACCGAATACAGCCTGCTGTTCCGTCGTACCGGGCGGCCGTTTGCATTGCTTCTGATTGATGCCGATCACTTCAAGCACATCAACGACACTCACGGCCATGCGGCCGGCGACGACGTACTGCAGCAATTGGCGCAGCTGATCCAGATCAGCATCCGGAGCACGGATTTCGTCGCCCGTTACGGAGGCGAAGAATTTGCGGTGCTGCTGCCGGAAATCGCCAAGCCCGATACGCCCGATATCGTCGCCGAAAAGATTCGATCAGCGATTGCCGCAGCGAGCTTTCCAACGGTCGGCCCGGTGACGGTCAGCATCGGTGTCGGCCTTGCCGACCCGGCCGACAATGCTCCGACAGCACTGCTCAAACGTGCTGATCAACAGTTGTATCAGGCGAAAGCCGCGGGTCGTAATCGCGTAGCCTGCCAGACGTCACTCACCGAAGTGGCCGGACTCGGCTGACCTGCAATTGAATCAGGTGTTGGTCTTCAACCGGGTCCAGAACCGTGTCATCAACCGGGCAATCACTGCCGGCAGTTCATCACAGTGAACGGGAACTGCATCGCGCAGCCCCTGCACAGATTCTTCATTGCCGAGAAAAGGTCTGAAGATACGCCAACAAATTATCAATCTTCTCCTCGTCACTCAGCCCCCAAAAGATCATCCGCGTCCCCGGCACCACGCCCTTCGGATCCTTCAGATACTTCGTCAGCGTTTCACGATCCCAGGTCAGGCCGGAGTTTTTCATGGCGTCGGAGTACACGTAATTCGCCGACGTCCCCGCCGGGCGGCCGATGATGCCGTTGAGTTCCGGACCGAATCCCGGCCGGGCAGATTCGCCGACTTGATGACAACCGCCGCACAGGCGCGGGAAGATTTTTGCGCCGGCCTCGGCGTCACCGGCAGCCAGTGTCGGCGTGCAGAACAGGCCAGCGTTGAGGATCAGGGCGAAAGTCAGTGCAGCGTTTTTCATCAGGGATTTCCAGGTCTTCGGCGGCGCCAAGGGTAATCCTGCGCGGTCACTTGCGCTACAGGTAGGCGCCCACGACCTGGCGGACTTTGAGCAAGGCTTGACGCAGGGCAAGCATGTCCACCGATCCCAACGCCAGACGAATCGCGTGGGGCACATGGGTGGACACGGTGAAGGGCTCGGCGGTGGTGACGGAAACCTGTTCGTGCATCAACTCGACCACGATGTGGTCGGCCCGAATATCTTCCGGCAGCGGCAGCCAAAGAAAATACGAAGAGGGATGGCCGACAGTCGGCAGTCCTTCGAGAATCTGCGCGGCCAGGGCTTGCCGGGCCTGGGCGTCGCTGCGTTTTTGTGCTTCGAGCAAATTGACGGTGCCGTCGTCGAGCCAGCCGCAGGCGATGGCGGTCATCACGCCGGGGGTGTTCCAGGTGGTCGCGCGGATGATCCGCTCCAGCGCCGCCACCCGCTCGACCGGCGCGGCGATGAAGCCGACCCGCAGGCCGGTGGCGATGTTTTTCGACAGGCCCGACACGTAGACCGTGCGTTCCGGTGCCAGAACCGCCAACGGGGGTGGCGGGTTCTCGACCAGAAAGGCGTAGGCCGCGTCCTCGATGATTGTCAGATCATGCCGGCGGGCAATCGCGATCAAATCCTCACGTTGTTCCAGAGGCATCACCCAGCCCAGTGGATTGTGCAGGGTCGGCATGCTGTACACCGCACGCACCGGTCGTTGGCGGCAGAGTTTGTCGAGGGCCGCCAGATCGGGGCCCTGCTCATTGACGGGAATCGAGACCACTTCAAGGTGCAGCGCTTCGGCCAGCACTTTGAATCCCGAATAGGTCAAGGCGTCGGCGGCGATCACATCGCCGGGCTTGAACAGCGCCATCAACGTGACTGCCAGCCCTTGCTGCGCGCCGTTGACGATCAGCACCTGCTCGGCCTCGACACTCAAACCGCGTGTTTGCAGGTGCCGCGCCACCGAGGCCCGTTCATGCTGGCGACCGGCGTGGGGCTGATAGCGCAGCAGCGCTTCAAGGTCGCCGGACAATGCCAGTTGCCGCAACGCAGTGCGCAACAACTCGGCCTGCCCCGGCAATGACGGGTAGTTGAAGTTCAGATCGATCATGCCCACCGCGACGTCTTTCTGGTCGATGCCCTGCCCCGGCAACAACGACGTTTCCCGCACGAACGTGCCGCGCCCGGCTTCGCCGCTGACCAGGCCCATGGCCTCGAGCTCGGCGTATACGCGCGAGGCCGTGACCAGCGCCAGCCCTTCACTGGCTGCCAATTGCCGGTGAGTCGGCAAACGCGTGCCGGGCAACAGGCGACCAGCGCGGATGTCGGCGGCATAGGTGTCGACGAGGGTCTTGTAGCGGGAGCGCGGCATGTCGGCTTGTATCCATGACAATTTTTTGATTGTGCTGATTCTCAGCCCTAGGATCGATCCAACGCAACCCACCTCCGAGCGCCACATCCATGGAACGAACCACCCACCTCGGCACCCCGGCCCTGGAAAAAACCAGCGGCTGGATCAATGGCCTCATCGGCGTCGTGATTTTCAGCGGCTCGCTGCCCGCCACGCGGTTGGCGGTGCTGGAGTTCGACCCGGTGTTTCTCACCGTCATCCGCGCGACCATCGCCGGCGCCCTGGCGTTGTGCCTGTTGTGGCTGTTTCGCGAACGGCGTCCGGCGCGGGATCAGTGGTTCTCCTTGTTGATCGTGGCGCTGGGCGTGGTCGTGGGTTTCCCGCTGTTGACGGCCTTGGCGCTGCAATACGTGACGTCGGCGCATTCGATTGTGTTTGTAGGATTGCTACCACTGGCGACGGCGATTTTTGGTGTGTTGCGCGGTGGCGAACGTCCAAGTCCGGTGTTCTGGATTTTTTCGGTGCTGGGCAGCTCGCTGGTGGTCGGTTTTGCGATCTCACAAGGCCTGACCGCCTCGCCCACCGGTGATCTATTGATGCTGGCGGCGATTCTCGCCTGCGGCCTCGGTTATGCCGAAGGCGCCAAACTGTCGCGCACCCTCGGCGGCTGGCAGGTGATCTGTTGGGCACTGGTGTTGTCGTTGCCGGTGATGGCTGTGCTGAGTGTGTGGCTGGCGCCCGCCTCGTTCAGCGGTATAAGCCTGTCGGCGTGGGTGTGCCTGGCTTACGTTTCGCTGTTCAGCATGCTGATCGGCTTCGTATTCTGGTATCGCGGGCTGGCTCAGGGCGGGATTGCGGCGGTCGGACAGCTGCAATTGCTACAACCGTTTTTTGGCCTGGCACTGGCCGCGACCTTGCTGCATGAGCATGTTAGCGTGGGCATGCTGGTGGTTACGCTGGGGGTGATCCTGTGCGTGGCCGGGGCGAAGAAATTCGCCAGATAGTCTTCAACTCGCGCCAGCCTTCCATTCCCGCGGGCTGAGCCCGGTCTTGCGCCGAAATGCCCGGGCCAGCGCCGAGGGACTTTCATAACCGACTTCTTCGGCAATCAGGGCGATCGGTCGTCCCTCGCGCAGGCGTTTCTGCGCGAGGCTGATCCGCCAGTTCACCAGATAATCCACCGGCGTCTGCCCCACCACCCGCCGGAAGTGGTCGGCGAAACCGGCGCGGGACAGGTTGGCGGCGCTCGCCAGTTCGGCGACGCTCCAGGCCTTGGCCGGCTGGTCGTGCATCAGGTTCAAGGCGCGGGAAATCTTCGGATCGGCCAGCCCCGCCATCATGCCGGGCTGCTGGTTGCGACTGCTGATGAGGTGGCGCAGCAACAGGATCACCAGCAACTCGAACAACCGATCCATCACCGCTTCGCGCCCGCAGTGGCCGTCGAAAGCTTCCTTGAACAGCCACTCCAGGGTGTTGGCCATTTCCGGAAGGTCGGCGAGTTTCAGCACCAGATAATCCGGCAGCGCTGCTGCCAAAGCATTGCCAGCGCCGCCGTCGAAGGTCAGCGAAGCACACACCAGTTGCGTGCCCATGGCTTCGTTGGCGAACAAGCGATGGGCCATGGGGCGCGGGAAAAAGATCAGGGTCGGTTCTTTGAGCGAGATTTCAGGATCATTTCCCGGTTTGAGCAACAGCTCTCCCGCCTGGAGCAAATGCACATGCCCGCACACCTGATCGCCGCCGTAGGCGCTCACCCCGCAGAACGTGCCGCTGTGAAAGGTGCCGGCATTGACGCCGAAATGGCTGAGCAACGTAGAAAGGCGATCCATGACTGATTCTCGCAAGGACAGGTTTGGACGATCTGTCGCATATCCTCGACGATTTGCACCCAAAGCACCAGCCGCGCTCAATAACATGACCTCCATCCCCGGTGCACTTCGCACCGGACTTTCGGAGAATCACCATGAGCCGCATCGCCCCTCTCAGCCTCGAAACCGCCACCGACGCCACTCGCCCAGTGCTTGAAGGCGTGCAGAAAAAAATCGGCTTCCTGCCCAACCTGTTCAAGACCCTGGCCGTCGCACCTGTCGCGCTGGATGCCTACGTGCAAATCTCGGCAACCCTGGGCAAGACATCCCTGAGTGCCAAGGAAAAAGAGGCGGTGTACCTGGCCACCTCGCAAGTCAACGGTTGCGACTATTGCCTGGCAGCGCACACCCTGTTCGCCAGCAAGGCCGGGCTGGCAGCAGAAGAAATCATCGAAGCGCGTCATGGCCGGCTCAATGCCTTCGCCACCCTCGCCCAACAACTGACCGAGACTCGTGGTCATCTGAGCGATGAACAGATTGCCGCCGCCCGCGCTGCCGGCATCGACGACAAGAAGATCATCGAAGTGATCGCCCTCGTCGCTGTGCAAACCCTCACTAACTACCTGAACAACGCGGCGCTGACCGACATCGATTTCCCGGCAATCGATGCCTGACCAGTGACCGGGGTCGATCTCAGTCGTGATCGACCCCGGCGCGTTTCAGCAATTTCTTGCAGCGCTCGGACAGGTGAAACACCTGCAACTGCTTGCCCGCCTTGGCGTAGCGTTCGCGAAGGGTTTTCAGCGCAGCGATGGCCGAGTAATCGACAAAGCTCAGGTGCCGACAATCCAGCGTCACCCGTTGCGGATCGCTGGCCGGGTCGAACTGATTGAGAAACGGCGTGGTCGAGGCAAAAAACAGCGTGCCGTGCAGGCGATAGAGTTTGCTGCCGTCCGCTTCCAGATGCTCATCGGCGTACAGCTCGCGCGCTTGCTGCCAGGCAAAATTCAGTGCGGCGATGATGATCCCGCACAGCACGGCCGTGGCCAGATCGGTGAACACCGTGATGGTGGTTACCGCGATGATCACTAGCACATCGTTGAGCGGCACTTTGTTCAGCACCCGCAACGAAGCCCAGGCAAACGTCTGCTGCGACACCACGAACATCACCCCCACCAGCGCCGCCAGCGGAATCCGCTCGATCAGCGGCGACAGAAACAGAATGAACAGCAGAATCAACACACCCGCCACTACGCCGGACAAACGCCCGCGCCCGCCGGAACTGAGGTTGATCACGGTCTGGCCGATCATCGCGCAACCGCCCATGCCGCCGAATGCACCGGAGACCACGTTTGCCGCGCCCAGCGCCACGCATTCGCGATCCGGGTAGCCACGGGTTTCGGTGATTTCGTCGGTGAGGTTGAGGGTCAGCAGGGTTTCCAGCAAACCGACCAGTGCCATCAGAATCGCGTAAGGCGCGATGATGCGCAGTGTGTCCAGCGTCCACGGGATGTCCGGCAGCGCGAACGTCGGCAAGCCGCCGGCGATGTGCGCCATGTCGCCGAGGGTGCGGGTCGGCAGGCCAAGCAGATAAACCAGCAAGCCTACGCCGAGGATCGCCACCAGCGCCGGCGGCACCGCGCGGGTCAGGCGCGGCAGGATGTAGACGATGGCCATGGTCAGCAGCACCAGCCCGGTCATCAGGTACAACGGCGTGCCGCTGAGCCACTGTTCACCGCTCTTGAAATGCTCCAGTTGCGCCAGCGCGATGATGATCGCCAGGCCGTTGACGAACCCCAGCATCACCGGGTGCGGCACCATGCGCACCAGTTTGCCCAGCCGCAACAGCCCGAACGCCATCATGATCAAGCCGCCGAGCAACACCGTCGCCAACAGGTACTGCACGCCGTGCTGCACCACCAGCGCGACGATCACCACCGCCATCGAACCCGCCGCCCCGGAGACCATGCCCGGCCGGCCACCGAACAGCGCGGTCAGCGTGCAAATGATGAAGGCGCCGTACAGGCCCATCAGCGGATTGAGGTGAGCCACCAGCGCAAATGCAATGCATTCGGGCAACAGGGCAAACGAGGTGGTGAGTCCGGCCAGGACATCGGCGCGCAGACGAATCGGTTTCATGGCTTACCTGACAGAGTGGCCGACGGGCGCGGCCGCATGCATTGGCGCAAAAGAGCGCCGCGGAAAAAGAGGGTTGCGGATGTTACGCAAATGCACCGGCGTGGGCCAGTCGTCGCTGACAACCGCCGGCACGCGCTTTATGCTGGCGCGCAGTTTTTGCCAGTGGAGCCTCGGATGCCGAGCGAATTGACCAGCCGCGAAGTGTGCCAGCGATTGCGCGATGCCGCGCTGGGCGTGTGTGGTTTGCGGGTGATGGACGCGCGAGCGGATCGGGTTGCGGTCGACATTGAAGGCTGGCGCTTGCAGCTGGACTTCGACGGCCAGCGTCTGCATCACTGCGCTGATTGTCTGTGCCCGGACGGTCGCGAATGGACGCTCGACACCCGGCAGCGCTTCGGCACCGATCCGGTCAGTCTGTTGAGTACCTGGGAACTAGCGCAGATCGAGGGCTTGTTGCGGCAACGTGAATGAGGGACGGCAATCAGAGTTGCTCAATGATGGCACTCTGCCCATAATTCGCCCCCCCATCTTCTACGCGCAAGGAACTGCCGTGAAAAAATCGCTGTTGTTGATCCCGTTGTTTGCTCTGCTCCTGCAAGGCTGTGGCATGACCATGGCCCGTTACGAGCCAAGCTTCGACAATGTTCAGAAGCTCAAGCAGACCCCGCCGCTGCACGCGATCAGCAATCCACAGGTGACCGCTGAATCGGGCGAAGGCTCGTTGATGGTCCGCGCCAACCCGATCAAATCGCCGACCGGCAGCATCCCGGCGCATATCCAGGACGCGATCACCGAAGAACTGCGCAAGGCCGGTCTGCTTGATCCGCAGGCGACGCGTCATCTGCAAGTGCTGGTGGTGAAGAACCAGCTGAACGCCGGCATGGGTACCGGTGACGGCACCATCGCTGCACGCTTCACCCTGCGCAATGGCAACGACGTGGTGTACGACGCAACCAAAGATGTCAGCCATCAGTGGAACAGCAGCTTTTTCGGCTTTATCGCGATCCCCAACGCGACCAACGCCTACAACCCGATGCTGCAGGACTTGCTGAAGAATCTGTACAGCGATCCACAGTTCATTCAGGCCCTGAAGTAAGGGCCAAAAAAAAGAGCCGCGATTGCGGCTCTTTTTTTGCCCACTCGCTGGAGTGAGTCAGATGCCCGAATACTTCGGACGGTTGCTGTCGGCCCATTCCTTGAGCAACGCATTGACCTGCCGAGTGAATGTATCGGTCACCGCCGCTTTCGGCGTATTGAACGCCAGCGGGAGGAACCAGATGCCCATCCAGGTGCCGACCGCGTCATGGTTGCTGGCGGTGGACAGCGGCTGGCCTTGCTGATCGAGGGTTTCCAGGCTCATGGTGTACTGGTCGGTGGCATAGGCTGGAATGATCGTCATGCTCAGACCACTGATGAACGCCAGCACCAGCTGACCGCCATTCGGTGGATGGTTGTACATTTTCAGACGCAGGCTGTAGTCACCTGGCTGCTTCTCGAACTGGTCGAAGGTCACACGACCGAACAAACCCGAATCCTTCAGAACGGTTTGCAATTGCGGTTTGAGCATGTCCCGAGCTTGTGGCATTTCCACGGCGGAAGCGCTTTTCGGCTCGCCCTGGTAAAAGTCGAAATCGACATAGATGTTTGGCTTGTTGGCATAGCTGGCCATCGATGGCAGCGTGACCGGAGCCACTTCGTCCTGGGTGAAACTGGCACAGCCGCCCAGCGCGAGCACCAGACCCAGCGCCAGGATTTTCCCGAATTGCATGATGTCTTCCCTAAAGTGATATCAAAGAGCCTCCATTGCGGAGCGCCGGGGGCGGATTCTAGTGATCGTCTACGTTCGGGAAAAGACCTGATTCGGGAAAACCCTGAAAAAGATTGCGCCGGCTCAGCTTTGGCGCAAATCGAGGGTGTACGTGTAATAGCCCATATCGCGCACCCAACCGAGTGATTCGTACAAACCCTGTGCGCTGAAATTATCGGTGGCGGTTTCCAGCACCAGTCCCTTGGCACCGGTTTGCAGCGCAAAATCCCGGGCAGTGTTCATCAATAATCGGCCGACCCCGCGGCCCCGCGCGGCCGGCGCGGTGAACAGGTCGCTGAGCAGCCAGGTGCGATGGGCGTCAATCGAGGAAAACGTCGGGTACAGCTGCACAAATCCCAGCGCCTCACCGCTTTCATCCTCAACCAGAAAAATCGCCGATTCATTGCCAACCATGCGCTCGGCGATGAAGGTCCGTGATTGCTCGAGATTCGATGGCTGGCCGTAAAAGCCGCGATAGGCGTCGAACAGCTTCGCCACTGCGTCGAGGTGAATCGTCGTGGCGCGCAGTGCCTGAAGTGTCATTGTGATTTTCCTGATGTCACTGAAATTGAAACCAGCATAGCGCTGAGGAGCGAGTTCGCTGGCCTAATCGCTATATAGTTTTGTATATTGCGAAGCCGAAATGGCCAGACCTCCATGCCGTCCATGAGCAGCATCCGCGAACGCAACCAGCAATTGATCCTGACCGCCGCCAGTGAAGAATTCGCCGCCAACGGCTTCGACGCGACCCAGACCCGCGACATCGCCGCCCGCGCCGGTGTGCCCAAGGCCAATCTCTATTACTACTTCCAGAGCAAGGAAAACCTCTACGGCAAAGTGCTGCTCGGCTTCGTCGAGCCGTTGCTGGAAGCCTCGGCGATGCTACGCGAAAGCGACGATCCGCTGATCGGCCTGCGCGCCTACGTCGCCGCGCGCATCCGCATCGCCCGCGAGCATCCTGCGATCGCCAAAGTGTTCAGCGGTGAGTTGCTGCTCGGTGGCCGTCAGTTACCCGATGAATGCCGCGACTTGTTGCACGGTGAGGCCCGACGCAATGTCGAGTGCCTGCGCAGCTGGATCGACCGCGGTTTGCTGGCGCCGGTCGATCCCGAGCATTTGATGTTGTTCATCTGGTCGGCGACGCGCACCTACACCAACATTGGCTGGCAGATGGGGCGCATCACCGGGCGGGAGGTGCCGCAGGATGAGGATTATGCGGTGGCGGCGCAGACGATTACGCGGCTGGTGTTGAGCGGTGCGGTGTCCGAGCCGGTGAGTGATGTTCGCAGGTTGATGTTTGCGACCTGATTTCAGGCAGTGGCAGTATGCCCTCCCACCCTCATCGTCATTTAAGGAGCAGCTCGTGGCCGCTTCGGATATTCACCTGTCGGACAGCTCTGACAGAGAACTCTTCACGCGCATCGCCGATGAGCTCCAGCAGACGCTGAGCGGAACCTGGACAACCCAGGCCAGCGGTCTGGATCAGTATTACTGGGATCTGGCAGTCGATGGTCAGGTGATTACCCTGCACCTGGAGCATTATCTGGGGATCATGTTGTTGGTGGAGGACGCGGATCCGCAGTGGGTGGCGTCCGAACGGTTTCAGACCGTGGTGCGGCGGCTACAAATGGCGTGATCCGCATGCGTCATTGTGGGAGCGAGCTTGCTCGCGATAAGGGCAGCACATTCAACATCATCGGTGACTGAATGAATGCCATCGCGAGCAAGCTCGCTCCCAGTATGACTGCGACAACCCATCAGAACGTAATTTCGGCAGCCGGCTTCACATCGATCCGCGCCACGGAACCGGTCAGGTGCGCCCAGTCCTTGTTGTGTTCGGCGATGATGTCTTCGGCGCTCATGTTGCCGTTGTCGACGGTGGAATGCGCGTCGGCCGCCAGTTCCACGTCGTAGCCCAGTTGATGGGCCTGACGCACGGTGGCGTTGACGCAGTAATCGGTTTGCATGCCGCAGATCACCAAGCGGTCGAAGTCTTCCCGGGGGATCAGTTTCTGCAGATTGGTCTGGTAGAACGAGTCGTTGGCAGTCTTGTCGACGCGCAGATCGCCGGGCGCGGTGACCAGTCCGTCAGCCAGTTGCCAGCCTTCAGCACCGTGGGCGAACGGGCTGTCCTTTTCGTTGTGCTGGATCAGCACCACCGGCACACCCGACTGGCGCGCGCGGGCGGAGAGGCCGTTGATGGTGTCGATTACCCGTTTGGCGTCGTGGCACTCGTATTCGCCGGCGCACAGGGCGCGCTGGACATCGATGATCAGCAATGCGGTGGTCATGGTGAGCCTTCCTTGATCGGTCCTTGAGACAGGGGCGGACCTGTGCCCGCCCCCTTTTTACTCTGCTCAGTAACCCAATGACAACCCGGTGTTGCGCCGTGGGTCGTTGGCACCGTAGAAGCGGTTCTTGCCGACCGGTTTACCCCCCAGCGACGGTGCACCGACCAGAATCGCGGCGATGTGGTTGGCGTCCTGCGGGCCCGCGAACTTGTGGCCCCAGCTCTCGAGAATCTTCTTCGTGTCGGGGCTGGCGGCGAAGTCTTCGAGGTTGGTTTCCTCCGGCATCCACTGCTGGTGGAAACGTGGCGCATCGACCGCTTCCTGCAGGCCCATGCCGTAGTCGATGACGTTGAGCATGGTCAGCAACGTCGCGGTAATGATGCGACTGCCACCCGGCGTACCGACCACCATTACCACTTTGCCGTCCTTGGTGACGATAGTCGGGCTCATCGATGACAACGGTGCCTTGCCGGGAGCGATGGCGTTGGCTTCGCCCTGCACCAGGCCGTACATGTTCGGCACGCCGACCTTGGAGGTGAAGTCGTCCATTTCATCGTTGAGGATCACCCCGGTCTTGCTCGCCATCACGCCTGCGCCGAACCAGTCGTTGAGGGTGTAGGTGACCGAGACCGCGTTGCCCCATTTGTCGACGATCGAATAGTGCGTGGTGTTGCTGCCTTCATGGGGCGCGACACCGGGTTTGAGTTCCGCCGACACACCGGCCTTCTGCGGCTGGATCGCGTTACGCAGCTTGGTTGCGTAGTTCTTGTCCAGCAGGTGTTCGATCGGGTTCTTCACGAAATCCGGGTCGCCCAGATAACTGTTGCGATCCACGTATGCGTGGCGCATCGCCTCGATCTGATAGTGCATGCCCTGGGCCGAATGAAAGCCCAGATCCTTCATCGGATAGCCTTCGAGGATGTTCATGATCTGGCAGATCACGACGCCACCGGAGCTTGGCGGCGGAGCCGAGACAACGTGATAGCCGCGATAGTCGCACTCCACCGGGGCCAGTTCGCGGGTCTTGTACTTGTCGAGGTCGGCCTGGGTAATGATGCCCTTGTTGGCCTGACTGGAGGTGACGATGGCGTCGGCCACCCAGCCTTTGTAGAAGCCGTCGGCGCCTTTTTCGGAAATGGTGCGCAGGGTTTTGCCCAGGTCCTTCTGCACCAGTTTCTGCCCGACCTGCATCGGTTCGCCGTTGCTCAGAAAGATCGCGCCGGAATCCTTGATGTCTTTCTTGAACACGTCCGTGGCGTACTCCAAAAGCTCGACGTCGCCCTGTTCCAGTTCAAACCCTTCTTCAGCCAGTTTGATGGCCGGGGCAATCATTTCCTTGCGCGGTTTGGTGCCATACTTGCTCAGCGCCAGCTCCATGCCCGACACGGTGCCCGGAACGCCGACCGCGAGGTGGCCACGGGTGCTCAGATCAGGGATGACGTTGCCGTCCTTGTCGAGGTACATGTTGGCCGTCGCGGCCAGCGGGGCTTTTTCCCGGAAGTCGAGGAAGGTCTTGCGTCCGTCCGCCAGTTGAATGGTCATGAAACCACCGCCACCGAGGTTGCCCGCCGCCGGGTAAACCACTGCCAGTGCATAACCCACGGCGACCGCCGCATCCACCGCGTTGCCACCACTTTTCAGCACGTCGACACCCACGTGAGTGGCCAGGTGCTGGGCGGTGACCACCATGCCGTTTTCGGCGGCGACCGGGGCAACCGAGGCGGCGTGGGCCATGAGGCAGCTGAGCGCCAATGAGGTCGCAATCAGCGATTTGGCAAAACGTTCGTACTTCATGAGTCGGTCTCTTCTTTTTATAAGGTAGGAAAGCGCTTCAAGAGCATCAGCCAGTATGGTCGCGATTGCGGTTTGCGCCTCCCCGATCCGGCAGTATGCTGGGCGCAGTTTCCGCCCCGTCCCGGAGTTTTGCCCATGGCCTACACGTTCATCACCCTGCCCTCGCCTGTCGGCGAGTTGAAGCTGGTCGCGAACGGATCACGTCTGGCCGCCATCCTCTGGGAAAACGACAAACCGAACCGGGTGCGCCTGGGGCCGATGAGCGAGGCACCGGACAATCCGCTGTTGATGAAAACCGCGCAACAGCTGGAAGAATATTTTGCAGGAACGCGAAACGCGTTCGATCTGGAGCTGGACTTTGCTGGCACCGAATTCCAGAAAAAGGTCTGGGCCGCGTTGCTGACCATTCCGTTTGGCGAAACCCGCACCTACAGCCAGATTGCCGAACAGATCGGCCACCCGAGTGCGGTGCGTGCCGTCGGCGCGGCGAACGGGCGCAATCCGATTTCAATCATTGCGCCATGCCATCGGGTCATCGGCGCCTCAGGCAAACTGACCGGTTTTGCCGGAGGCCTGGAAGCCAAGGAGCGCCTGCTGACCCTGGAAGGTGGCCTGTGGTCGGACATCGGTAAAACCGGTGACTTGTTTTAACCGTCAAACAGGTTATTCATCGCCGCATATTGCAGCAGCATGATGGTCTTGGCATCGCAGATCTCGCCCCGCTGGAACGCCGCCAGCGCGTCGTCGAAACGCCACTCCAGCACTTCCAGTTCTTCGGTCTCTTCTTCCAGACCGCCCCCTTCACTGACCTTTGACGAGGCATCGTACTCGGCGATGAAAAAGTGCAATTTCTCGGTCACCGAGCCGGGGCTCATGTAGGCCTCGAACACCTTATTCACATCATGCACGCGGTAACCGGTTTCTTCCTCGGCCTCGTCGCGGATGCGCTGCTCCGGCGCCGCGCCTTCAAGCAGTCCGGCCGCCACTTCAATCAGCAAACCGTCGTGACCGTTGACGAACACCGGCAGACGAAACTGCCGTGTCAGCACCACGGTGCGCTGCTCGCGGTTGAACAGCAGAATCGCCGCGCCATTGCCACGGTCGTAGACCTCGCGCGTCTGGCGCTGCCAGTCCCCGTTGTTGCGGTGATAGTCGAAGGTGATTTTCTTCAGCAGATACCAGTCGTGGGACAACACCTGGGTATCGACGATGTTGACCCGCTCGGCTGTGTTGGACATGACGCCTGATCCTTTTTTGTCATCGGAAGATGGCCATGGTAGGTGAAATGTTGCGAACCGCCGACGAAAAAAAGCCCGGCAGCGCTACCGGGCTTTTCGTTCAATGACTACTGATGAGCGACGCTCACCGTTGCGGCATCAGCGCCCTGCACCGCAGACGGCACCCCGTGAATCAGTGGTCCATAACGCCGACTGAATTCCCAGTTGTACGGCACGCGATCCTTGCTGGTGCCGTTGTCCCAGTTCACCGACCAGGTCATCAGGCCCTTGATCGGATGCCCTTTGACCGCCAGGCGTTTCATCGCGTTGCCGACCACGGTCTTGTCGATCACGTAGCCGGTGGCGGCGGCATCGACGTTGGCCGGCAGGCCGATGACGAACTTGTCCGCCGGGATCTTCGTAAAGCCGCGAGTGCCGGTCACCAGGCTCTCGGTCAGGTAATAGAGGAAATCCTCTTTCATCGCGTCGTTGTTCTGCGCAATCCACGCCCCGTTGCCGTTATTGGCTTCCGGCACCCAGACCCCGTCGCCGCCCTGGTTGTAGAACTGCGGAGCGATGAAGTCGTAATAGCCTTCCAGCGCCTGCAGATATCCAACGTATTTGCCGGAGACGGTCAGGTACGGAAACTCCGGCGCCATGCTGATGATGAAATGCTTGCCTTGGCCTGCGTAGTGATCCTTGACCAGTTTCAGCGCGGCAGGCAGGACGGTCTTGTTGGCAGCGAAATCAATCGCGCTCTGCTCAAGATCGATGTCCAGGCCGTCAAAGCCGTAGGTTTCCACCAGACGGATGATTTCGTTGGCCAGCGGTTGCTCCTGACCGGCACGCAACTCGATGTGCGCATCGGCACCGCCCAGGGAAATCAGCACCGCCCGCCCCTGACTGTTGAGCACGCCGACCTGACGGCGAAACTCGGCATCGGAGACGTTGAACGGCTTGAAGGTCGGAATCCCGCTGCCCTTCATGAAGGCCACCGCAACCACGTTGTATTCCTTGGGCACGTTTTCCAGGGTGATGTTGGCGAACTGGCCGCGCTGGTAACCATCGCTCGGGCCGGCCGGCCAGTTGTGCCAGAAGCCCATGAGGATCTTCTTGCCGGCAAGGCTCGGCATCAGCGATGCCGCATCGCTGGCCTGGTTATTCAATAGGGTGAAGTCAATGTTTGACATGTTCTAATCCTTCAGAACGTGTGGGTTTGACGTTGCGGGCTTATTGGAAGTCCACATCGAAGGCCTGATAGAAGGCGTTGCCGGTGTTGGCGACGATCCACATCAGCACGATGACGTGATGACCCTGCTTGTTGCCCGGAAGTTTCACGGCGTGGTTGACCTTGGCTTTCAATTCCGCCGCATGACTGTAGTACGGCACTTGCGGATAGAAATCCTCGGCAAACGGTTGCGCTTCCAGTTGCGCCCGGGTGATGCGTTGTTTCGGGTCCCAGCCATCCCTGGTGATCAGCCAGCGGTAACCGCGAGTGGTATGCGGCGCGGTGTACTCCCATTTGACCTCAAGGGTCTGGCCGGGGGTGACATTGAGCAGTGGCCAGGAGAACGGGCGCCCGAGTTTCTTGCTCATTTCTTCTGCGGTGAAGTTCACACAGTCACGTGCGTCGTTCTTGCCGCCACTGAGAATATAGCCGTCAGCGGGCGGTACGACGCTCGGGTTGTCGCTTTCGAACGGCGCGGGGGACGGACCAGCCGCGAGTGCCGGGAAGTTCTTGCCGCCTTCCATTTCATTGACCTGCCAGCCGCCGAGCAATCCTTGCTCGATGGCCACCGCGCCGCGGCTTGCAGGGGAAATGACGCGACCGTGTCGCAGTTGGGTTTGAGCTTGTGGTTGGTTCATGTTTTTCACTCCGTTGATTTAAGAACTCTCCTGTCCGAGGAGAGGCTTTCAAGCTAACGGAGGGGGATTTTTTGTCCATCGGCGGTTATGTCGCAGTCGGCCTCGGCGAAACTTCAAAAATGCCGAAAATACTGTATATAAACACAGTGCATTGCGACGACGCTCACTCAACGCATGGCGAAAAGACTACACCGCGTCATTACAAACACCTGCGTTCACCGGTTCAGGGAAGCTGCGCTCTGAACTCCTTTTCATACTGCCCGGCGAGCTGTTCCTTTTGCTTGTCGTCGAGCAGCTTGCCGGCCATCTGGAAGAATTTCTGCTCTTCCTCCTGCAAGTGGTGATGGACCTTATCCGAGAGCTTTTTTGCCATCGCCAGCCAGGCCGGGCTGGACATGTCGGTCTCGTCGAGCTCTTCCATCATCTCGTCCATTTCATGGTGTTCGGCAATGGCATGGCGACTGAGGTCGACACCCTTGTCGATCTCCATCAACGGAATATAGAAATGGCGCTCTTCGGCGGTTTCGTGGGCCTGAAGCTCAGCCTTCAGTTGCTTGTAGGCCTCGACCCTTTCCGGGGTGTCACCGCTGGTCTTGATCAACGATTTCGCGTAGGTCCGCTGACGATCGTGGCTTTCACGCAGGGCTTCGAAAATATTCATGGAATCTCCCAGGCAAACGCGTTCCGGATGGACGCCCTGAAGGGCTAGACCGCGCCGCAGGAGCGACGGTTCCAAGCGATTGCTTCAATCGGCTGTGGCGCGATAGGCTGCCGATTCATTACTACAAGGAAGACAACATGACGTTGCGGATCGAGCTGTCGCAGGACCCCACCGAAGAACAGCGCGCGGCCATCCTGGCGCCGCTGCGTGCCTACAACATTGCCAAGGCCGGGCCGTCGCTGTACGAACCGGTCGCGCTGCTGGTGCGCGACGACAACGACGCAATCCTCGGTGGCCTTTATGGGCACACATTCTATCGGTGGCTGTTTATCGAGTTGCTGGCGGTGCCGGAACAAGGCCGGGGACAGGGCATCGGCTCGAAGCTGATGAACATGGTCGAGGAATTCGCCCGGGAAAAAGACTGCGTTGGGATCTGGCTCGATACCTTTGATTTTCAGGCGCCCGGATTCTACAAAAAACTGGGGTATACCGAGTGTGGCGAGATTGTGGATTATCCGCTGGGGCACAAGCGGCATTTCTTCCAGAAGCGTTTGATTGATTGAATTCAGCGACCCTCGCCCGCAGGCTGGTGAGGGTCGCAAAATCAACGCATCCAGCCGCCCGTTACAGACAGGTCGCCAGCGCCGCCAAGCGGCGCTTGGCCACAAAATCATCCTTCTGCGCGTAGTAATTCAATACGGTACCGGACGCATCCGTGGTCAAGTCGACAAACGACTCCGCCGAACGCGTGTAGACCGTCGAACCACCCTTTTTGCCCGGTTGCAGATACGCCGCCGCGTCCACGCCGAACACCGCTTCGTCCTGCCAGGCGAATTGCACGCACTGGGCCACGACTTTTTCGGGTTTGTCCGAATTCAGGGTCTTGTTAGGGGTTTGCGTGCGGGCGTCTTCCATCGCCGAACCCGCGCAACCGGCCAGCAGGGTTGCCGCCAGCGCCACCATCAGCATTCGCATTGCATTCGCTCATTCGGAAAAAACCGGACTGTATCACCGCAACGGCAAAAATCGTTCTGCTTTACTGCATTTAAAACGCGACACATGCCGGCGCCTGCGGCACATTAACGGTGACCAGCCTCACAAGGAAAGCCCATGGCGCCTACTGACCAGCGACACGAACAAGCCTTGAAACTGTTTATCGATGCACGCCCCGAGTTGCGCGAAGCCCTCGACCACCTCAACCCTTTGCTGGCCCAGGCCAAGGGCGAAACTCCGGCGCAGTACCGCGAAGAACGCCTGCACGAAGCTTTCGAAGCCGAGGCCGAAAGCCAAGGTTTGTTTGCCTGGGAATTGACGTTGCAACTGACTGCCACCACGCCCGAGGAGTATCAGGCACAACGCCTGGAAGTGCATCGCGAAGTGGCGGAAATGGCCGGGATGGACTGGCTGGAGTACTGCGATCTGTATGGCATAGAACCGTAAACCCCGCTCAAGGACGCTGCCTCGATGCTGCCTTCCACCTCGACCCACCGCGCCAGTCCCGGACATCTTCACATACAGAAATGGCGCGGCCGTGTGGGTCTGGCGCTGGTTGCCAGCCTGTCGGTACTGGCCGGCATGACCGACGCCATCGGCTTCATGGCCAGTGGCGATTTCGTTTCCTTCATGAGCGGCAACACCACGCGGCTGGCGGTGGCGATCAGCGATGGCGACAGCGCACTGACAGGGCGGCTGATCCTGCTCGTCGCAACGTTCATTGTCGGCAATGCCCTGGGTGTCGTGGTCAGTCGGTTGGGTGGTCGGCGGGCGCTGCCGTTGCTGTTGTCCATCGCCGCACTGCTCTGTGCCGCAGCCTGGCCCTTTGACACGCAACTGCCGGCCCTGCTGGCGGCGATCATTGCGATGGGCATGCTCAACGCGGCGGTGGAAGAAGTGAACGGCCTGCCGGTCGGGCTGACGTATGTCACCGGCGCCCTGTCCCGATTTGGTCGGGGATTGGGGCGCTGGGTGCTCGGCGAACGGCGAAGCGGCTGGCGGGTGCAACTGGTGCCGTGGAGCGGGATGCTGGTCGGGGCCATTCTGGGGGCGGTGCTGGAACATCATCTGGGGCTCAAGGCGATGTTGGTCAGCGGTCTGTTCGCCGCCGTTCTGGGGCTGGTGACCCTGAAGATTCCGCGGCGTTGGCAGCTGGGCTACATGCCACGCTGAAGGACGCCTGCTCGTATCGAGACGGGCGCGGGAAACATCCACTTCGCCGCCCCGCCGAGAAAGCTTTATCATGGCCGCAGTTTTGCTGATCGAGTCCGTCATGAAGTTCGCCATTGCGCTGTTTTCCGCCGCCCATGCGCCCTCCTCGCGCCGCGCCCTGCTGTTCGCCCAGGCTGCGCTCGCCGGCGGGCATGAGATTGTCCGGCTGTTTTTCTATCAGGACGGGGTCCACAACGCGTCCAACGCCGTGGTCACGCCGCAGGACGAACTGGACCTGCCCAAGCAGTGGCGCAATTTCATCACCGAACAAAACCTCGACGGCGTGGTGTGCATCGCCGCCGCCCTGCGCCGTGGCGTGTTGAATGCCGAGGAAGCCGGGCGTTATCAGCGTGATGCCGTGGCCGTCAGCGCGCCGTGGGAATTGTCCGGCCTCGGCCAGTTGCATGACTCGGTGCAGGATGCCGACCGCCTGATCTGTTTCGGAGGCGCATGACATGGCCAAATCCCTTCTGATTATCAGCCGTCAATCGCCGTGGTCCGGCCCCGGCGCCCGCGAAGCGCTGGACATCGTGCTCGCCGGCGGCGCCTTCGATCTGCCGATCGGCCTGCTGTTTCTCGACGACGGCGTGCTGCAACTGGCAGCCGGGCAAAACGCCAAGGCCCTGCAACAGAAAGACCTGAGCGCCAACCTGCAAGCGTTGCCGATGTTTGGCGTCGAAGAGCTGTTCTACTGCGCCGACAGCGCCAGTGTTCGCGGCCTCGGCGATCGTTCGCTGGACGAGGCGCAGCCTTTGGCCGCCGAGCAAATCACCGCCCTTATTGACCGTTACGACCAGGTGATCACCCTCTGATGTCGACTTTGCATGTGTTGTCCCACTCCCCGTTCGGCGACGAACGCCTGACCAGTTGCCTGCGCCTGCTCGGTTCTGCCGATGCGCTGTTGCTGTCTGGCGATGCCGTTTATGCGCTGCAGCCTGGCACCGCGCCGTTCAGTGCGCTGGAATCGCGTGAGGTGAAATTGTTCGTGCTGGCCGAAGACGCGCAAGCCCGTGCCGTGCAGGTTCCGGACTGGGCCGAAGCCATCGATTACCCGGCCTTCGTCGAGCTGTCGATCCACCACGACAAGGTCAACAGCTGGCTATGAATGCGCTGACCGTCGGCACCCGCGCCATTGAACTGGACAAGGACGGCTTTCTGGTCGACCTCAACGACTGGTCGGCCGAAGTCGCCAGCGCCCTCGCCGCTGCCGAAGACATCGAACTGAGCCCGGAACACTGGGAAGTCCTCGAATTGCTGCGCAGCTTCTACGCCGAATTCCAGCTGTCACCGGCCACCCGGCCGCTGATCAAGTACACCGCGCTCAAGCTCGGCGCGGAGAAAGGCAACAGCCTGCACCTGAACCGACTGTTCAAAGGCACCCCTGCCAAACTCGCCGCGAAACTGGCGGGCCTGCCCAAACCGACGAATTGCCTATGACCGACTATCCAGCGCTGACCCTCGAAACGCCCGCCGAGCATCCATTCGCCCAGTTCGTGCGCATCCTCGGCAAGGGCAAGCGCGGCGCCCGCGACCTGACCCGCGAGGAAGCCCGGCAAGCCATGGGCATGGTGCTCGACGAAGCGGTCGAAGAAACCCAGCTCGGAGCCTTCCTGATGTTGCTGCGGCACAAGGAAGAAAGCGCTGAGGAAATGGCTGGCTTCACCGAGGCACTGCGCGAACGTTTGCAGGCGCCAGCGCTGAAGGTCGATCTGGACTGGCCGACCTACGCTGGCAAGAAGCGTCACCTGCCGTGGTATCTGCTGTCCGCCAAGTGCCTGGCGCAGAACGGCGTGCGCATCTTCATGCACGGCGGAGGCGCCCACACAGCCGGGCGTTTGTATTCCGAACAACTGCTCGGTGAGCTGAACATTCCGCTGTGCCGCAACTGGCAACAAGTCGGCGCGGCGCTGGATAACGGTGGCCTGGCGTTCATGCCGCTGGTGGACTGGGCGCCGCAGCTGCAACGGATGATCGACCTGCGCAACACCCTCGGCCTGCGCTCGCCGATCCACTCGCTGGCGCGGATTCTCAATCCATTGGGCGCGCGTTGCGGCTTGCAGAGCATTTTCCACCCCGGCTATCAAGCGGTGCACCGCGATGCCAGCGGCCTGCTCGGCGACACGGCGATCGTGATCAAGGGCGACGGCGGCGAAATCGAGATCAACCCGGATGCCGACAGCCACCTTTACGGCACTACCGGCGGCGAGAGCTGGGACGAGGAATGGCCGCAGCTATCGGCGCAACGTCATGTCAAACCTGCGTCGCTGGATATCGAGCATTTGAAAGCCGTCTGGCGTGGCGATGTGGTCGACAGTTACCCGCAAATGGCGTTGATCTCGACCATGGCGCTGGCGCTGCGCGGCCTCGGCCAAAGCCGTGAACAGGCTTTTGAAACCGCCGAGCAATACTGGGCCGCGCGGGATAAATCGATTTAACCGATCATTAACGCCCGATCTTTGCGCTTTTTGTTCGAACTCATCGGAATAGACTCAACTCCAACGAATTATTGGTTTCTGGAGTCTTGATCATGGGTTTACTCGTCGACGGCCGCTGGCAGGACAAGTGGTACGAAAGCAGCAAGGACGGCGCGTTCCAGCGCGAACAGGCACAGCGCCGCAACTGGGTCACTCGCAATGGCGAGCCGGGCCCGAGCGGTGAAGGCGGTTTTGCCGCCGAAGCCGGGCGTTATCACCTTTATGTCTCTCTCGCCTGTCCGTGGGCGCATCGCACGCTGATCCTGCGCAAGCTCAAGGGCCTGGAAAGCCTGATCGACGTTTCAGTCGTCAGCTGGCTGATGCTGGAAAACGGCTGGACCTTCGATCAGAACCTCGGCTCGACCGGCGACAAACTCGACCACCTCGATTTCATGCACCAGCGCTACACCGCCGACACCGCCGACTACACCGGCCGCGTCACCGTACCGGTGCTGTGGGACAAGAAACTCAAGCGCATCGTCAGCAACGAATCGGCGGAGATCATCCGCATGTTCAACAGCGCCTTCGATGACTTGACCGGCAACGATCTGGACTTCTATCCGGCGCCGTTGCGCGGCGAGATCGATGCGCTGAACGAGCGGATCTATCCTGCCGTGAACAACGGCGTGTATCGCGCCGGGTTTGCCACCTCCCAAAAGGCCTATGAAGAAGCGTTCGATGATGTGTTTGCCGAACTGGATCATCTGGAACAGGTGCTGGACGCCAACCGTTATCTGACGGGCGAATACCTGACCGAGGCGGACGTGCGTCTGTTCACCACGCTGATTCGTTTCGACGCGGTGTATCACGGGCACTTCAAATGCAATCTGCGGCGGATCAGCGATTATCCGAATCTGTCGAACTGGCTGCGTGAGATGTACCAGTGGCCGGGCGTTGCCGAAACCGTGGATTTCCAGCACATCAAGCATCACTACTACGGCAGCCACAAGACCATCAACCCGACAGGGGTGGTGCCGAAGGGGCCGAAGCAGGATTTCACTGTTGCCCATGACCGGGACCGGTTGGGCGGCAAAGGGGTTTGGCGCAGAGGTTGAGAGCAGGATCGTTCCCACCGCGTGGGGACGATCCCTTCAGAGTCGTCAGATCTGACCCTGAGCGCCCTCGAACCACGCCAGTTTCTCGCGCAATTGCACCACTTCGCCGACGATCACCAGGGTCGGCGCATGCACTTCATGCTCCGCCACCAGCCGCGGCAGGTCGGCCAGCGTGCCGGTGAAGACCCGCTGATTGACCGTGGTGCCCTGCTGGATCAGCGCAGCCGGGGTATCGGCCGCGCGACCATGCTTGATCAATTGCTCGCAGATGATCGGCAGCCCCACCAACCCCATGTAGAACACCAGCGTCTGAGCCGGCGCGACGAGGTCCGACCACGGCAGATCGGTCGAACCGTCCTTCAAGTGCCCGGTGACGAAACGCACCGACTGAGCGTAGTCGCGATGAGTCAGCGGAATCCCGGCATATGCCGCGCAACCGCTGGCCGCCGTGATGCCCGGCACCACCTGAAACGGGATGCCGTGGGCCGCCAGTTCCTCGATCTCTTCGCCGCCACGGCCGAAGATGAACGGATCCCCACCCTTCAACCGCACCACACGCTTGCCGGCCTTGGCCAGATCCACCAGTTGCTGGTTGATCTGATCCTGCGGCACGGCGTGATCGGCGCGACGCTTGCCGACGTAGACCCGCTCGGCATCGCGACGGCACAGCTCAAGAATCGCCGGAGCCACCAAGCGGTCGTACAGCACCACGTCGGCTTGCTGCATCAGACGCAAGGCGCGGAAGGTCAGCAGATCCGGATCACCCGGTCCTGCCCCAACCAGATACACCTCACCGGTCGTGACCATGGCTTCGCCGTCAATCTTGGCTTGCAGCAAACGTTCGGCTTCGGCGCCCTGTCCTGCCAGCTGCCGGTCGGCAATCGGCCCCTGGAACACGTCTTCCCAAAAGCCCCGTCTCTGCTGCACATCGGGAAACAGGCCTTTGACCTGATCGCGAAACCGCGCGGCCAGACCGGCCAGATGGCCGTAGGTCGAAGGAATCCAGGTTTCGATCTTGGCGCGGATCAGCCGGGCCAGCACCGGCGCATCGCCGCCGCTGGAGACAGCGATGATCAGCGGTGAACGATCGACGATTGCCGGGAAGATCACGCTGCACAGCGCCGGCGCATCGACCACGTTGACCGGCACGCAACGCCGATGGGCATCGGCAGAGACTTGCGCGTTCAACGCTTCGTCGTCGGTGGCGGCAATGATCAGCCCGCAACCGTCCAGATCCTTTTCGGCGTAGCCCCGCAGCAGGCATTCGCCACCGCTGGCGGCAACCAGTTCGTGCAGTTGCGCTTCGATTTCAGGTGCGACCACCCGCAGCAGCGCACCGGCATCGGCCAGCAGGCGGGACTTGCGCAAGGCAATCTCCCCCCCACCGACAACCAACACACGACTGCCGCGCAGGTTGTGAAACAGCGGCAGATATTTCATTTAGCCGATGACCTCAAGGCCACCCATGTACGGCTTCAGCACGTCCGGCACACGGATCGAACCGTCGGCCTGCTGGTAGTTTTCCAGCACGGCCACCAGGGTACGACCGACTGCCAGACCGGAACCGTTCAGGGTGTGCACCAGCTCAGGCTTGCCGGTTTCCGGGTTGCGGAAACGCGCCTGCATGCGGCGGGCCTGGAAGTCGCCGCAGTTGGAGCACGACGAGATTTCGCGGTACTTGTCCTGGCTTGGGATCCACACTTCCAGGTCGTACGTCTTGACCGCGCTGAAGCCCATGTCGCCGGTGCACAGCGCCAGAGTGCGGTAAGGCAGCTCCAGCAGTTGCAGGACTTTCTCGGCGTTGGCGGTCAGGCTCTCGAGCGCTTCCATCGATTTCGACGGCTCGACGATCTGCACCATCTCGACCTTGTCGAACTGGTGCTGACGGATCATGCCGCGAGTGTCACGACCCGACGCGCCGGCTTCGCTGCGGAAGCACGGAGTGTGAGCGACGAACTTGATCGGCAGCTGTTTCGAATCGACGATTTCACCGGCCACGATGTTGGTCAGCGACACTTCGGCGGTCGGGATCAGGTACAGATCGGCTTCGCCTTCGCGAGCGATCTTGAACAGGTCTTCTTCGAACTTCGGCAGTTGACCGGTGCCTTGCAGCGCCGGGGCCTGAACCAGATAAGGCGTGTAAGCCTCTTCGTAGCCATGCTCGGTGACGTGCAGGTTGATCATGAACTGCGCCAGTGCGCGGTGCAGACGGGCAATCGGGCCGCGCAGCAGGGCGAAACGTGCGCCAGACAGCTTGGCGGCGGTTTCGAAGTCGAGCCAGCCGAATTTCTCGCCCAGGGCCACGTGATCCTGAACCGGGAAGTCGAAAGCAGTCGGAGTGCCCCAGCGGCGCACTTCGACGTTGCCGTCTTCGTCTTCGCCGACCGGAACCGATTCGTGCGGCAGGTTCGGGATGCCCAGCAGGATCGAATCCAGTTCGGTCTGGATCGCGTCCAGCTCGACTTTACCGGCGCTCAGTTCGCCCGCCATGCGCTCGACGTCCGCCATCAGCGGCGCGATGTCTTCGCCGCGCTGCTTGGCCTGACCGATGGATTTGGAACGCGCGTTACGCTCAGCCTGCAGTGCTTCGGTGCGGGTCTGGACGGTCTTGCGCTGTTCTTCCAGCGCTTCGATGCGCGCGACATCCAGGGCAAAGCCACGGGAAGCCAGGCGGTCCGCTACGTCCTGAAGGTTGCTACGTAACAGTTTGGAATCGAGCATGTCGGTTTCTCGTTATCAAAGTTTGGTCAGGGACAGGCCAGCCCAGGTCGCGAGCAGCCCGCCGAATACGCTGATGGCCGCATAGCCCAGGGCCAGCGGCACTTGCCCGCTTTCCAGCAGGCGCACCGTATCCAGTGAAAAGGATGAAAATGTCGTCAGCCCCCCGAGGAAGCCGACCATCAACCCGGCACGTACCTCGATCGGTACTTCCGGGCGTATCAAAAACAGGCCGTACAACACGCCAATCAGCAGACAGCCCACGATATTAACGGCCAGCGTCGCGGTATAGAAGTGCCGAGGCCAATTGGCGTTGACCCAATTACCGGTGGCGAAGCGCAACAAAGTGCCGGCAATCCCGCCGACGGAGACCGCAACAATCAATGGAACCACTATTTTCTCCGCTGCCGGGGGCTTAAACGATCAAGTTGGGCGAGGTGGTTGAGCTTTTCGCCGATCTTCAATTCCAGGCCACGGGGCACCGGCTGGTAGAACGGAATCGGGTCGAGTTCTTCCGGGAAATAGTCTTCGCCGGCAGCGTAAGCGTCCGGTTCGTCGTGGGCATAGCGGTATTCGTCGCCATAACCCAATTGCTTCATCAATTTGGTCGGCGCATTGCGCAGATGTAGCGGCACTTCCAGCGAACCGTGTTCGGCGGCAGCGCGCAGTGCGGTCTTGAAACCCATGTACACCGCGTTGCTTTTCGGCGCACAGGCCAGATAAGTGATTGCCTGCGCCACTGCCAACTCACCTTCCGGGCTGCCGAGACGTTCCTGCACTTCCCACGCGGCCAGGCACAGGCTCAGGGCGCGAGGATCGGCGTTGCCGATGTCTTCGCTGGCCATCCGCACCACCCGCCGGGCGAGGTACAGCGGATCGCAGCCGCCGTCGATCATTCGCGCAAACCAGTACAGCGCGCCGTCAGGATTCGAGCCGCGAACCGATTTGTGCAGCGCGGAAATCTGGTCGTAGAACGCTTCGCCGCCCTTGTCGAAACGCCGGCGAGTGTCGCCGAGCAGGCTTTGCAGCAGCTCGGTGCCCATCTCACTGTTGTCTTCGGCCAGGTCCGAGGCGTTTTCCAGCAGATTCAGCAGGCGCCGGCCATCGCCATCGGCGGCGGACAGCAGCATCTGAAAGCCTTCATCGCTGAGCGTCAGATGTCGCTTGCCCAGACCACGCTCTTCGGTGAGGGCGCGGTGCACCAGTTTGCGCAACGCCGCTTCGTCGAGGCTTTTGAGTACGTAGACCCGCGCCCGCGACAGCAATGCGTTGTTCAGTTCGAACGAAGGGTTTTCAGTGGTGGCGCCAATGAAGATCAGGGTGCCGTCTTCAACGTACGGCAGGAAGGCGTCCTGTTGAGACTTGTTGAAGCGGTGCACTTCATCGACAAACAGGATCGTGCGCTTGCCGTACTGGCCGGCCTGCTGCTTGGCGATTTCCACCGCCTGACGGATCTCCTTGACCCCGGCCAGCACTGCCGAAACCGTTTCGAAGTGCGCATCCGAGACTTCTGCCAGCAACCGCGCCAACGTGGTCTTGCCCACGCCCGGCGGGCCCCAGAAGATCATCGAATGCAGGGCACCCTGCTCCAGCGCTTCGCGCAGAGGCTTGCCGCGAGCGAGCACGTGTTCCTGACCGACGTACTCGTCCAGATTGGTCGCCCGCAAACGGGCGGCCAGGGGCTGGGCGATCGGTGCACTGCGAAACAGATCCATCACGTACCGTTGAAACCTCTGTGTTTATTCCTGGATCACATCGGCACCCTTCGGGATGTCGAACTTGAACTTCGATGCCGGGACCGCTTCGTTGGCCTTCACACCGGTAAACAGGATGTTGGTGCGCTGGCCGACGCTGTCGATCAGTTGCATGTCATTGACCAGACCGTTGCGGAACGACAAGCGCAGGCTGTCGAACAGGGTGTCCTTGGTTTTCGGCTTCAGGGTGAAGTCGATCACGCCACCGGCCTCTTTCGCGGTGATGTCAAAGCTCTGACTGATCTTCGATACGTCGCCAGACAGCAACAGCGCCGGGGTCTGGGTCAGACGCTCATCGAGCTTCTTGATGGTGGCCTGTTCCAGGTCCGGGTCCCACAGGGTGACTTTCTTGCCGTCGGACACCATGGTCTGCTCGGCTGGCGCATTGGTGTGCCAGTAGAACAGGCCCGGACGCTGCAGGGTCATGTCGCCGGTGGTTTCCTGCAACTGGGTGCCGCTGCCGTCGAGGGTCAGCTGGGAAAAATTGGCGGTCAGGGTCTTGGATGTTTCGAGCAATTGGGTCAGGCGAGCCACATCCTTGTCATCGGCGTGAGCCGTGAGGGTGGTCAGAGCCAGTACCGGCAGCAGCATGCGGATAAGACGCATGGGAGTCCTCTTGAATACTCGTGGGAAAGTGGACGGCGCTTCATGCACCGCCCATTGCATTTGGATCAGGGTATCGAATCAGTCGCGTACCGGGCCAGGGGCCAGGACTTCGCGGGAACCGTTGGTGTTCATCGACGTCACGACCCCGGCCATTTCCATGGCTTCGATCATGCGTGCGGCACGGTTGTAGCCGATCTTCAGCTTGCGCTGTACAGCGGAGATGGAGGCACGGCGGCTTTCGAGCACGAATTGCACGGCTTCGTCGTACAGCGCGTCGGCTTCCGGATCGTCGCCGTCACCGCCGCCGCTGCTGCCTTCGAAACCACTGCCCGCCTCTTCGACACCATTGAGGATGTCGTCGTTGTATTCCGGCGCGCCGCGCAGTTTCCAGGCTTCAACCACCCGGTGAACTTCATCGTCGGACACAAATGCGCCGTGAACCCGGATCGGCAGGCTGGTGCCCGGCGGCATGTAAAGCATGTCACCGTGGCCGAGCAGTTGTTCGGCGCCGCCTTGGTCGATGATGGTCCGGGAGTCGATCTTGCTCGATACCTGGAACGCCATCCGCGTCGGGATGTTGGCCTTGATCAGACCGGTGATCACATCCACCGACGGCCGTTGGGTCGCGAGGATCAGGTGGATACCGGCCGCACGCGCCTTCTGGGCGATACGGGCGATCAGTTCTTCTACCTTCTTGCCGACGATCATCATCATGTCGGCGAATTCGTCCACGACCACGACGATGGTCGGCAGCTTCTGCAACAGCGGCGCTTCGTCGTGGATGCTTTCGCGTTTGTACAGCGGATCGCTCAGCGGCTCGCCGGCGTCCTGGGCTTCCTTGACCTTGGCGTTGAAGCCGGACAGGTTTCGCACGCCCATCTTCGCCATCAGCTTGTAGCGACGCTCCATCTCGGCCACGCTCCAGCGCAGGGCGTTGGCGGCGTCCTTCATGTCGGTCACGACCGGGCACAGCAGGTGCGGAATGCCTTCGTAGATCGACAGCTCGAGCATTTTCGGGTCGATCATGATCAGCTTGGCGTCATCCGGGCCGGACTTGAACAGGATCGACAGAATCATCGCGTTCACACCCACCGACTTACCGGAACCGGTGGTACCGGCCACCAGCAGGTGCGGCATTTTCGCCAGGTCAGTGATGACCGGTTTACCGCCGATGTCGTGACCCAGGGCCAGGGTGACCGGCGATTTGAAGTTGTCGTACTCAGGGGTCGACAGCACTTCAGAGAAGCGCACGATCTGCCGGTCTTCGTTGGGAATTTCGATACCGACCGTGGTCTTGCCCGGAATCACTTCCACCACCCGCACACTGGTCACGGCCAGCGAACGTGCAAGGTCTTTCGCCAGGTTAGCGATACGGCTGACCTTCACGCCCGCAGCAGGCTGGATTTCGTAACGGGTAATGACCGGGCCCGGATGGATCGAATCCACGGTGACTTCGACGCCGAATTCCTTGAGCTTGATCTCCAGCAAGTGGCCGACCGCCGCCAGGGATTCAGGCGAATAATTGAGTTGTTTCTTTTCCGCAGGATCGAGAATCGAGATCGGCGGCAAGGTGCCTTCCACGGCGCTGTCGACGAACAACGGCACCTGCTTCTCTTTCTGCACGCGCTTGCTTGGCTCCGGCGCCTTGACCGGGGCCGGGGCGATGACCGGCGGCACCTGTTTCTCGCGCTCGGACATGTGCTTGCTCAGGGCCTGTTCGCGCTCGATCAGACGTTCCTTGACCTTGGCCTGCTCGCGTTTGTCGGTGACCGTCGGTGCAACAACGTCATGTACGCGATCGTCGACTTCCCGAAGTTGCGCAACCAGTTGCTTGCGCTCGGTACGCGCCGACCACCAGCGGTTGACCGCGCCCTGGAACAGTTCGAACAGGTCGAGGGTGATCTTGCCGGTGATGTCCATCACCTTGAACCACGACAGGTCGGTGAACACCGTCAGGCCGAACAGGAACAGTGCAATAAACAGCAACGTGCTGCCCTGAATGTTCAGGGCGTTGCGGGCCAGGTCACCGAGGCTTTCACCCAGCGCACCACCCGCGCCGGCCGGCAATCCGGTGGCTGCATGGAAATGAATGTGCGCCAGTGCAGCGCCGGACAACACCAGAAACACCAGACCGATCAGGCGCCAGGAAAACAGCCAGCCGCTCCACTGCCAGGGCTCATGACGCTGACGAAAGATCTGATACGCCTTGATCGCCAGCAGCAACGGGAAGATGTATGCGAAGTACCCCAGCACCATGAACAGGATGTCGGCGCTGTAGGAACCGGCAGGGCCGCCGAAGTTCTGCACGTCGTCGATCTTGCTGTTGTGGCTCCAGCCCGGATCGTCCTTGCCGTAAGTCAGCAAGGCCATCATCAGGAACAGGCACAAGGCGCCGATGGCGATCAATGCACCTTCCTTGAGCCGGTAGTGCAACTGTTGACGCCATAGCGGAACGACTGTTTTTGGTGCTTCCGTGGATTTCTTCAAAACGCTTCTTTTCCTGCGCCAGAGGCGCGTCCATCTATTGAATGACGAAAAAAACTGCCCAATCCAGGCAGGTAAAAAAATTGACGGGCGCAACGGAGACTACTTTTAACACTGCGCCCCGCCTTTTATAAACACGGCACGCGGCGAATATTCTGTAACAGCCCGGCATTGTACGGGTTTGCGCGTTCGATGCCATGCTTCCAGGTCTCTGGTTCAAGCATAGCCAAACGCACAACACCCGGCGTTCAATTTGAGCATGCATTGTCTTTTGTGACAAAGGCTTATGAGGTGTATTTGATGAACGTAGCGAAGCATTCGCGCCTCATCTCCCATGAACGCCACACATTGACGTCGGCAAGCTTGCTCGCACCGGTGTTGCGCCCGATTACGACCGCATCCGGATGCTCAAGTTGCAGCTACGCAAAAGCCGTACTGCAACGGAGGACATTCGCGTCATTTCCCGGCACACTTTACCGCGGGCCCACTGCCCACCGCCCTCCCCTTCTGCAAGCCTGGACGCCATGCTGACTTGGTTACAACGCAACTCACTGACTTTCCCGCCACTGGAAAAGGCCATGCGCGATCCCAACGGATTGCTGGCGGCCGGCGGCGACCTATCCGCCGATCGCTTGATCCAGGCCTATCGCCATGGCTGCTTTCCATGGTTTTCCGAAGGTCAGCCGATTCTCTGGTGGTCGCCGGATCCGCGCACCGTGCTTTTTCCCGACGAACTGCACGTCTCGCGCAGCCTCGGCAAATTGATGCGCAAACAGCGTTATCAAGTGACCTTCGATCAGGATTTCGACGCCGTGATCCGCGCCTGCGCCGCCCCCAGGGAATACGCCGACGGCACCTGGATCACCGAGGCGATGCAGAACGCCTATATCGAACTGCATCGGCGCGGCTTTGCTCACTCGGTGGAGGTACGGGATCAGGGCGAACTGGTCGGAGGCCTGTACGGCCAAGCGATGGGGCAACTGTTCTTTGGCGAGTCAATGTTCAGTCGTGCGGACAATGCTTCCAAGTACGGCTTTGCCACGCTGGTGCAACATCTTAAGGAAGCGGGTTTCGTGCTGATCGACTGCCAGATGCCGACCGATCACCTGCACAGCCTTGGCGCCCGGGCCATTTCACGGCAGACATTCGCCGACTATCTGGCCCGGCACCTCGATCAACCCAATCATGCGACCTGGGTTTGCTGAGCGACTTTTGCGCGCGTGGCTTACACTTAATTCACCAGCTTACCCTTGAGGGTTGATCATGACCGAGTTGGCGCGTTTGAAGTTTTATGCCACTCAGCCTCACTCTTGCAGTTATCTGCCCGAGGAACAGGCGACGACCCTGTTTCTCGATCCGAGCCAGCCCATGGATGTGCATGTCTACGCAGATCTGTCGGAAATGGGCTTTCGTCGCAGCGGCGATCATCTTTACCGCCCGCATTGCCAGAACTGCAATGCCTGCGTGCCTGCGCGCATTCCGGTGGCACAGTTCAATCCCAACCGGCAGCAGAAACGCATTTTCAAGCGCAACATCGATTTGCAGGTGCGCCCGGTCAAGCCGGCGTTCAGCGAAGAGTACTTCGACCTCTATCAACGCTACATCGAACAGCGCCACGCGGATGGCGACATGTACCCGCCGAGCCGCGATCAATTCTCGACTTTTCTGGTACGCGACCTGCCCTTCTCACGCTTTTATGAGTTCCGGCTCGACGGACGGTTACTTGCAGTCGCCGTCACCGACCTGCTGCCCAACGGCCTGTCCGCGGTCTACACCTTTTACGAACCGCAGGAAGAACGCCGCAGCCTGGGGCGCTACGCCATCCTCTGGCAAATCGCCGAAGCCCAACGCCTGGGGCTTGAAGCGGTGTACCTGGGCTATTGGATCAAAAACTGCAAAAAGATGAACTACAAGACCCAATATCGGCCCATCGAACTGCTCATTAATCAGCGCTGGGTCATCCTGAACTGAATGCAGACCCTAAACCCCTTGGCGTAAACCCCATTTTTCGGGCACAATGCACGCCGCTTTTGCCTGGCGCAGTTGCACCGGGCCATTCATTGGATACCGAGGGCTTTACTGCATGTCGAAAGAAGACAGCTTCGAAATGGAAGGCACTGTCGTCGACACCCTGCCCAACACCATGTTTCGTGTGGAGTTGGAAAATGGGCACGTCGTAACCGCGCATATTTCCGGCAAGATGCGCAAGAACTACATTCGTATTCTTACCGGTGACAAAGTGCGCGTCGAGCTGACGCCCTATGACTTGAGCAAAGGGCGTATTACTTACCGCGCTCGCTAATCAAGTCAATACAAGACGCCCGGCATTTGCCGGGCGTTTTTGTTTGTCTGGGTTTTGGGTTTGCGCTTGAGTTTTGGGTGTATATCCGTTGCTGCGGTAACGGCTTCTTATGGTTTCGCTCTTACAGCGACTCACTTTTCCAAACGCCGAAAAGTAAGCAAAAGGCTTTTGCCCCG
>NZ_NEKA01000019.1:0-86921 GCF_002113205.1 Pseudomonas sp. B16(2017)
GAGAAGTCTCCCACGGTCCGTACTGGCTAGAGTCGGAATCGAGCTTTTAGTCCCGCCCACCCCTTCAAGTCTAAACATACAAGCGGGCTTGCTCGCGAAGGCGGTGTGTCAGTTCATGATGTGTCAGCTGATCCACCGCCTTCGCGGGCAAGCCCGCTCCCACAGGGAAACCCGTGTTCTTCAGAGGGTCGCCAGCGCGCGCAGTCGCACAGCGTCGAGGATTTCGATCTCGCCATAACTCAAGCCGATAATCCCCTGCCCCTGCAACTCCTTGAGGATCTGGTTGGTGGTCTGCCGCGACAGCGACAGCATCGACGCCAACTGCTCCTGAGGCAGTTGCAGCACGCGGCGCGGCGGGTCCAGTTCGCCATAGCCCTCGGCGATCATCAGCAAGCGATGAGCCAGACGTGCCGGGGCCGGCAGCAGGCTCAGCTGTTCGAGGTTGATGAAGGTCAGGCGCAGTTTGTGGCTCATCAACAACGCCAGATGTCGCCAGTAAACGGGTCGCTCATCGAGCAGTTGCAGCAGTGTGGCCTGGGGAATGTTCAGCAGCGTGCAGGGCCCGACCGCGTAGGCATCGTGGGTGCGCGGCTGGCCGTCGAACAGGCAGATTTCGCCGAACCAGTGCGGCGCCTCCACCAGACTCAGCAACGCCTCCTTGCCCTGCTCGCTGACCGCGCCGATGCGTACCGCGCCGTCGAGCACCGCGTACAGCCCGCACGGCGCATCGCCGCGCTGGAACAGCCGCTGCCCCGTCGTCAGCCGCCGCTCCCGGGCCGCCGCCAGCAGACTATCCTGAAAGGATGAGGGCAGATGACTGAACCATTGCCCGGTCAGCAGGCGCTCGCGCCAGACCTTATCCATGCGTTCTCCGAAAGATTGTCGCCTGCCTGACAGAGCGAGCCGTGAACCCGGGGCATGATTCGATCACCCTACAGGAGGAACAACAATGAAAAGCCTCGTCGATCATTTGAGTCAATACGCCGCTTACCACCGTGACCCGCGCAACATCGCCAGCCACTTTATCGGGATTCCGCTGATTGTGGTGGCGGTGGCCGTGCTGTTGTCGCGGCCGGAATGGTCGGTGGGCAGTTTGTGGATTTCCCCGGCGGTGATTGCCGCCCTTGCTTCGGCGTGGTTTTACCTGCGCCTGGAACTGAAGCTCGGGGTGTTGATGACCGTGTTGATGGGGTTGTCGGTCTGGGCCGGGCATGTATTGGCGCAGCAGAGCACCATGGTCTGGCTCAGCAGCGGTCTGGCGATGTTTGTGATTGGCTGGGTGATCCAGTTTGTCGGGCACCACTATGAAGGGCGCAAACCGGCGTTTGTCGATGACGTGAGCGGGTTGATTGTCGGGCCGCTGTTTGTGGTGGCCGAACTGGCGTTCATGCTCGGGATGCGGCATGAGCTGAAAGAGCAGATCGAGGCGCGGGCGGGTGTGGTGCGGGTCAATCCGAATCGTGCGGCGGTCTGAACCACTGCCCGGCTCGCTCGTTCCCACGCTCTGCGTGGGAATGCATCCCGTGACGCTCCGCGTCCATAGCGGCGTTCCCACGCAGAGCGTGGGAACGAGCGAGATCAAAGGCTGGCGACTTTCTGCCAGACCTTCGGCTTGAAGAACAACGTCTCCCCCTTGGCCAACCCGGTCAGGCTGTCGTGGTCTTTCACCACTTCCGCCTCGATCAGATCAGCCTGCCCCTCAACCTTCAACGTCACCCGCGTGGTCGCGCCCAGCGGCCGGATATCGCGGACTTCAGCGGCGTGGTGATCCTCCAGCTCATGCCGCGACAGCGACACTTCGTGCGGGCGGAACAGCACGTGATTGTCATCGCCCAGATGCAGGCGGTTCGAATCGCCGAGGAAGTGATAGACGAAATCGCTGGCCGGGTTTTCGTAGACGTCGCCCGGTGAGCCGATCTGCTCGATCACACCCTTGTTCATCACCACGATGCGGTCGGCCACTTCCATCGCCTCTTCCTGGTCGTGGGTCACGAACACCGACGTCAGGTTGATGTCTTCGTGCAGGCGCGCCAGCCAGCGGCGCAGCTCTTTACGCACCTTGGCATCGAGGGCGCCGAACGGCTCATCGAGCAGCAGCACTTTCGGCTCTACCGCCAGGGCGCGGGCCAGCGCGATACGCTGACGCTGGCCGCCGGACAGTTGCTCCGGATAACGATCCGAAAGCCAGTCCAATTGCACCATGTTCAGCAGCTCGTGAACCTTGGTCGCGATCTGGCTTTCGTTCGGGCGCTGGTTTTTTGGTTTCATGCGCAGGCCGAACGCGACGTTGTCGAACACCGTCATGTGGCGGAACAGGGCGTAGTGCTGGAACACGAAACCGACGTTGCGATCCCGTACGTCGTGACCGGACACATCTTCGCCGTGGAACACGATGTTGCCGTTATCCGGGGTTTCCAGACCGGCAATGATGCGCAGCAGGGTGGTCTTGCCGCAGCCGGACGGGCCGAGCAGCGCCACCAGTTCACCGCTGTGGATGTCCAGGCTGATGTTGTCCAGCGCCTTGAACGCATTGAAATTCTTGCTGACGTTACGCACTTCGATCGACATGAATTATTCCTCCGCGGCGCTGGCGCGCAGGCGGTTGATACGGTTTTCGCTCCACTGCTTGAGCAGCAGGATGAAGAGCGCCAGGATCAGCAACAGGCTCGCCACAGCGAACGCGGCCACGTGGTTGTATTCGTTGTAGAGGATCTCGACGTGCAGCGGCAAGGTGTTGGTCACCCCGCGAATGTGCCCGGAAACCACCGACACCGCACCGAACTCACCCATGGCCCGCGCAGTACACAGCACCACGCCATAGATCAGGCCCCATTTGATGTTGGGGACGGTCACGTGCCAGAACATCTGCCAGCCATTGGCGCCGAGCAGGCGCGCGGCTTCCTCTTCCTGAGTGCCTTGTTCCTGCATCAGCGGGATCAGCTCACGGGCCACGAACGGCACGGTGACGAAGATCGTCGCCAGCACGATGCCCGGCAGGGCGAAGACGATCTGGATGTCGTGATCCTGCAGCCACGGCCCGAACAGGCCCTGGGCGCCGAACATCAGCACGTAGACCAGACCGGCGATCACTGGCGATACCGAAAACGGCAGGTCGATCAGCGTCACCAGCATGCTCTTGCCGCGGAACGAGTACTTGCTCACGCACCACGCGGCGCTGACACCGAACACCAGGTTCAGCGGCACCGAAACCAGCACCGCGATCACGGTGAGTTTCAGCGCCGACAAGGCATCCGGTTCAAAGATCGCCGTGAAGAACGCGCCGAAACCGTTCTTCAATCCCTGCGACACCACGATGAACAGCGGCAGCAGCAGAAACAGGAAGAAAATCAGCCAGCCGAGGCCGATCAGGATTCTGCGCGAAGTGGCGCTGCCACGGCGGGCGGCGTTGGCCGAGGAAGCGGCCGCAATAGACGATTGGGACATGGTTCGCGCCTCCTTATGGGGTTTCGATGCGCCGCTGCAGCAAGTTGATCAGCAGCAACAGGACGAAGGAAACCACCAGCATCAACACGCCGATGGAGGTAGCGCCGGTGTAATCGTACTGGTCGAGCTTGACCATGATCAGCAGCGGCAGGATCTCGGTTTTCATCGGCATGTTGCCGGCGATGAATATCACCGAACCGTACTCGCCGACGCCCCGGGCGAACGCCAGGGCGAAACCGGTCAGCCAGGCCGGCAACAGCGCCGGCAGCAGAATGTGGCGGAACACCTGCAACGGTTTGGCACCGAGGCACGCCGCCGCTTCTTCGACCTCACGCGGAATGTCCGCCAGCACCGGCTGCACCGTGCGCACCACGAACGGCAGCGTCACGAAGGTCAGCGCCAGGGTGATTCCGAGTGGGGTGTAGGCGATCTTGAAACCGAGGTCGGCGGCGAACTGCCCGACCAGTCCGGTCGGGGTGTACAGCGCCGTCAGCGCAATACCGGCCACGGCGGTCGGCAAGGCGAACGGCAGATCGATCATCGCGTCGATCACCTTGCGCCCCGGGAACGTGTAGCGCACCAGCACCCAGGCCAGCAACGTGCCGATGATGCCGTTGATGATCGCGGCGCACAGCGCGGTGCCGAAGCTCAGCTTCAGTGCAGCGAGCACGCGGGGCGCGGAGATGATCGTCCAGAACTGATCCCAGGTGAGTTGGGCGGCGTGGACGAACATCGCCGCCAGCGGGATAAGCACAATCAGGCTGAGGTACACCAAGGTGTAGCCCAGCGTCAGCCCGAAGCCGGGTATGACGGGGGAGATACGACGCGACATAAAAGTCCTTGGTTAAAAACGCATCAATGTGGGAGCGGGCTTGCTCGCGAATGGGCCCTATCATTCAACATTTACGTCGTCTGACACACCGTCTTCGCGAGCAAGCCCGCTCCCACATGGTTTCGTGCCTGAGCATCAGGCTCGTTTCATTTGAGATTACTGCGCCTGATAGATCTGGTCGAACACGCCTCCGTCGTTGAAGAATTTCGGCTGCGCGGTTTTCCAGCCGCCGAAGTCCTTGTCGATGGTCACCAGCTCCAGTTTCGGGAACTGCTGGGCGTACTTGGCAGCCACGTCCTTGTCACGCGGGCGATAGAAGTTCTTCGCCGCGATTTCCTGACCGGCCGGGCTGTACAGGTGCTTGAGGTAGGCTTCGGCGATCTGCTCGTTGCCCTTCTTCTCGGCGTTCTTGTCGACCACAGCCACTGGTGGTTCGGCGAGGATCGACAGCGAAGGCACGACGATGTCGAACTTGTCCTTGCCGCCGTCTTCTTTCAGCGCCAGGAAGGCTTCGTTTTCCCAGGCCAGCAACACGTCACCCTGACCGTTGTTGACGAAGGTGATGGTCGAGCCACGGGCGCCGGTGTCCAGAACCGGTACGTGTTTGAACAGGGTCTGTACGTATTCCTTGGCTTTCGCTTCGTTGCCGCCGTTGGCTTTCAGGCCGTAGGCCCACGCCGCGAGGAAGTTCCAGCGTGCACCGCCGGAGGTTTTCGGGTTCGGGGTGATCACCGAGACGTCATTCTTGATCAGATCGCCCCAGTCCTTGATGCCTTTCGGGTTGCCCTTGCGCACCAGGAACACGATGGTCGAGGTGTAAGGAGTGCTGGCGTCCGGCAGACGCTTCTGCCAGTCGGCCGGCAGGGTCTTGCCGAGCTTGGCGATTTCATCGATGTCGCCGGCCAGGGCCAGGGTCACGACGTCGGCGCGCAGACCGTCGATCACCGCACGGCCCTGCTTGCCCGAACCGCCGTGGGATTGCTGGATTTTCACGGTGTCGCCGGCGTGCTCCGACTGCCAGTACTTCACGAACTCGGCGTTGTAATCCTGATACAGCTCGCGTGTCGGGTCATACGACACGTTGAGCAGTTCGTAATCCTTGGCAACCGCGGAACCGGCAAACACAGCACTGGCCAGGGCGGCCAAAGCGTAACGGCGAATCGACGACATGGTGAAAGCTCCTGGAATTCTTGGTGGTGGCTTTTTCTTATGGATTGCGAAAATCGGGTTGCCTGTAAAGATCACCGCCTGCGCCCACTCTTGCATTGATCCCCGGCAAGAGCGGGCGCAGGCTGGAATCTTTTCTGGATTCAGCTCGGTTTGTTGCCCGGTTGCTGCAAGCGGAATTTCTCTTTGCGTTCGATCTGGACCACCTGGGCGTTATGCACAGTGATTTCCACCGCGCCGAAACGCAGGTCGCGCAAGGCGCTCTGGATTTCACGCAGGATGGTGCTTTCGTCCTGACCGTCAACGCTACGCAGGGATGCGCTCATGGTGCTGCTCCTTTGTATGGGATATGCCTGGCAGTGGGCGGCACTGCGTTCGGCGTGGGAGCAATATAAGAGAGGCGCGGATATTCTTAAAAAGACTATTTAAGAATGTTTATATAACTGGAAAACATTATGTGATGCAGCAAGGGTTTGCGGCGGATTTGCCCGCAGGCAAACCCGCCGTACGCCGTCATCAACCGATCAAGGGCGCCCGGTTCCAGTCGATTTGCGCTTCCGGAACCGGTCGCCCAAACCAGTAGCCCTGCCCCAGATCACAGGCCTGCTCCAGCAGGAACGCGGCCTGTTCCACCTGCTCGATGCCCTCGGCATGCACCTGCATGCCCATGCTGCGGGCCAGGGCGATGATCACCCGGACGATCGCCGCATCGTCCTCGTCCCATGGCAGGCCGGCGACGAAACCCTGATCGATCTTGAGCTTCTGCACCGGCAGGCGCTTGAGCCGCAGCAACGACGAATAACCGGTGCCGAAGTCATCGATGGCCAGACGAATGCCCAGCTCGCGCAGACGGTGCATCTGGTCCAGTGCGACTTCCGGATCGTCCATCACCGCGCTTTCGGTGACTTCCAGTTCCAGATAGGCCGGATCCAGGCCGGTCTCGTGCAGCACCTGCGCCACCTGCTGATACAACTCGCGGCGAGCGAATAACCGCGAGGACACGTTCACCGCGACAAACGACAGCACCACCCCGGCCTGCTGCCATTGGCACATCTGCCGGCAGGCCTGCTGCATGACCCAGGCGTCGATTTCCGAGATCAGCCCGGTGCGCTCGGCAATCGGGATGAACTCCGCCGGCGACACCAGGCCCCGCTGCGGATGCTCCCAGCGCACCAGCGCCTCGACACCGATCAGGCGACTGGTTTGCAGGTCGTGCACCGGTTGGTAGTAGACCCGCAGTTCCTGCTGCTCCAGCGCGCGGCGCAACTCGAAGGCGATTTCGACCCGCTGCTGGGCGTGAGCCGTGAGCTCTTCGGTGTACAGCGCATAGCCATTGCGGCCGCTGCTCTTGGCCTTGAACAGCGCCGCATCGGCGTTGCGCAACAGCTGTTCGGCGCTCAGTGCATCGCTGGGAAACAGGCTGATGCCGAGGCTGGCGTTGATGAACAGTTCATGGCCGTCGAGGCAGAACGGTTCCTTGAGCGCATCGAGAATGCGCTGAGCCAGCGCCGCCGCCTGCGCCGGCTGTGGACAACTTTCCAGCAGGACAGCGAATTCATCGCCGCCCAGCCGCGCCAGGGTGATGCCCGGCCCGAACAACGCCTGCAAACGCGCCGCAACCGCCTTGAGCAAACGGTCACCGATGGTGTGGCCGAGGCTGTCGTTGATCAGTTTGAAATGGTCCAGATCGATCATCAGCAGCGCGCAGCCGCGCTTGTGGGTCTGCGCCGATGCCAGCGCCTGCTCGGCGCGGTCGCTGAACAGCAGGCGGTTGGGCAGGTCGGTCAGCGGATCGTGGTGAGCCAGGTGCTTGAGTTCGTGCTCGGAATCCTTGATCGCGCTGATGTCGGAAAACACCGCGACGTAATGGCTGAGCCGGTTGTCATCGTCACGAATGACCCGGATCGTCTGCCATTGCGGGTAGATTTCACCGCTCTTGCGCCGGTTCCAGATCTCGCCGCTCCATTCGTCCCGCGCCTGTAAAGAAGCGAACATCGCCTGATAGAACCCCGGCGGATGATGCCCGGACTTGAACAGGCTGGGCTGCTGGCCGATGACTTCATCGCGCTGATAACCGGTGATTTCCATGAACGCGCGATTGACGTGCACGATCAGCCCCTGCCGGTCCGTGACCAGCACGCCTTCGCGGGTGCAATCGAATACCGCAGCGGCCTGACGCAGGCGTTCGCGATCTGCCTGGCGTTCACGCAATCGGGCGCCGATGCCCAGGCATTCGAACAGCCGCGCCCGGGCCAGGAAGATCAACCCGGCGCTGAGCGCCACGAACAGGTAGCCGTTGATCAGTTGCCAGCGCAGCAACTCGTCAGAGCTATCGAAGAAACTGTTCAATAAATAACCAGTACCTTGCAGCCAGACCACGGCAAGGACCAGGTAAAGCAGCGCTGCACGCAAGGCATCGCGGTAAGTGGCAGACATTCGGCCGTCCATGTCCCTACAAAAATGTCGGGATTATAGGTCAAGAAACATCCAGCCATCTCTTATCTGAAAGGGCGACTGGTTTTATCTGTGTGCTTGGTGATAATGCAACGGCTGTTTTTTCTTTATCGAGGGCCCTATAGCCTATGTGGTACGAAGGTTTTCTTGGCTTGTCGGCCTGGTCGCTGGTCGCCGTCACCCTGGTGATGACCCACGTGACGATCGTTGCCGTCACGGTCTACTTGCACCGCTACTCGGCCCATCGCTCCCTGGAGCTGAATGCCGGCCTGAAGCATTTCCTCCGTTTCTGGCTGTGGCTGACCACGGCGCAGAACACCCGCGAGTGGACTGCCATCCACCGCAAACACCACGCCAAATGCGAAACCGAAGACGATCCGCACAGCCCGGTCGTCAAGGGTCTGTCCACCGTCCTGCGCAAAGGGGCAGAGCTGTATCGCGAAGAAGCGCAGAATCCGGAAACCCTGCGCATCTACGGCAAGAACTGCCCCGAAGACTGGATCGAGCGCAACCTCTACAGCCGCTACCGGCTGCTGGGCGTGGCGATCATGGCCGTCGTCGACCTGCTGCTGTTCGGCACCATCGGCATCACCATCTGGGCGATCCAGATGATGTGGATCCCGGTCTGGGCGGCCGGTGTGGTCAACGGTCTGGGCCATGCCGTCGGCTACCGCAACTTCGAATGCCGCGACGCGGCGACCAATCTGGTGCCGTGGGGCATCCTGATCGGCGGCGAAGAACTGCACAACAACCATCACACCTACCCCAATTCGGCCAAGCTGTCGGTCAGGAAGTGGGAGTTCGACCTCGGCTGGGCGTGGATCCAGGTCTTCAGCTTCCTGCGTCTGGCCAAAGTGCAGCGGGTCGCGCCGATCGCCCACCGCGTCGAAGGCAAGGGCAGCCTGGACATGGACACCGCCATGGCGATCCTCAACAACCGCTTCCAGATCATGGCCCAGTACCGCAAGCTGGTGATCGGGCCGCTGGTCAAGCAGGAACTGGCCAAGGTCGATCATTCGGTACGCCACCAGTTCCACCGGGCCAAACGCCTGCTCTCGCGGGAAACCAGCCTGCTGGAAGATCGCCATCACGCGCGCATCCAGAACATGCTCGAGCACAGCCAGGCGCTGAAGGTAATCTACGAGAAACGTCTGGCCCTGCAGCAGATCTGGGTCAAGACCAGCGCAAATGGCCACGACATGCTCGCCGCCATCAAGGAATGGGTACACGAGGCCGAGGCCAGTGGCATCCAGTCCCTGCGTGAATTCGCCGACCAGTTGAAAACCTACTCGCTGCGCCCTGCCGCCATCTGATGCCGTTGATCGGTGCGCCCGGTTCCCGGGCGCACCCTTCGGAACTTCACCGTCGATCCCCTATCTCAAAGACACTTCGCCACCCCCGGCGGGTTTTCCCGTGGCCGTTGTCGATTGATCGGCACGCCCTTTGAGATTCGTGTCGATGGTCAACAACAATCAAAAAGACTCATCCCCTCCCCAGTGGCCCGAGGCCGCGCAAACCCTGATGGCATTGATGCACGCCCAGGGCGAAGTCGCTCGGCTCAGCGAACGCGAGCAGCTGTTCAGTTCGCTGCTGGTCAGCGTCAACGCCGTGCTTTGGGCCTTCAACTGGGAAACCCGTCAGGTGTTGTACGTCAGCCCCGCTTACGAGCGGATCTTCGGTCGTTCCGCCGGCCTGTTGCTGGCCGACTACAACCAGTGGCGCGACAGCATCTACCCGGATGATCTGGAATACGCCGAACGCAGCCTCGCCGAAGTGCTGCACAAAGGCGCCGTGGAAGACCGCGAATACCGGATCATCGCCGCCGACGGCCAGGTTCGCTGGGTCAGCGACAAGTGCTTCATCAATCGTCAGGACGAACCGGGGCAACCGGTGATCATCGTCGGCTTCGCCGAAGACATCACCGACAAGAAGCAAATGGAAACCGAGCTGCAACGCCTGGCCACCACCGACGTACTGACCCAGAGCAGCAATCGCCGGCACTTCTTCGAATGTGCCCACCGTGAATTTGAACAAGCCCGCCTGCAAGGCGCGCAAATGGCGTTCCTGCTGCTGGACATCGATGACTTCAAAGTGATCAACGACACCTACGGCCACCCGGAGGGCGACAACGTGCTGCAACGGATTGCCGAATGCGGTCGTGCCTCGTTACGCCGGGGCGACCTGTTCGGGCGGATTGGCGGTGAAGAGTTTGCTGCGGTTTTTCCAGGCTGTGCGCCGGACATGGCGATGCAGGTGGCCGAACGGCTGCAACGGGAAATCCAGCGGCTGAGTTTCAACCATGGTGAACAGACGTTCGGTATCACCGTCAGCCAGGGCCTGACCAGCCTCACCCCGGAAGATGAAAGCCTCGACACCCTATTCGCCCGCGCAGACGCGGCGATGTACGAGGCCAAGCGCCAGGGCAAGAACCGGATCATTTCCGCCTGATTCAAGAGCGGATGCGCAATCAACCCGCTATTTGCGCATCCGCATCAGCTCCGGCAAGCCGATCTTGAGCAACCGCGCCGTGCGGCTCTTCGCCAGTTCCTCGACGCCTTCATGCTCGGTCAGCCGGGCCATCTGCGCCGCCATGTTCATCACCAGTGCCTCGCGGGAATATACCCCGCCACCGAGCTGGTAGACCGAGGCAATCAGCTCGCGCAACTCCAGCGGCAGGCGCCAGCGAGTACGCAACGCCGAACCATAGGCCGCACCGAATTCCGCCAGCGCATCGCCGACTTCCTCCAGCTCATCCAGTTCGCCGCCAGCCTGCTTCCACTCCTGCAGACAACGCAGCAACGCCAGATCACCGAGGCGATGGAGCATCCCGGCGCAATAGCAGCGCTCCTGATCCAGATCGAGCAACCGCGCCAGCGTGCGGGCGTACTCGGCGGTGTGCAGCGACAGGCCCCAATAGCGCTCGGCGTAGTCGGCCAGACACGGGTCGCTGAGCCGGGCGCTGCGCTTGAGTGCCAAACCAAGGATCAGGTTCATGCTTTGCCCGGTGCCCAGACGATGCAGCGCCTGGGCCAGGGTCTGCACTGGCGCACCGTGGTGCTGGGCGGCGCTGTTGGCGGCGGCGATTAACACGGCGGTGACCTGCGGGTCGGTGCGAATTTCCTCTTCCAGCAGCTTCAGATCCAGGCCGTTGGGATTGAGGCTGCGCTTGACCGCCACCTGCACGTCGGTCATCAGTGGCGCGCCGTCGGCCTGCTCGCGGCGGCGTTCGAGGAACACCGACAATGTCATGCCCGGCGCCAGCGCCGGTACTTGGCAGAACACTTCTTCGCCGGCGTTCAGCAGCAGTCCCTGCAAACGCTCGGTCAGGCTTTCCATGTTCAGGGGTTTGGCAAGATAAGCGGTCGGCGCCAGCGGCAAGGCTTCGCGCACGCTGGCGCTGTCGTTGCGGCTGCTCATCAGAATGAACGGCAGCGGCGGATTGCGTCTGCGCTGGCGCACGCTGCGCAATACGTTCAAGCCATCGACGCCGGGCAACTCCCAGTCGACGATCGCCAGGTCATAGGGCACTTCGCTGAGCAGCGTCATTGCCTCCTGGCCATCGGCGCACAGATACAGCCGCGCATCGCAGCGCACATTCAGCAACACTTGTTTGAGCAGGTCACGAGACCACGGGTCGGCCTCGGCAATCAGGACTCTCGGTACAGCGGGTAAATCAACGGCCGTCATGCTCGCCCTCCCTTGCAATGCTTGAACCTTAGCCAATGCTGGCGTTTCGGTACAACCTGAAAACCGCACAGGTGTTTCTCCCGGCATGAAAAAACCCGCCGAAGCGGGTTTTTTGTCGATCCGATCACACGGTGCTGCGATTACAGCTCCGAGAAGCACTCTTCGATGATCGCCAGGCCTTTGTCCAGTTGCTCGTCCGGCGAGGTCAGCGGTACCAGGACGCGCAGCACGTTGCCGTAGGTGCCGCAGGACAGCAGGATCAGGCCCTTGTCACGCGCCTTGGCCACGACAGCCGCGACGGCGGTCGGGTTTGGCTTGTGGCTGTCGCCGTTTTCGAACAGCTCGACCGCGATCATGGCCCCCAGGGCACGGACTTCGCCGATCACCGGGTACTTGGCCTGGATGGCTTTCAGGCCGGTAACCAGACGCTCGCCGACAGCCTTGCAGCGGTCCAGCAGTTTTTCTTCTTCGAACACTTCCATCACGGCCAGGGCCGCGGCGCAAGCGATCGGGCTACCGGCGTAGGTGCCGCCCAGGCCACCTGGCGCGATGGCGTCCATGTATTCGGCCTTGCCGCAGACACCGGCCAGCGGGAAGCCGCCAGCGATGGACTTGGCGAAGGTGGTCAGATCGGCAGCAACGCCCATCTGTTCCATGGCGAAGAAGGTGCCGGTACGGCCAGCGCCGGTCTGCACTTCGTCAGCGATCAGCAGGATGCCGTGCTGGTCGCACAGGGCACGCAGACGCTTCATGAACTCTTTCGGTGCGACGTAGAAACCACCTTCACCCTGCACAGGCTCGATGATGATCGCGGCGATGTCTTTCGGCTCGGCGTCGTTCTTGAAGATGCGCTCGATGGAAGCGATCGAGTCGTCGATGCTCACGCCGTGCAGTTCGTTCGGGTACAGCGCGCGGAAGATGCCGCCTGGCATCAGGCCCATGCCGGCCGAGTAAGGCACGACTTTACCGGTCAGGCCCAGGGTCATCATGGTGCGACCGTGGTAAGCGCCGGTGAAGGCGATCACGCCAGCGCGGCCAGTGGCGGCACGGGCGATCTTGACGGCGTTTTCAACGGCTTCGGAACCGGTGGTCACCAGCAGGGTTTTCTTGGCGAAGTCGCCCGGTACGCGAGCGTTGATTTTCTCGCACAGCTCGACGTACGGCTCGTAAGCCAGAACCTGGAAGCAGGTGTGGGTCAGCTTGTTCAGCTGCTCGGTCACGGCGGCGATGATTTTCGGGTGCACGTGGCCGGTGTTCAGTACGGCGATACCGCCGGCGAAGTCAATGAATTCACGACCTTCAACGTCGGTCACTGTCGCGTTCTTCGCGGACTCGGCGAAGATCGGGTGAATCTGGCCAACACCACGTGGAACAGCTGCGGTACGACGGGCCATCAGTTCAGCGTTAGTCTTGCTCATTACAGTCCTCATTCGCCGCTCATCGGGCGGCGTGGTTCAAGGATAAAGCGGGAGGAATCGGCGGTGGCAGCATGCGATGATCGACTGCCACGGCGTTCCCGGCCGCAGAGAAAATTCCGGTTTGAAACGACGCAAAGGGACAGCGCTCTCGTGCCCTTTGCGTTTACAGCGATCTTCTACCGAGGCTTAGATGCCCAGGCAGAGGTATTTGATTTCCAGGTAATCTTCGATGCCGTACTTGGAGCCTTCACGACCCAGGCCCGAGGCCTTGATGCCGCCGAACGGCGCGACTTCGTTGGAGATCAGCCCGGTGTTGACGCCGACCATGCCGTATTCCAGGGCTTCAGCCACACGGAACACACGGCCCAGGTCGCGAGCGTAGAAGTACGAGGCCAGACCGAACTCGGTGTCGTTCGACATCGCTATCACTTCGGCTTCGTCTTTGAAGCGGAACAGCGGCGCCAGCGGACCGAAGGTTTCTTCCTTGGCCACCGCCGCGTCTTTCGGCACGTTGGTCAGGATGGTCGGCTCGAAGAAGTTGCCTTCCATCGGCTTGCCACCGGCCAGAACGGTCGCGCCTTTGCTCACGGCGTCAGCAATGTGCTCTTGCACCTTGGCCACGGCTTTCTCGTCGATCAGCGGGCCGGTGGTGGTGCCTTCTTCCAGACCGTTGCCGATCTTCAGCTTGGCGACTGCCACTTTCAGCTTCTCGGCGAACGCGTCATAGACCGAATCCTGAATGTACAGACGGTTGGCGCAGACGCAGGTCTGGCCGTTGTTGCGGTACTTGGAAATGATCGCGCCTTCGACGGCCTTATCCAGGTCCGCGTCGTCGAACACGATGAACGGCGCGTTGCCGCCCAGTTCCAGGGAGACTTTCTTGATGTCCTTGGCGCATTCCGACATCAGCTGACGACCGATTTCGGTCGAGCCGGTGAAGGACAGTTTGCGCACGATCGGGTTGCTGGTCAGCTCGCTGCCGATATCGCCGGCGCTGCCGGAGACCACGCTGAACACACCTTTAGGGATGCCGGCGCGCTGGGCCAGTTCGGCCAGAGCGAATGCGGAGAACGGCGTTTGCGAAGCCGGCTTGAGCACCATGGTGCAACCGGCGGCCAGCGCAGGACCTGCCTTACGAGTGATCATCGCCGCCGGGAAGTTCCACGGGGTGATGGCAGCGGTCACGCCGATCGGTTGTTTGATCACGATCAGGCGCTTGTCCGGCTGGTGGCCCGGAATCACGTCGCCGTAAATGCGCTTGGCTTCTTCGGCGAACCACTCGATGAACGAAGCGGCGTAAACGATTTCGCCCTTGGCTTCGGCCAGCGGTTTGCCCTGCTCGAGGGTCATCAGACGAGCGAGGTCGTCCTGGTGCTCGATCATCAGTTCGAACCAGCGACGCAGTTTGCCTGCACGCTCCTTGGCGGTCAGTGCACGCCAGGCCGGCAGCGCCTTGTCGGCGGCTTCGATGGCGCGGCGGGTTTCGGCAGCGCCCATTTTCGGCACGGTGCCCAGAATCTCGCCAGTGGCCGGGTTGTTGACCTTGATCGTCTGACCGTTGTCCGCGTCGACCCATGCGCCATCGATGAAGGCTTGCTGGCGGAACAACTGGGTGTCTTTAAGCTGCATGTCGGCTTTCCTTAACAGCACCGCGCAAGGCGCGGAGCAAAATTATGATTGTAGAAAGGCGCCTCGCAAGGCTGCCGTCAGGGAAATCATTCACCGGGCTGGCACATGAATAGCGCACGACTCGAAACGCGTGCGGCTCAGCACCTGGATCAGGAGCGTTTGAAATCTCAAACGAATCCTAGGTTCAAAGGGGTTGAAGGACAATAGGGCGTTCGAAAAAAAGAACAAAAACGCCGCAATTGCTGAACATTTCAGATCAACGTACCAACAGCCCCGACCGCAGGGAAACCATAGAACAGCCTCCCCAAAGCGCCAAGCGAGCCTTTTGCAGGACGTTACAGCTTTATGGAATGCAGGGGTTTCGACCGACACGCGCACTGACAATAAGCGCCAAAACCCGGCATGGACGCCCCGAGCCGACCTAGGTATGATGTCGCCCGCTGCACCAGTAGCTCAGCTGGATAGAGTACTGCCCTCCGAAGGCAGGGGTCGTGGGTTCGAATCCCGCCTGGTGCGCCATTGATTTAAACGAGAAAGCCCCGGACTGTGATGGTCCGGGGCTTTTTTGTACCTGCTGGCTGGCGACTCACTCCGTCGTCCAGTCAAACTCGTCATATTCATCATCGTCTTCTTCGTCATCGATCAGGTCATCATCGAGAACGTCTTGCTCCAGATCCTCTTCGGCCTGTTTGGCCAGAAGAAACTCCTTGCGACTCTCCGTCACTGCCCGGCGCAGTTCCTCACCCTTGACCGGGCAGTTGAGCATTTGGGCGATGCGGTCGATTTTTTGGGCCACGGCATCCTCCAGCGCATCGGCAATGACCCGATAGTGCGCGTTTTTGCGGGTCAATGCCAAATGGCGGATGGCGGATACGGTCAGTTCTTGCGGATTTTTTCCAGCCGCAGGTCGAGATTCACGTTCGGGTAGCGCTTGTGCAGGTTGTTGAACAGGCTGTCGGCCGCTTGCGACTGGCCGGACTCGCGCAGGCGCAGGACTTCGCGCAGTTGCGCGTCGAGACCGTTGACCGGGGCGGCGGCGCGCTTGCTGACCTTGGCTTCGTCCGCCGTGTCGGCGCTGATCGATTCGCTCTGCATCGGCGCGGCCATTTCCGCCATCGGCGCGGGAGCTGGCGCGGAAAGTGCGCCGGCAGGAGCCGACAGCGATCGGGCCTCCTGGCGGACCCCAGGCGCAGCCGGTTTGGCAGCAGGGGCGAAATCGAATTGAGCCACGGGTTCCGGCGCACGCTGCACCAGCGACAGCATCAGCGCGATGCCGACCAGACTGGCGAAAACCACCTGGTAGCGCGGCTTCTGGCAGGCCTTGAGCCAGCGTTGCCACAGGTTTTGCCGTGGTGCCGGAGTTTCACGGTGGGCGGCGTTGAGGATCAGCGCATCGAGATGCGCCGGCGGCTCGGCGTTGTGCTGTTCGCGCACATGCTTGAGCACTTGCTCTTCGGATGTCGGGCGGGTGTCCGTCATGTCAGTACCTCCTCGGCCAGCAGCCGACGCAGTTTTTGCTGGGCGTAGCGCAAGCGGCTCTTGACGGTTTCCAGCGGTGTTTCGGTGAGGCTGGCGATTTGCGCCAAGTCGAGGTCGCCATGGGCGCGTAGCAGGAACACTTCGCGCTGGTCGGCGGGCAAGGATTGCAGGGCGCTCTCCAGGCGCTGGCTGTCGCGGCTGAGGTTGAGCAATTGTTCGGGATCGGAGGCGTCGTCGCTGACGGCGTGGAATTGCTCGTCGTAGCTGTCATGCAGCGGTTGCCGGGCGCCGTGTTTGCGCCAGTGGTCGATCAGGCGATTGCGGGCAATCTGGAACAACCATGTACGAAAGGTCGCCCTGCCCTGTGGCTGACTGGCACTGCGGATCAGGCTCAGCCAGGTCTCCTGGAAAACCTCGTCGGCCAGTTCCGGTTTGCCGCTCAAACCGAGCAGAAACCGGTAAAGACTCTGCCGATGACGGGCGTACAGGATCTCGAACGCCTTGCCGTCACCCTCGCGATAACGGGCCAGCAGCGATTCGTCGCTGCTGGCCTCAAGGCTGTCTGCAGAAGCAAACAGCTGGGTGATGAAGCCTTTGAGGCGGCTCACTATTCAATCCGTCGCTCGGTGGACATTGCGTTGGAGGCCGTGGACGTACGCAGGCTCTGCGCCAGTTCCACCAGTTGCACGAACTCGTTGCGCAGGCCGAAGCGGTCATCGCCGCGTGCACCTCGGGCCAGGGCTTCGGTGTCCTTGAGGCTGAATTCGCCGGTGTAGCGGCCGTCCTTGAGTTGCTGGGAAAACGCAGCGACCGCGGCAGCGAAACGCAGGTCTTCACTGGCGGACGCAACCTGACTGGCAATCGGCCGCTCGATCAGCAGACTTTTCCCACCCTCAGGCTTTTGATATCGCACGCGCAACATTGCCAATTCTCCTTTCTTCTCGGAAACCACAGCATCGGTTTTTCCGTAACGCAGCGGTTCCAGCCAGCCCTTCTCGCCTGTCGGGACAATTTCATACAACGCCGTCACCGTATGGCCCGCACCGATTTCACCGGCATCGACCTTGTCATTGCTGAAATCCTCACGCTTCAACGCGCGGTTCTCGTAACCGAGCAGGCGGTATTCGCTGACCTGCGCCGGGTTGAACTCGACCTGCAACTTGACGTTTTTCGCCACCACGGCGAGTGTCGAACCGAGTTGATCCACCAGCACCTTGCGCGCTTCGCGCAGGTTGTCGATGTAGGCGTAGTTGCCGTCACCGGCATCGGCCAGTTGTTCCATCAGGTGTTCATTGTAGTTATCCACACCGAAACCCAGGGTGGTCAGGGATATGCCGGTCTTGCGTTTATCCACAGCCATTTGTTTCAGGCTGTCGAAGTCGCTGATGCCGACATTGAAGTCACCGTCGGTGGCCAACAGGATGCGGTTGATGCCGTTGGGGATGAACGCCTGCTGCGCCATCTGGTAAGCCAGCTCGATGCCTGAAGCACCCGCAGTCGAGCCGCCAGCGGTCAATTGCTCGATGGCTGTGCGAATTTTCGCTTTTTCCCGTCCGGAAGTCGGCTCCAGCACCACTCTGGATTCGCCGGCATACACCACCAGCGAAACCCGATCCTGCTCGCGCAATTGATCGACCAGCAACTTCAGGGTGCTTTTGACCCGCGGCAAGCCTTCGGGGCGGTCCATCGAGCCGGACACATCCACCAGAAATACCAGATTGGCCGGGGCCAGTTCCGCCACCGCGCGGTCGGAGGCCTTGATGCCGATGCGCAGCAAGCGGGTGTGCGGGTTCCACGGTGAGGCAGCCAGTTCAGTGGTCACGCCAAAGGGCGAGCCATCGCTCGGCAGCGCGTAGTCGTAGGGAAAGTAATTGACCATCTCTTCCAGGCGCACCGCGCCTTCCGGCGGCAGTCGACCTTGATTGAGCAGCCGTCGCACGTTGGCATAGGCGCCAGTGTCGACATCGGCGCTAAAGGTCGAGACCGGGGTTTCGGCGACGCTGTGGATCGGGTTGTCGGCCAGCTTGGCGTACTGCTCGCGCTGTTCGTCGCGATAGCCCTGTGGATAACTTTCAGCGGCCGGCAGCGGTGCAAAACTGGCGATCGGCGCCGCCCGTACACTGCGCTTGGCCATCGCGCTATCGGCCATCACCGCTTCAGGTTGCACGGAGGATTTCAGTTCGGTCTGCGCCGGAGGCGGCGCGACGATGGTTTCCGGGCTGGAGGAAACGCCGCAACCGGCAACCACCAGCAACACACTGGCAGCAAGGGGGCGTAGAAGCGTGGAAGGAAGGGACATGGGGGCTGACCTCGGGGAAGAATTGATCCATTCATCCCCTGAGACGGGCAGCCCTTTGCGTTCGGGTTAAACCTCGCCGAAATTTTTTTCAGCGGTGATAACGCCGCACCGCACTGCTGTTGCGCAGCACGTGGCCTTTGATTTTTTCCATCAGCTGGGCGCGGGTCAGGCCGGCAGGCAAGGCGTCCGGAGCCAGATCCAGGGCGTAGATCTGGATGATGTAGTGGTGCGCGCTGTCGCCCACCGGTGGGCACGGGCCGACGTAGCTGGTGGTGCCTTTGCTGTTGGTGCCACCGACGCCTTCGAGGGCTGATTTGGCGCCAACGCCGGCGGCAATCTGCCGGGTCGTGGCCTTGATGCCGTAGTGAATCCAGTGATCGACGCCCGAGCCTTTCTGGCCGTCCGGATCGTGCATGACGATGGCGTAGCTCAGGGTTCCGGCCGGGCCGGCATTCCAGCTCAGGGCCGGCGACTGGTTCTTGCCGCCGCAGCCGGCCGCATCGCTGGCCGCCGCCGAGGTGAACAGGCGGTTATCCGACACGCCGGGAATGCTGAGGGTGAAACGCTCCTGGGCCTGCGCCGGAAACTGCACGCAAAGGGCGACGGCAACGGCCGCCAGCCAAGGGTTGAGAGAGGTCAATCGGGTCATTCCGGGAGCACCTTGTGCAGTTGGGCCTTCGTCGGCCTGCAAACTATAGCCGTACCGTTCGTGCCGTGGCAGTGGGAAATGGCTGAACCTCGCAATGCAGCCCAAACTCGTAAGAGAAATGCCTGTGAGGAGCACGACCATGACCCTGCACCGTGTCGCCCGTTTCACCGATGTGCCTGAAGACCGTGGGCTGGAGGTGCAGATCGGCGACTGCAAGATCGTCCTGCTGCGCGCCGCCGGCCAGTTGCGCGCCTTTCAGGGCGAATGCCCGCACGCCGGCGCGCCGTTGGCGGAAGGTGCGTTGTGCCACGGCCGGCTGATCTGCCCGTGGCACAAGGCAGCTTTTCGTGCCGAAGATGGCGCGTTGTGCGAGCCACCGGCGCTGGACAGCCTCAAGCGTTATCCGCTGGAACTGCGCGGCGACGAGGTGTGGGTCGATGACCAGCCGCTGCCGGATCCGCACACCCCGCCGCAGGACGACCCGCGCACCTTTGTCATCGTCGGCGCCGGTGCCGGGGGAACGGCCTGCGCCGCCGCCCTGCGGGAAAAAGGCTTCGGCGGGCGAATCGTGCTGATCGACCGCGAGCCGGACGCCGGCTACGACCGCACGGTGCTGAGCAAATTCGTGCTGTCCGGGGAAATGCCGGCGCCGGAAACCCCGCCCCTGCGCGATGAAGACTTTTACCGCGAACAGCACATCAACCGGGTTTCAGGAGAGGTCACCGGGCTTGATGCCGAAGCCAAAACCCTTCACCTGAGCGATGACCGCACACTGCATTACAGCGCGGCGGTGCTGGCCACCGGCGCGACGCCGAACGCGCTTAAACTGCCCGGCGCCGACCTGCCCCAGGTGTTTGTCCTGCGCTGCAAAGCCCAGGCGCAATCCATCATGGACGCCGCCCAGCCGGGCCAGCGCGCGGTGATCATCGGTGACAGTTTCATTGCGCTCGAATGCGCCTCGGCCCTGCGCCAGCAAGGTCTCGAGGTGACGGTGCTGGCGCGTCACGAGATTCCCTTCGCGGCGCAATTCGGTGAAGCAGTGGGCAAGGCGATCCGGGCGCTGCACGAAGAAAACGGCGTGAAATTCATCACTGATCACGAAGCCAGGGAGATCACCGGCGACGGCAAGGTCGAGGCGGTGTTGCTCGATAACGGCCTGCGCCTGTCGGCGGATCTGGTGTTGGCGGGAATCGGCGTACATCCGGCCACCGAAGCCTTCGGCGACCTGCCGCGCGAGGAAGATCAATCACTGTTGGTCGATGCCAGCCTGCGCGTGGCTGACGGCCTGTGGGCGATTGGCGATATCGCCACCTTCCCGTTGAACGGCAAACCACAACGCATCGAACACTGGCGCCTGGCCCAGCAGCACGCGCGGATCGCCGCCGCCAACCTGCTCGGTGGCGATGAGCATTACCTCGACGTGCCGTATTTCTGGACCTGGCATTTCGGCCGCAACTACGACTATCTCGGTCACGCCGAGACGTGGGATGCGGTCGAATTTATAGGCGAACCCAAACAGCCGCCATTTATCGGGCTGTTCGGTTGCAAGGGCGTGGTAGTGGCGGCGGTCGCCTGCGAAGAGGAACGAGCGATGGCACTGTTGGCCGAACGCATGAAGCAACCGCTGCCGATGGAGGAAGCCTGGCGACTGATTCGCGCCGTCAGGTGATCCGGTTCAGCGGCTCGCGGTTGTCGTCGTCCTCGGCGTGCAGAAAAATCACCCGAGGATGCTCGAGTGGCGCCAGCGGTGGCGGCAGTTCTTCCGGCTGGACCGGCCACAGATGCGGCACCACATGACTGACATCGCCGTCCTGATCGTTGTGGATGGTCATCACGCCCGGCCCGCGCAGTTTCTGAAAGCGCTCGTCGCACAGTTTGAAGCTGCGGCTCAGCCCCTCATCGTCGACCACCGGGGACGGCAGGCGGCGTTGAGCGAAGCTTCGGCTCTTGCGTTGCTGATAGCGCGCCCAGCCGATCAGGATCACTGCGTTGACCAGCGCCACCCACAGGTAAATCTGCAAGGTGCCGAGGGCTTCGAATGCCGAGTTGTCGATGCGCGGGCCGCCTTCGTGGGTCTCGATCAGCGGCCATAAACCGCGCGCCAGCAGATACAGCAGACCGATCCAGGCCAGCACGGTGAAGAACGCATCGACCACCACCAGAAACGGCCGTTGGCGGGTCCGGATGATTTTCATTTGATTACCTCCTCTTCATCGTCCCCGAGCGGCTTGATACCCCGGTCGGGACTGACCCAGCGCGCACGCTTCTGGTGTTGGCCGAACAAGACTTTGGGGAAACTGACCAGCGTGGTCAGCAGGCTGACGAACCAGAACGCAATCGGATACCAGACCACCCAGAACATGGTCTTGCCCAGGCCCGGTTCGTAGCGCCGGTCAATGATGATGCTGACCGCGAACTGCACCAGGCAGACAAACGCCAGCAGCAGACCGGTAAACGCCGGCGGCATGAGGTGATCGACGGCAATGGCTTCCGGCATGACCACGAACTTGCCGACGGCCCAGAAGATCACCGACAACAGGAAGGTGAACGCCCAACCGGTCGACAGGCAGTATTCGAACAGCAGCGGCCACAGGTAACGGTGACGGTACTGCCAGATCCCGCGAATGTTTTTGAACAGCACTTCGGCGCCGCCCTGGGCCCAGCGCAGACGCTGTTTCCACAGACCGCGCAGGGTTTCCGGCATCAGGATCCAGCACAGGGCACGGGGCTCGTAGAAGATGCTCCAGTGATCCAGTTGCAGCTTCCAGCTGATGTCGATGTCTTCGGTGATCATGTCCGGGCTCCAGTAGCCAACCCGGTTCAGCGCCGTGCGGCGGAACGCAACGATCACACCCGACACCGTAAAGATCCGCCCGAATACCCGCTGGGTGCGCTTGATCAGCCCGATGATCGACGAGAACTCGCCGACCTGAACCCGACCGACCAGGGTCGAACGCGTGCGGATTCGTGGGTTGCCGGTCACCGCACCCAGTCGTGCGTTGTCGAGCATCGGCGCGACGAGGTAAGCGGCGGTGTTCGGCGCCAGCAGCGCATCACCGTCGATGCACACCAGATATTCGCTGCGCGCAGCGATGGCGCCCATGCGCAGGGCCACGGCCTTGCCCTGGTTTTCCGCCAGGTGCAGCACCCGCAGCCGTGGGTCTTCCTTGGCCAGCGCATCCAGCACTTGCGCGGTGTTGTCCTTGGAGCCGTCATTGATCGCGATGACTTCGATGTTCGGGTAATGCTGCGCCAGCGCCGCGTGGATGGTGTCGGCGGCGTTGTCGCCCTCGTTGTAGCAAGGGATCAGGATCGAAATCAGCGGTTCGCCTTCCAGCGGTGGCGGCAGGGTGTCGTCCTTCCACGGCCAGTGCCGCTCCCAGTGCAGCCAGAAATACAGGCCACCGGAAATCCACAACCCGGACATGAACAGCGGGTAGAAGAACACGAAGTCCATCAGGAATTGCCCGGTGACCAGGAAGATCAGCCCCAGCGGGACGCCGAGGACGATCGCCAGAACAAGCAGGGCCAGCAGTCTATCCAGCATGTCATGGGTTCCATTTGTTGGAGAGCGCAGGCCGCACGGTTTTCAGGTCCGGCAGGTTCTCGAGAAAGTTGTCCGGGTAGTAGCCGAAACTGGTGGCGCCCTGACGCTTGAGGCGGCTCATCCAGTCGGCCAGTTGTGCGCCGTCGATGTCGGCCTGGTCCTTTTTCGTCCAGTCCCGGGCCTGCAGTTCGAACACCGTGCGGTCCAGCGCACCAGGGCGCTGTTTGATCTTCGCCACCAGTTCTTCGAGCCACGGGCCGGACTGCGCATACGTCTGTTTTTCCATGAGCGGCATGGCCATCGGCGCCGTCCAGTCGTAAGTCACGAGGAAGTCGTCGAGGTTCTGCGCGAACCACGCTTCGCTGTGCGGATTGAGCACCGGCTCGGCGAAGATGTTGCGCGCGGTAAGCACTTGCGGGCCACGAATCGCGCGCACCTTGGCGGTCAGTTCGTTGGTGAAGTCGATCAGGTAACGGCTCTTGAAGCGCGTCCAGCGCTGCATCGCCGCCGGATCGTCACGCAGAGCGGCGATCGAGCCCGGCAAGCCTTGGGCGGTGTAAGCCTTCAGCGCCTGAGGGCCGGCGTCTTCGAAGTCCGAAAGCACCGCGTCGTCGTGGTAGAGAATGCCGTCGACCGAAGTCAGGCGCGCCACGTCTTCGTAGATCTCGCCAATGATCCGCCGTACCTCGGGATCGAACGGCGACAGGCGCTTGTATTGATCCGGATCGACAGCGGTCGTGCCGGTCTTCGGATCCCAGCGCGTCACCCGTGGCAGCTTCGAATCCAGTTCGAAACTCAGCACCGGCATCCACGCAAAGACCTTCACGTGAGCCCGGGTGCGCAATTGCCAGGCGACGCGGTCGAACAGGTCGGCGCGCATCGGCAGATGACGGTTGGGGAAGTACAACGAATGCACCAGCCCATCGCCCTTCGGATCGGCGAAGGCTTGCAGGAACACCGTGTTGGCGCCCATGTCAGCCATGCGCTGGATCAGTTTGCCGAGGTTGATTTCCTGCTGCGCCGGGTCCGGGTCGTAGACGTTATCCAGATCCACGTGTACGACGCGCATGGTGAAATCCGATTGCACGCCGACCACGCTGTTGGCGAAGTGCTCGCCGTCAGGGTCGGAAGCCACCAGGAAACGCGGCCCGCTCATCAGGTTGTCGAGGGCATCGAGGCCGTCATCGAGGGTCAGGGCCATTTCATAGCCTTCCTCGCTCACCACGGTCAGCGACGTGCCGTCCGCCGTGCCGTAAGGCCAGACCCAGACGCGCGGTTTCTTACCGGTGTTCTTGCGGATTTTCTCCGAGATCGCCTGCACGTCGGCGCGGATCCGCGCCTGGAAATCGGCCTCGGACTCATAGCGTTTGCTCACCGGATCGTAGCGTCGGGTCGCGGCCGCCGGCTGCAGGTTGCCTTGCGGGTTGGCGAGAATGCCTTTGTGATTGGCATCGGTGTGAGCGGCGATTTCCACCAGACCCGACTGCGAGATTTCCCGCACCTGAGCCCAGGTCAGGAAGTCCGAGCGCGGACGCGGCGTGCCGGCGAAATCCACCGGCTGGTTCAGCGGCGTATCGATCCAGGTGCCGACCGGCGCCAGCAGCGCATGCCAGTTGTAGGCGCGCAAAACCGGCAACACGCGGGTGTAGAAGCTTGAATAACCGTCGTCGAAGCTGAGCAGGATTGCCTTGGGCGGCAGTTCCGGCCCGCCTTGGCGCGCGGCCATGATCTGATCGACCGTCACCGGTTTGTAGTTGTTCTCCCGCAACCAGGCGAGCTGTTCGAGCAGACGCTCGGTGCGCACCGCCACTACCGCCTGATCGGGGTCTCGGTCTTCGACGTCGTGGTAGGCAATGCCCAGCACGTGGTTTTTCGGCCAGGGCTTTTCATTGGCTGCCAGCGGTCGCTCGGACGGCGGCGCAAAGGCCGGGGCTTGCTGGGCGCAGGCGCTGACCAGCAGCACTCCCAGCAGAAGGAAGAAACGCGAAATCAAAGGCATCTTCAAACTCTTCTAGAAGCGGAAAGTGAGGTCGACGAGCAGACGCAGATCGGTTTCCCGGTCACCGTCGTAGGGCCGGTTGATCACGCTGAACAAACCGCCCACCTCGAACACGTCGTTCCAGGCGTAGCGCTGGCCGTAACCGAGCAATGCCATGCCGCCGGTGCCGTGATCACGCTGGCTGTAAGTGCCCGCTCCGGCCTGGAACTGCTGGCTCCAGGCGGTTTCGTAGCGGTGGTACAGCACGTGATTGACGTTGAGCAGCGGCATGACACTGAAGTCCGACTTCGGGTTGAAGTACGGCACGTCATCGGATTTGGAGTTGTGGCTGGTGCCCACTTCCAGGCCCGCATCGACTTGCAGGTTCGGCGCGCTGTAGACGCCCTCTTTTCCGGTCAGCAAGGCTTCGACGCGGTTGTTGCCGTCACTGAAGTGCGACGGGCTGACCGCCAGCCGCCACTCGCGGCTCTCGTTGCCGCGCCAACGGATGAAACCGCTGCCGCCGTTGGCCTTGATGTCGCTGTTCAATGCCCGCAGCGGGGTTTCGGCCGAGAGGTATTCAAGGCTGCCGCCGTATTGCCAGTGGTCGTTGATATCCCGGGCAATCGCCAGACGCGCGCCCTGCTTGTCGCCGAAACCGTAGGAATGATTCGATACTTCGGCTTCGAGGGTCATGTCGCGGGTGCGACGCTCCAGGCCGACACGCTGGAAGCGGTGGTGGCCGGTGCCTTCGGCAAAATCGCCGGTGGCGTATCCGGCCCCGGCGAACACCCGCCAGTCCTCATCGATCGGCGGGCTGTAAAGGGTGGTCTGGATACCGAAATCCCGGCTGCCGGAGACCGCGCCGGCATCGCCACCGCTGCCGCCGTTGGCCTTGCCGCCGTAGGCCTCGACGCGCAGCTCGGACATGTCGTGCACTTCGCGTTCACGGGCCAGACGCTGGACCTGACGGTTGTCAGGAAAGCGCGCCACCACGTCATCGGTCAGCGCATCCATCTGCCGCCATTCCTGCAAGTCCATGGCGGTGCGGGCCTGCGCGACTTCCAGGCCCATGTCGCGCGGCGCGATGCTCTCGGTTTCCTTGAGCTGGTTTTCCGCGCGGCGCGGCCAGTTGCGGGCCAGGTACAGGTCGGCCTGGGCCAGGCGCAGGCCGATGTTGCCCGGCGCCTGATCCACCAGAGTCTGCAAACGCTCTTCACCGTGAGGCAGGTCGGAGCCATAGGTGCCGGCCTGCGCCGCCAGTTGCTGGGCGTCCATCCATTCGTCGTTGGGGTTGCCGATCGGCAAGCCCTTGAGTTCGACACGCGGCTTCTGCGCCTTGGCCTGATCCTCAGCAACCTTGCGCGCCTCTTCGGCGCGGTCGCTTTCCAGCAGCGAGTAATACAGCGCCGTGGTGTCTTCGAGTCGGTCGCCGACATCGGCGTCCGGCGCTGCCAGCACCTGACGGTAAAGATCGGTGGCGATTTCCGGCTGGCGCTGATCCAGATAGGACGCCGCCACCCAGCGCAGGGCGTAGGTCGGGATCTTCACGCCTTCGGCTTGCAGCTTCTGGTATTCGCTGATGACTTCGGCGGTGCGCGCCCGGGCCTTGAGTGCGCCCATGCGGTCGATGCGCCAGCGGGTCACGTCATCGTGGGCGCTGGCGTCCGGGGTCCAGGTGGCGAGCAACTGGTCGTAGTCGGCCAGGGCGCGGTCGGCGATCACGTAGCGTTCTTTTTCGCTGCGGGTGGCCAGTTCGGCCAGGCGCACGCGTTCGGCGGCCAGATCACCTTCCAGTCGACGCAAGGTGACGGGATCGATCAACCCCGGACGCTGCCTGGCAAGCCGCAGCGCCGGCTCCGGCAGACGCGCCTTTTGCAGGGCGACCACGTATTCGCGGGCGACCTCAGGTTTGTTGCCGGCGCGCATGAAGGCCTGGTCGTATTCGAACAGCGCGTCGTACGGCTTGCCGGCGCGACTCAAGGCGTAGCCCAGCGCCAGTCGGCGAGCAGGATCATCGGGTTTGGCGGCGACCAGCGAACGGGCGCGGATCACGCCTTCGTCAGGCTTGCCGGAGTCGGCCTGGGTCAGCGCCAGACCGAGTTGCAGGTCGGCGTTGTCCGGCTCGAGCGTCAGGGCCTGGTTGTAGACCTGGATCGCCTGATCCCAGCGCTTGAGGTTGCGGTAGGCCCGGGCGGTGGCGGTCAGCGCCTGAACCGGCAGTGCGCGGCCACGACCCTGGGTCTCGTAGACCTGCACCACTTCCGCATCAAGTCCGGCCCAACCGGCGATTTGCAGGTGATCGCTGACCTGGCCGGTGGTGGCCTGGGCCGGCGGCACCTGACGCAAGACGGTCAGCGCGGGCGTGTAATGCCCGGCCCGGGCGTCGAGCACCATTTGATCGTAGGCCGTGTCGGCGAACGCGAACGCCGGCCAGAGCAACTGGCTGCACAGCGCGACTCGAAACAAAGGGCGTAAACCACGATGTAATACAGGACCATCAATACGCGGCATTCGTCAGCATCCTTACATGGCCAGCCGGGTAGCAGTGCCCCCCCTTGCCCATTTCGTAACGGAGGCCAGGTCGATCACCTGGCCAAGCTATCCAAGCAGTCTTGCACGCAAGCGTAGATCAATATTCAGAACACAATAATTGTTCAGATTCGTGACGATGACTGGCCCCGGCTAACCGTTGACCCGGATGCCAGACAGCAAAACGCCCGGCGTCTGCGGGTGCAGAGGCCGGGCGTTTCGGTGACGCGCGAGGCGTTTACTGAGGCTGTTCGATACTGCCGAACTTGCTCATCAGGAAGCCCACGAACTGCTCGACGGTCATCTTCTGGCCGTTGAACTCCACCTGATTAGCGGCGTAATGCAGCTTGGTGACAACGTTGGTGCCATCCAGGGTCGCCAGCTGCGAACCGACGGCCATGCCGGCGAACATGTCGGCGCCAGCGCTGGCCTGGTCGACGATGGCCTTGGCATCGGTCTGGCCATCGATTTGCGCCTGCACGCTGAGCAGGTCGACCAGCATCGGCTTGGACACCAACACATTGATCTCCAGCAGCGCGATCAACTGTTTGCCCAGTTGATCCGGTGGCAGGTCCATCGACGCAGGCTTGGTCAGATCAAGCACCAGATTCGCCCGGCTTTCGCCGTTGGCGGTTTTCAGCGACAGGTCTTCCAGCGCCAGTTGCGGCCCGGCCGCCAGCAGTTTCTGCAGGTCGGCCTTGACCTGGGTCGACTCGGCCTCGGTCAGGTTCAGCTCCGGTGCCGGCAGGCCGGCGGCGGTGGCTTCGGCAGCGGCTTTTTCGTAAGGCTGCAGCTTGGTCTGGTAGATCTGCATCAGCGACATCGCCGACGGAATGTCGAGGTTTTTCAGGCTCATGGCCAGATTGGCCGAACCGATCTTCTTGTCGTTGAGGGTTACTTCAGCGACCTTGTAGTCGGCACGGCCGGAGGCGTTGCTGCCGTTCTCTTCGGTACGGTTCTTCATTTCGAAGTTCTTCACGCCCAGCACCGACTGCTTGGCGCCGAAGGTGGTCTTGCTGCTGGTCAGCTCCAGGGTGTTCTCGCCGGTGTAATAGCCGTAGGTACTCTTGGCGAGGTTGCTGGCCAGGGTCAGGCCATTGAGTTCGATCTGCACCGGGGTCTGGTCTTCGGCGACCGTGGTCAGGCGCAGGCTGTCCATGTAGCCGTCGGCCTTGACCTTCTGGGCCTGGGCGCTGGCGGAAATATCCATGTTCAAGCCGGAAAACTTCAGGTTCGACTTGTCATCCAGCGCGGTTTCCAGTGGCAGCAGTTCGAGGTTTCCTGTGGTGGACTGGTCGTAGCCGATGTTGACCACACCTTTGAGCGGCGCCGCGCCCTTGGTGGCGGCAAACCATTTTTCGGTGATCGGGGTCTTTTCCAGCTCAAAGTGACTGGTGGCCATGACCGGCAGCCATTTCAGCGACACCAGACGCGAGAACGGCAGCGGGCCATGTTCGATGCGGTCGACGAACAGCAGCTCGACCGGCGCTTCGCCGAACATTTCACCATCGCCCTTGAGGCGATAGTGCGCGGTGCTGCTGAAGGTGTTGCGCTCAAGCGATACCAGTTCCAGCGACGCACTGCCGTTGGAGCCAGCCATAGCGGTCTGCAACTCGCTGTTGGCATTGGCGACGGCGTTGTTCAGCACGCCTTCGATTTTGGTGCCGGTGTACCAGGCCCCGCCTACGCTGATGGCGCCAATGGCCACAACAATTCCGAGAAGCACGCCTGCTGATTTATTCATGAATGACCTGATCGATTTCCGTGGCTGAAAGTGTGGTCGTCTTCCCTGAACCCGTGACCGGGCCGTGGCGCGACTCCGCTGAATTTAGCGGTGGAGATTAGCACCGGGCGCGCCTGGCAGCCCAATGTTTAAAGGTTAAAGAGTGTCGACAAGACATGGACAAACAAAAAGATCGCCGGGTTCGGCGATCTTTTCGGGCTCAGGAGTATTGAACCTCGATCTCGTCCAGCTGATGGTCGAAGCTTTTCAGTCGCGCGGTCCAGGTGTACACCAGCACTTCGAAATCCCGGTCGATCACCGCTCCGCCCGGCCCGTCGCTGCGCGGGTCGCAGAAATCCAGTTGATAACGCTCGCGGGCCATGGCCGTGGCGACGTCCGACAGTTCGCGGGCGTTGTTGAGCCAGTGCCAGCCGTCGCCGGCGACTTGTCGGTCGAGGGCCAGACATTGTTTTTTCAGGGCTTCGAGGCTTTTTTCCAGCGGCGTGCCGGTGAGCTCGCCCATGACTTCGGCGAAGGTACGCCCCGGCTGCCAGTAGCCGCCCCAGAAGTAGCGGTCGAATACGGTTTCGACTTTGCGCAGCGCGACCTTGGTGTCCCAGATCAGCAGCAGCGTCTTGCTTTGCTCAAGCTGGCGTTTTTTGAGTCGCTGGGTCTGCACCAGCGCCGACGCCACGACCACGATCGCCATGACCGCGATCAGCGCCACGGTACTGTCGAGGAAGACCATTGCCTTGTCGATCTGGTGGGCCAGCATGATGCCGTAGAAGTAGGTGGCCGACAGCAGCACCAAGGCTACCAGGGCGCACCAGAAGCCAAGAGCGTAAGGGTTTTTCATTATTGGTTTCCCCTAGACCTGCGCTAGCGATGTGCACTGAAAAGGCGCCTGGTTCGGGGCGCCCTTTCAATACTTCAAAGCATAGCAACGGCCTCAGGGTTTGCTGGCGCTCGAGGCTTGCGTTCGTCCGCTTTCCCAACCGCCGCCCAGGGCGAGGAACAAATCGATCTGGCTCATGGCAACCTGGGTGTTGGCCGCGGCCAGTTGCGCGGTGACGTCGGTGTAGGTGCGGGTGGCCTGCAGGTCGGCAAGGAACGACTCGCGGCCGGCCTGGAAGAAGCGGTGCGTCTGGTCCGCCGCCAGTTTTGCCGACTGCTCGGCATCGGCCAGCGCATCGCGGCGTTGCAGCAGCGCGGAGTACTGGGACAGGCCGGTCTGGGTTTCGCGGATGGCGTTGAGCACCACGCCGTCGAAATGCGCCAGCGCGCCCTGGGTGGTGGCTTCGGCTTCACGGATGCGGGCCCGGGCGCCGTTGGTCGGCACGCTCCAGCTCAGCGACGGGCCGAAGCCCCAGCGATTGGTGGACGGTTTGCCCAGGTTGTCGAGAATGCCGACGGTGCCGATTGTCGCGCCGAAACTGATGTCCGGGTACAGCTCGCCGGTGGCGATGCCGATCCCGGCGGTCGCGGCCGCCAGACGCCGCTCGGCCTGGCGGATGTCCGGCCGACGCTTGAGCAGCGCGGCGCCGTCACCGACTGGCACCAGTTGCGCGATTTTCGGCAGCTCGGCACAGGTCGCGGTGCCAGCCGGCAATTGATCGACAGGCTTGGCCAGCAGCATCGACAGACGGAACAACCCGGCCTGACGCGCCGCCTCATAACGTGGCATGTCGGCGCGCAAGGATTTGAATTGGGTCTGCGAGCGGGTGACCTGGGTTTCGTCGCCGCGCCCGGCATCGCGCAGACGCTGGATCAGGGTCGTGCTCTGGGATTGCAGGTCGAGGGAATGCTGGGCGATTTCCCGTTCCTCGTTCGCCGCGCAGACCTGGGTGTAAGCCCGCACCACGTCGGCGACCAGGGTGATGCGCGCGGTATCGGCCGCGGCCTGGGTCGCGTCGGCGTTGGCCTTCGCCGCTTCGATCCCGCGTTGCAGGGTGCCCCACAGGTCGAACTGGTAGGACGCGCTGATACCAATATCGCCGATGTTGGCCACCGGCACTTTCTCCGGCAGCAGGAACGCCTCGCCGGATTCCTGCAAGCGTTGCGCACCCATCTTCACGCCGCCGCTCCAGCCACCGGCCGCTTCGGCTTCATCGACCTGCGCACGGGCCCGCGACAGGTTCGCCGCCGCCACCCGCAGATCGGTGTTGGAGGCCATGGCCTGCTGCACCAGTTGATCCAGACGCGGATCCTGATACAGCCGCCACCAGTCCGCCGGCACCGGGGCCGACACCACCGGTTTGCCGGCCACTGCCAGGTCGCCCTGGAAATCCTTGCGCTGGATCGCCGCGTCTTCGGGCACGTGATAGTCCGGCCCGACCATCGAGCAGGCCGACAGCATCATGCCCAGCCCGGCGACCATCAGGGCCCTGTTCATTGCGCGGGCTCCTGCGGTTGATCGTCGATGATCGACACGGTCGCGGTACGCCCGGCGATCATGCGGAAGTCATCCGGCACATCGTCGAAGGCAATGCGCACCGGGATCCGTTGCGCCAGACGCACCCAGCTGAACGCCGGATTGACGTTGGGCAGCAGGTTGCTGCCGCTCGAACGGTCACGGTCTTCGATACCGGCGACGATGCTTTCGACATGCCCGCGCAAGCGGGCGCGGTCGCCGATCACGCAGATATCCACCGATTGCCCAATGTGGATGCCGTCGAGTTTGGTTTCTTCGAAATAGCCGTCGATGTGGAACGAATTGCTGTCGACCACCGACAACACCGGACGCCCGGCGGTGACGAATTCCTGCGAGCGTGGCGCACGGTCGTTGACGTAGCCGTCCACCGGACTGCGGATCACCGAGCGATCGAGGTTGAGCTGAGCACTGTCCACCGCCACCAGCGCTTCGGCCAGGGCCGATTGCGCGCGGGCCACTTTCGACAGGCTTTCTTCCAGCTGTTCGGCTGGCACCAGATTGCCCAGACCACGGTTACGCTTGGCTTCACGCTGCGCCTGAGCCAGGGTTTCTTCGCGATCGGCGACCGCCGCCCTGGCCTGGCGCAACGCCAGTTTGAAACGGTCCTGGTCGATGCTGAACAGCACCTGGCCGCGTTTCACCAACTGGTTGTCCTTCACTTCGACCTGCTGGATCAGCCCGGACACGTCCGGAGCGATCTGCACGATGTCGGCGCGAATGTGGCCGTCGCGGGTCCAGGGCGCGAACATGTAATACATCACCATGCGCCAGACCACGACGACGGCGAAAGTCACGATCAGCAGCGTCAGGACGACGCGACCGAGGGTCAGAAACGGTTTTTTCATGTCATCAGGTATCGACTGAGTGAATCCACGCCGTACAGCATCACGGCGTAGAGAGCCACGTTGAACAATGCCCGGTGCCAGACCAGACGGTAGAAATGCAGGCGTGTGAGCACGCCGTGTACCAACACAAACAGCACATAAGTGATGCCCATCAACACCAGCAGGGTCGGCAGGAAAATGCCGCTGATATCCAGATCACCGATCATAGGGGCGCTCCTTCGGGCAGCGGTTCTTCGGGCTCTGCGTTGGAAACGAATTCCACGCCGGGCAACAGCGCCAGGCGCAAACCGCTCAAGGCGTGCAACAGGTTGAGCCGGGTTTCTTCATCGCCGTGGCCGTTGAGCGCGCGGCGGGTGCGATCCATGGTCATCAGCAAGGCGCTTGGCGCCGGCAGGCGTTCGCCGGCCTTGAGACAGGCCCGGAAATACTCGCCGACCTCTGCCACCACTTGCTTGAGCAACGCGTTCGGCGCGCCCGTCACTCGCGGTGTGTAGGCGAGCAGGTCGAGCAGGTTCAGCCCCACGCGCACTTCGCGCATGGCGATGCCGGTGTCCTGGCCGGTCAGCGCCAGACGCGGCAGGTGCTGCATCAGACGGTCGAGCAGTTGCACACCCAGTTGCCGGTGTTCGGCGAGGTTCGCCGGTTCGGTCATGCTGACGATGTCTTTCCAGCTGAAACGGGTCAGGCGCTTGGCCGCCAGCTCGGCGCCGAACGGCCGGGCGATCAGGGTCCAGATAAACGCGAACAACAACCCAATCGGGCCCGCCAGGTTGGAATTGACGAAGGCAAAGAAGTCGGCGTCGTAAGCACCGGAAATGCTGATGAACGACGAGGTGTTGACCAGCGTCAGCAGCATGCCGAGGTAGAAGCGTGGCTGCACCGTCAGGGTGCCGACACAGATGAACGGCACCGCGAACGCCAGCACCAGCATCGGAAAGTCATGCAGGTTCGGCAGCACCAGAAACAGGTACAGACTGGCAAACAGCACCGACATTCCGGTCCAGAAAAAGAACCGGTAGATCTGCGGCGCCGGGTCGTCCATCGAGGCGAAGAAGCTGCACGACACCGCCGCCAGAATCACCGCGCTGCCGCCGTCGGTCCAGCCCAGCAGGATCCACAACACCGAGGCAACGATGATCGCCAGAATGGTCGAGGCCACCGAATACAGCATCAGCCCACGGTCGAGAAATGGCGTCAGACGCCCAAGGCGCCAGTGGCGATAGACCGCGCGCCAGCTGTCCTGGCGCTCGCACAGGATCGCGTCCTGCAGGCTGCGACAGTCCTGCCACAGATCGATGAATTCGCCGAGGCGGTACAGCGCGTTGGAAAACAGCAACTGTTTGCGATCTTCGAGGGCTTCGGCGCTCGGTTGCAGCGCTTCGAGCTGATCCCGCAGGGCTTGCCAGCGGCCGAGATCGGCGTCTTTGTGGCTGAGCCATTCGCGAGTCGCAGTGAGCAGCGGGGCGAATTTTTCCACCAGCTCGGGCGTGCGCCGTTCGAGGGCGTAAAGCGAGTCTTCAAGGGCGTCGATCACCGGCAGCAGGTGAATCATCCGGCCGCGCAGTTCCTTGGTGTTGCGCACCGTCTGCGGCCGCGCACCTTCGTGCGGCAACTGGCCGATCATCAATTCCAGGCTGTTGAAACTGCCAACCATCGCCATGCGCAGGGCTGCGACCTCTTCGGGCTGCACGTCGCGGCTGAGGAATTTCAGGCTGTAAGTCGTGGCGTCGGCGAACCATTTGCCCACGGCGTCGTTGAACACCGGCGCCAGGCGCCGTGGCCAGAACATCGCGCCGACCACCGCCGCTACGGCGATGCCGAGAAAGATCTCTTCAGTCCGCGACTCGGCCACGTCCCACACCGCCAGCGGGTTATCCACCACCGGCAGGGCGATCAACGGCAAGGTGTAGCCGGCCAGCATCAGCGCGTAGTTGTTGGCGGTGCGCAAATGCAAGGACAGGAACAGCAGAATCCCCGTCCACAAGGCGATGACCACCACCAGCACATACGGGCTCTGGACGAACATCGGCACGAACAACACCGCCGCCGCCGCACCGAGAAACGTACCGATCGCCCGATACAACGCCTTGGAACTGGTCGGGCCGAGGAACGGGCTGGAAACGATGTACACCGTGGCCATCGCCCAGTACGGGCGCGGCATCTGCATGAGCAAGGCGATGTACAGCGCGGTCATCGAAGCCGCAAACGTGCGGACCCCGTAGAACCAGTCCCGCGCCGGGGGCATGCCGGAAAAGAACCCGTTCACGGATTGATCACCGTTGGCGGAGTGGCCGCCTCAAAAGCTCTCAGTACTCGAAGCGTAGCCTCCAGATCGCGCTGGTCGATGCCTTCGAGCACTTCATGACGCAGACGCACCAGTTGCGCCTCCACCGCTTGCACCAGCTCACGGCCGGCGTCGGTCAGGCTCAGGCATTTGGCGCGACGGTCCTGGGCATCTTCGGTGCGGCAGACAAACCCGGCGTGACACAACTGATCGAGCAGGCGCACCAGCGACGGCGACTCCATCCCCGCCGCCTGCGCCACCTGCACCTGGCGCACACCCTCGCCCAACCGCCCGATCATCAACAACGGGACGGCGCAGGCTTCGGAAATTCCATAGTTGACCAGCGTGGTCTGGCAGATCTTCCGCCAATGCCTGGCGGCCACCACCATGGCACTGCTGATGTTCATCTGGAGAGCGTCGAGGTTATTCGGCACGAGGGAATGCACACACTGTTAGTTTGCTAACTATCAATATCGCATTGGTGGGGAAATTCAGTCAAGTTTTGAAACAAATCTCCTCGAAGGTTTTTTACAGTTGATCCAGCTCGATGGGTTTTCCAATTTCATTGCGTCGCGAGTGAATGATCAACGCCAAATACTGATCGTCCAGCCGTTCAATAACCGCCTCATACAATGATGCGGAAAGCAGGACAGCTAAAACTTGACTGTGCTTTTGTAAAACGACTGGCTCATATTTGACGTCCTTGATTACCGCATCAAAATTTTCTTTAAAAGCCTCGACACTGATCATTTTTACCGGGGGGAATCTTTGCATTTTTCAGCTTCCAGTCTTCTTTGAAATCGGAAGCTACCCCAGATAGAGAGGGCGATTGAGGATATCCTGTGACGAAATTTTACGCTGACTAAGCGCCCCGCCCCTTCCTCAACATCACATCCAACTGATCCACCACCTCCGCCCAATCCGCATCATCGAGAATTTCGTCCCGCAGGAAATCCGCCTGGCTCTCGCTCCAGAAAAACGCGTCGCACAGGTGCAGTTCGGGTTTGAGCGGGGAATGGGTGGCGATGAACTGGTCGATGCTGACCGGGTCGTTGTCCAGGCCGAGTTGCTTGAACAGGGATGGGAGGCTGTGCGTCGGGTTTTCCATGTCGGAACTCCTGCGAGATTTGTAGGGTGTGAAAGATTTTTCGCGAGCAAGCCCGCTCCACAGGTTTAGCGCAGGGCCTGTGGGAGCGGGCTTGCTCGCGATTGGCGTCGGCACAGACGCTAAAAAAGCTACTGACTCAACTCCCGCACCTGCGCATGCGGCACCATTTTCAGGAACTCGGGCATGCTCATGTGCAGCAGGTTGTTGTGGTTGCCGGCTTCCAGGTAGATGTCTTTCTGCCGGGTCAGCAGCGGGTCGATGACCATGTCCAGGCCATAGGAATCGCCCAGTGGCGGTACGGCGCCGCGTTCGCAGTCGTCGAAAATGTGCGCCAGATTGCTTTCGCGGGTGATTTGCCATTCGCCGCTGCTGCGCACCTTGCTCAAGTCCAGGTGTCGGCTGGCGGGCAGCACCGCCATCAGGTAGTGCCCGTGACGGTCGTCCAGGATCACCGATTTGGCCACCCGTTCTGCGGCAATCCCGGAGACCCGCGCCGTTTCCAGGCTGCTGGACGAGTGCGGGTGGGTGACGATGTCATATTCGCATTGCGCCCGGTTGAGGCTGCTCTGCACTTTCTTGGCCATACGCATGATGCACCTCGGTGCCCGCCGACGCTGCGCGGCGGACGGTAATGAAACGCTGTGGCTGTCCTTGAAAGTCTAGTCCGGCGAGCCGCGAGCACCGGGAAATCCGCCCACTGGCGGGGCAGGAGAATTGATCAAAATTCATCCAGCCACAGCTTCAACTAGACTGTAAGAACAACCCCTGACTCTCGCGGAGGGTCACGTGAACATCCGTTGCTGTGCGTTTGCCCTGGTGCTGCTGAGTGGATCGGTGGTTGCGGCAGACACCCCGTTTACCGCTGTCAGCCCGGTCGGTCTGTGGCTGATCACCCTGGGCATCGCGTTTCTGATCGCCGAAGCCGCGCTGCCCAACTACGGGGTGATCGGCCTCGGCGGCATCGTCATGTTTGTGATCGGCGCACTGATCCTGAGCAACGCCGAACTGCCGGTACCGATGATGATCGGCCTCGGCCTGGTCAGCGCCTTGTTGCTGATCGCGCTGCTGGTCCGCGCCCTGAAAACCCGACCGCGCCAACCGGTCAGCGGCGATGCCGGCCTGCTCGGCAGTGTCACGGCGGTGACGGTGGTGCAACCGGAAGACAGCCGCAACGGCTGGGTGCAATTACAAGGAGAACGCTGGCAGGTACTGAGCGCCACGCCGCTGCACACCGGGCAACCGGTGCGGGTGGTCGGACGCAAGGGCCTGTTGCTGCAAGTGGCCGCGACTGACGCGGCACCGCTCGGAGAGTGATCATGGGTCTGCAAATCGGTTTTGTCGCGCTGCTGCTGTTGCTGATCGCCCTGGCCGGCTCGACGTTCCGCATCCTGCGCGAATACGAACGCGGCGTGGTGTTCCAGCTCGGACGCTTCTGGCAGGTCAAAGGGCCGGGGCTGATCCTGCTGATTCCGGTGGTGCAGCAAATGGTCCGGGTCGATCTGCGCACCATCGTCCTCGACGTGCCGCCGCAGGACGTGATCACCCGCGACAACGTGTCGGTGAAGGTCAACGCGGTGCTGTACTTCCGCGTGCTCGATCCACAGAAAGCGATCATCCAGGTCGAAGACTTCCTCATGGCCACCAGCCAACTGGCCCAGACCACCCTGCGCGCGGTGCTCGGCAAACATGAGCTGGACGAACTGCTGGCCGAACGCGAACGCCTGAACATCGACATCCAGCAAGTGCTCGACGCCCAGACCGACGCCTGGGGCATCAAGGTCGCCAACGTCGAAATCAAGCACGTCGACCTCAACGAGTCGATGGTGCGCGCCATCGCCAAACAGGCCGAAGCCGAGCGGGAACGGCGAGCCAAGGTGATCCACGCCGAAGGCGAATTGCAGGCCTCGGAAAAACTCATGCAGGCCGCCGAAATGCTCGGTCGCCAGCCCGGCGCCATGCAACTGCGCTACATGCAGACCTTGAGTTCGATTGCCGGGGACAAGAGCTCGACCATCGTCTTTCCGCTGCCGATCGAACTGCTCAAGGGCATGGCAGATTTGTCAGGTAAATCCTGAGGCAAAAGCTCGCAGTCGGCAGCGGCGTCTATAGAGGTGCGGCTTTAGTCGAGTGGTGGCTGGGGGATGAACAGGCGTGCGTTGGCGCCGCCGGCATGGATTTCGGCGCCGGGCTGCCAGGTGGCGGGTAAGGGTGAGAATTCTTCCGCAGCGCCGAACGTCCCGACCAGCCAGACCCGTCCATGCCCCGGCAATTGTGCGAGGCTGTCCAGATAGACCTCGCGGCTCACCAGTGTGCCGAAGCCGTACTCATTCGGTTGTGTCGAACGGCCGTCTGCTGTCGGCGGAGTAAAGAGGCGCACCTGCGCACCGCTGCGGTCGTAATAGACGTAGCTCAAGTACCAGAGCATGTCGCTGGTGACGATACGATCGCCCGGCAGGAAATGCTGATTGACGTAATTCACCACGCGATCGAACTGATCATCGCTGTCGACGGTGGCGTTGTTGTTCACGCCGAGCAGTTCCACGCCGATCAGAGAGACCAACACCGCCAAAGCGAGCAACCGTGCGTGGCTGTACAAACGGTCAACGGCCAACGCCGCCAGCATCGGCAACCCCAGGGCGTACGCCGTCAAATAGCGCTCGACAAAGACCGGCGTGATGAACGACACCGCAAATACCAGCAGCAGCGGCAGTCCGGTGTACAGCGCCAACAGCATACTGCCGCGCGACACGCTGCGGTCGCGCATCACCGCGACAGCCGCCAGTGCCAGCAATGCCAGGGGCAACGCTGCGAACGTCAGCAGCGGTAACGTATCGCCATCGTCCTGAATCAACCACGACCAGATCATCGACGGCAGCGAACTCAAGGTGACGGCCGGCTCCCAGCCGACATCGCCGCCGGCCCTGAGCTGTTCCATGTGCTGCATCAAGTCGAGCAGATTGGGCAGCCAGGGCAGGTACAGCACGACGATGGCCAGGTTCGCCAGCCACCAGTTCCAGCGCTGGATATGGCGGAATCGATAACCGCGCTGTACGCGGATCGCGATCAGGTAGAGCCAGTGACACAAAACCGCGAGAACGGCGAAGTAGTGGGTGTAGAAGGCCGCGCTCATCAACAACGCGTAAATCACCAGATAGCGGTTTCGCTGGGGGCGCCTGATCCAGTAAACCAGCGCCAGGCTCGCGGCGAGCAACAGTCCTCCGAGCAACGCGTACATGCGCACTTCCTGGCTGTAGCGCACCGCTGTCGGCAGCAGCGCCAGCAACAGACCGGCGATGAAGGCGGCCCGGCGTGTGGCCAGGCGATCCACCAGCCAGACGCCCAACCCGACCGCCGCGATGCCGGCCAGCGCACTCAGGCAGCGGATCGCGAAGATGCCGTCACCGAACAGCTCGATCCAGCCATGCAGCAGTATGAAGTACAGCGGCGGATGCACATCGAAGGCCGCGTGCTTCCAGATTTCGCTCAACGGATAGCGCGCCAACAGCAGACTGGACCCTTCATCGCCCCAGATCGCCGCCGCCGTCAGGTCATAAAAACGCACGAACGCCGCCAGCGCGAGGATCGGCCACAGCCAATGATGTTTTACCCAGCGCACCCAGCGCAGACTGCCGAACCAGGAGCCGGGTGCGGCAAAGGGATCTTGCGTGTCGCCCATTGGCGTGACTCTGTTAACCGCCATTGTTTCCTCTTGCCGCGCCGTTGCGCCACGAGAGTATGACGCGCCAACCTGCTCATCACTTTAGGTCAGCCACAGCAGAATCGTCGACGCCGGCTGGCGCTTTCGCGACATCCGGCAACACGGCGGTCCGGTTCTCGTCTGGGTACACCGACTCCCATCCCCCACCCAGCGCCCGGTACAGCCCGACCATCGCCAGTGAAACGCCGGTGGAGCTTTCCACCCATTGTTCCTGGGTGGCGAGCAGTGCGCCTTGCACGGTGAGGACGTTGACGAAGTCGACCACGCCTTCGACGTATTGCTGTTGCGCAGTGCGCAGGGCGATCTGGTTCTGGCGCACGGCTTCGGCGAGGCTGTCGCGGCGGCGCTGGCTGGCGTTGTAGGCGGTCAGTTGGTCGTCGATTTCGTGCCAGGCGCGCAGGACGGTCTGTTGATAACCGATCGCCGCTTCCTGCTGCTGGGCTTCGCGCAGTTGCAGCATGCCGCGCAAGCGGCCGCCGTCGAACAGCGGCAGGCTGAACTGCGGGCCGATGCCGAAGGCGCGAGAGCCCCAGGAACCGAAATCGCTGAGTTGCATGGCTTGCGAGCCGAGGTTGCCGGACAGGGTGATGCGCGGATAGAAATCGCCCTTGGCCACGCCGATGTTGGCGGTGGCGGCATGCAACCGGGCTTCGGCCTGGCGAATGTCCGGGCGGCGTTCGGCCAGTTGCGACGGCAGGCCGATGGCGACGGTCAATGGCGACTGCGGCACCGGCGCGTCTGTGGATAACTCTTGAGCCAAGGCCTGTGGCGGTTCGCCCATCAACAGGCTGATGGCGTTGATCAGTTGCGCCTGACGTTGCTCCAGCGCCGGCAGGCGCGATTCGATGGCCGCCACTTGCGCGGCGGCTTCGGCGACGTCGAGATCGGTGGCCACGCCATCGTTAAGGCGCAGTTGCGAGAGCTTCAGGCTGTGCCGCGCCACGTCGAGGTTCTGCTCGGTGACCGCGCGGGTGTTCTGCACACCACGCAGCTGGATGTAGTTCTGCGCGGTGTCCGCGAGCACCGCCAGCAGCACACCGCGACGGTCGTTTTCCGCGACTTCGAGATTGGCATCGGCCGCTTCGGTTTCCCGGCGCACACGGCCCCAGAAATCCAGTTCCCAGGAGGCGGAAAAACCGGCATCCCACAGGTTGAAGGCGGAATCGCCATTGTGCCCGGACGGGTCGTTCAAGCCTTCGCCGCTGTTGCGTTTACGGGCGTAGCTGCCGGTGGCGGCGGTCGTCGGATAGCGGTCGGCGCTGATCACCTGACGGGCCGCGCGGCTTTGTTGCAGACGGCTGCTGGCCAGTTGCAGATCGAGGTTGCTGCGCAAGGCGCGCTGGGTCAGGGCCGAGAGCTGCGCGTCGTGAAAGACTTCCCACCAGCGCTCGTTCAACGGTTCGCTGACGGCCTGGCTGACGGCGGTTTTTGCCGGTTTTGCCCACTCGGCAATCCGGGTGGTTTCGGGTTTCTGGAAGTCCGGGCCGACGGTGCACGCCGCCAACGCCGACAGACTCAGGACAACCGTCATGGACTGAAAGCGCTTCATCGCTGCGTCACCTCACGCACCGAGGTGGCCGAGCTTTCGGTGTCGATGCTCGCCTCTACCGACATCCCCACTCGCAGCCGTTCGGCCAGCGGCTGGCCCGGATCCAGCAGGACCTTCACCGGAATCCGCTGCACGACTTTGGTGAAGTTGCCGGTGGCGTTGTCCGGTTTGACCGCCGCGAAGGTCACGCCGGTAGCCGGGGCGATGCTCTCGACACGGCCGGTGAGGGCTTCGCCGCCGAGGCTGTCGACCCGCACGACCACGTCCTGCCCCGGCTGCACGTCGGTGAGCTGGGTTTCCTGGAAGTTGGCGACCACATAGGCCTGTTTCAGCGGCACCACCGCCAGCAGTTTGCTGCCCGGGGTCACATAGGCGCCGACCCGTACGGCGCGCTCGCCGATCATGCCGTCCTGGGGCGCGGTGATGCGCGTGTAGGACAGCTCGAAACTGGCGATTTCCAGCGCGGCCTGAGCGTGCTTCAAACTGCCTTCGGCGGCATCGCGCTGCGCCGTCAGAATCTCGACCTGCTTACGTTCCGCCGCCAGTTTCGCGGTGGCCGTGTCCAGCCGCGCAGAAGCCTGATCAATCCGGGTGCGCGCCTGCTGCGCGTTCTGCACGGTGCCGGCACCGACGCCGGCCAAGTGGTTGTAGCGGTTCAATTCCTGCTGGGCGAAAGCCATTTCAGCCTTGGCCGAAACCACCGACGCCTGCGCCTGAGCGATCACCGAAGTCTGGCGCTCCAGCGTGGCCTTGGCGTTCTGCAATTGAGCACGGGCCACCAGGGTTTGCGCATCGGCGGCTTCGGCGGCGGCGCGCAGGTCGCGGTCATCGATCAGCGCCAGCAATTGCCCGGCCTTGACCTGCTGGTTGTCTTCCACCAGCACCTCTTTGATGAATCCGGCCACACGCGGCACCACCAGGGTGAAGTCGGCAGAGACGAACGCATCGTTGGTGTTCTGCTGGGTGCGTTTGCCGAACAGGCCGGGCATCGCCAGATACACCAGCACACCAACCGCCAGCGCAGCGGCTACGGCCACCGCGAGTTTTTGCTTTGCTTGAGTCGTCATAAAAACCTTCTGTTCCAGTCAGGTCGGCGCGCGCGGCGGAAAGATCCGCGTCGGCAGCCAGAAAATCAGCAGGATCAGCGCCACCGCGACGCCGGCCATGCACAGATAAAGATCCGAGGAAGTCAGCACCACCGCCTGTTCGTGCAGACGATGGGCGAGGCCGGGGTCATTGCTTGCGGCCAGCGGTGAGTTGCCGAGGCGATCGACCAGCATCGTCGAATGAAAATGCAGGCGCGAAGTGGTCAGCGCTTCGATCACGCCGGTGGCGACCACCGCCGCCAAGCCTTTCACGGTGTTGAACCAGGCCGAGGCGAACGGCCCGTCCTGGGGCTGGATGCTGCCGGTCGACAACATCAACAACGGCAGCACCGCCATCGGCTGGCCGAAAATCTGCAGCCATTGCAGGACGTAGAAATCGTCGCGAATCCATTCCGAAGTCAGCTGCGAGCCGCCCAGGCACGACAGCGTCAGCATGCTCAAACCGATGCCGAGCACCCAGCGGCAATCGACCCAGCGCAGGTTGCACAGCGCCGCCACCAGCGGCAGCGCGATCAACTGCGGCAACGCCGCGATCAGCATGATCGGCGCCGTCTGCACCGGCCGGTAACCCTGTACCTGAGCCAGATAACTGGATGGAATCAGCACCACCGCCAGCAGCACCACCAGCACACCGGCCAACGTCATCAGGGCGAACGACAGGTTGCGAATGCCGAGCATCTGCAACTTGAAAAACGGGATTGGCTGCGACCATTCATTGATCAGAAACGCCACCAGCAACAGCGAACCGGCGCCGAGTAAAGCGCAGATCAGGTTGGATTCGAACCAGTCCAGACGATTGCCCTGCAACAGGCCGATCACCAGCATGCAGATCGCCGGAAAGCCCAGCAGCAGGCCTTTCCAGTTGAACGACTTGAGGCGCTCCAGACGCAGCGGATCCTGTGGAATGCCCCACGCAACCATCGCCATGGCAATCAGGCACGGCACGATGATTTGCCAGAACGTCCATTGCCAGCCGACGTATTCGGTCCACAACCCCGCCAGCGGCGTGCCGAGACCGGGACCGAACGTCGCGGTCAGGGCGTAACCGGCCAGACCGTAAAGCTTGATGTTGGCCGGCAGGAATCGCAGCGCGACGGTCATCAGCATCGGCGGCAACGCGCCGCCAGCCAGGCCTTGCAGGATGCGCATCAGCAACAGGCTTTCGTAGTTCGGGGCGAACGGACAGAGCACCCCAAGCAGGGTGAACACGCCGATGGCGCACAGGGTGAAGCGACGCAGGGAAAAGGTCACCGAGCACCACGGCGCGAACGCCATGGCCGCCACCGAGGTCGCGGTGTAGCCGGCGACCAGCCAGGTGCCTTCGTCGTAGCCGATGCTCAGGGCGCCGCGAATGTCGGCCAGGGCGACCTTGGTCACCATCTCGTTGAGACCCGACACCAGCACCGCCAGCAGCACACCGACCAGACCGGTGATGATTCGCGCCCCGAACACCGGTGGCGCGGCTGCCATCGGAGCGGCAGCGGCAATCGGCGCCGTGACCGTCAGGGATGTCATGCAAGCAAACTCCGGAGGGAAAAATACCGGAGCATGTTAGTGGGGCTTAGTGCTGACGAAAATTGACTTATTGGCAGCTTATAAGTGCGCCAGACGCAATCGTCAGGGCTGTGCCGCCAGCCAGGTTTCGTCGCAGCAGGTCTTGAGGGTTTCACGCAGCCAGCGGTGGGCCGGATCCTTGTCGAAACGCGGGTGCCAGGCCTGGGTCAGCATCAGGGTCGGCAACGGGACCGGCAGATTGAACGAGCGCAGCTTCAAGCCCAGCCGCCGCACGCTGAGTAGCGCTTCCTTGGGCACCGGCAGGATCAGGTCAGAGTCCGGCAGGGCGAACATCGCCGCGTGGAAACTCGGCGCAATCACTGCCACCCGCCGCTCCAGCCCCAGGGCATTCAATGCGGTGTCGATGGGCCCACGGGCGATGCCCCGGCGGGACATGCTGATGTGGGAAAAACCGGCGTAACGTTCGGCCGTGATCTCGCCATCCAGCAGCGGATGATCCTCGCGCACCAGACCGACAAAGTGGGTGGAAAACAGGTTCTGCACTTTGACTTCCGGGGTCACCGGGCGGGTGTTGCTCACGCTCAGATCGATCCGCCCTTCGCGCAGGGCTTCATCGTCACCGTCACCTTCGGGCACGAAGCGCAGCTCACAGTGCGGCGCCAGTTGATCGAGGGTGTCGAACAGCTTGCCGCCGTACACCCCGACGAAAAAATCGTTGGCACGAATGCTGAAACGCCGGCGCAACGTCCCCAGTTCCACCGCATCGGCCGAGCGAAACAGCAACGCCGCCTGCTCGACCACATCGCGCACCTGCTCGCGCAGTTCCAGGGCCTTGGGCGTCGGCACCAGACCGCGACCGGCGCGCACCAGAATCGGATCGCCAATGGCTTCGCGGATCCGCGTCAGCGTGCGGCTCATGGCCGCCGGGCTGAGGTTCATCCGCCGCGCGGCGCCGACCACGCTGCCCTCGTCGAGCAAAGCGTCGAGAGCAACCAACAGGTTCATGTCCGGGAGTTGCATGCTGAGCACTCGTGACCGATCAGGATTGATCTGGATGCAATGCTAGCAAACATACTTGAAATCGGTGGCGCATGAACCGACGTCTTCGCGAGCAAGCCCGCTCCCACAGGGGAAATGCATTTCAAAAGTGGGAGCGGGCTTGCTCGCGAAAGGGCCAGCCGCTTCCGCACACCTCTCAGCGCTGCATCCCCCAGCGCTTCACCGTCACCCGCTCCAGCGTGTCGAACACCAGGTTCTCCACCAGCAAACCGATGAGGATCACCACCGCCAGACCGGCGAATACTTTGTCGGTGTACAACTCATTGCGGTTCTGGAAGATGTACCAGCCCAAACCACCCTTACCGCTGGTGGCACCGAACACCAGCTCGGCGGCGATCAGGGTACGCCAGGCGAAGGCCCAGCCGATTTTCAGTCCGGCGAGGATTGATGGCAGCGCCGCCGGAATCAGGATGAACAGCACGAAGCGCATGCCCTTCAAGCCGTAGTTGCGCCCGGCCATGCGCAGGGTTTCCGAGACGCCGAGAAACCCGGCGTAAGTGTTCAGCGCCAGCGCCCACAGCACCGAATGCACCAGCACGAAAATCAGGCTGTTCTGGCCCAGCCCGAACCACAGCAACGCCAGCGGCAACAGGGCAATCGCCGGCAGCGGGTTGAACATCGAGGTCAGGGTGCTGAGCAAGTCCCGACCAACCTGGGTCGAAACCGCCAGCGTGGTCAGGGCGAAGGCCAGGACAATGCCGATCAGGTAACCCTTGATCAGCACCACCAGCGAGATCCACACCTTGCCCAGCAGTTCGCCGCTGAGCAGACCGTCATACAGCGCGTGACTGGTCTGCAAAAAGCTCGGCAGCAGCAGGTCGTTGTTCTGCACCCGGGCCACAACCTCCCAGAGCACGGCGAGCAAAATCAGGATCACGCTTTTGCGCAGCCAGCCCTGTTGCCACAGGCGCTGGCCCAGCGGCAGCTCGCGCTCCACCGGGACGCTGGTCAGCGGTTGCAGATCGTTTTCGAATTCTTGACGTACGGATGATGAATGGCTCATCGGGCAATCCTCCAGGCGGCTCAATAAGCGATGCGGATATCGGTGAAATCCAGTTCGCGCTCGGTTTCCGGCGACTGTCCTTCATCGAACAACAACCGATGAATGCGCCGCGCCGACTCCTGAAACGCCACACCGCCGAGGCTGTGCAAATCGTATTGATGACTGTGCACTTCCGCCCTCACCCGCCCCGGATGCGGCGACAACAGCAGGATCCGATTGCCCACCACCAGCGCTTCTTCAATCGAGTGGGTGACGAACAGCAAGGTGAACCGCACCTCCTCCCAGAGCAGCAGCAATTCCTCCTGCATCTTGCGCCGGGTCAGGGCATCCAGCGCGGCGAACGGCTCGTCCATCAGCAGGATTTTCGGCTGCATCGCCAGCGCCCGGGCAATCGCCACCCGCGCTTTCATGCCGCCGGACAAGGTGTGCGGGTAGGCATCGGCGAACGCCGCCAGACCGACTTTCTCCAGGTAATGCAGCGCACGCTCTTCAGCTTCCTTTTTCTTCAGCGTGCGCGAAGCCAGCAGCGGAAACATCACGTTCTGTTTGACGGTTTTCCACGGTGGCAGTTGATCGAACTCCTGAAACACCACGATCCGGTCCGGTCCCGGCGCGTCGACCCGCTGGCCCTGCAGACGGATCTCGCCCTCGCACGGTGCAATGAACCCGGCGACGGCTTTGAGCAAGGTGGATTTACCGCAGCCGGAAGGACCGAGCAGCACGAAGCGATCCTGTTGATCGACTTCGAAGCTGACCTGGTGGGTGGCCCGCACAACGCGTTGCGGCGTGCGGTATTCGAGGCTGACCTGGTCGACCGCCAGCAGCGCCTGCGCCGTGGCAATCGGGTTGCTGGCCGCGTGGCCTTGCAAAGGGGCGTTCATGTCGATCAGCTCCCCTGCAACGGTTTGGCGTCCTGGAAGAAGTAGTCCTTCCAAGATTCGGGTTTGTTCTTGATCGCGCCGACGCGGTAGAGGAATTCGGCGAGCGGGTAGGTGTTTTTCGGCGTGACGCTGAATTCGAATTGCGGGTTGTCGATGATTTTCAGCAACGCAGCGCGGTCGATCTTGGCCTTGGTCACGCGGATGTAAGTGTCGGCCGCCGCGCCTTTATCGTTCTGCGCAAACTGTGCGGCTTCGGTCAGCGCTTCGACGAATGCCTTGTAGGTTTTTGGGTTCTCGTTGCGGAATTTCTCGGTGGCGAACAGCACGGTCGGCGAGTTCGGGCCGAGCACGTCATAGGAATTAAGCACGACGTGGACGTTCGGATTCTCCAGCGCCTGATCCTGGAACGGCGGGTTGGAGAAATGCCCGGTCAGTTCGGTGCCGCCGGCGATCAATGCAGCAGTAGCGTCCGGGTGCGGAACGGCGATGGTGTATTTGTCGAGGCGATTGAATTCCTTGTCACCCCACTGTTTGGCCGCCGCGTATTGCAGGAAACGCGACTGCACGGAAACGCCCACCGCCGGCACCGCGATGCGGTCCTTCTCGGTGAAGTCGGCGATGGTTTTGACCTTGGGATTGTTGCTCACCAGGTAGTACGGGAAGTTGCCCAGCGAGGCCACGGCTTTGACGTTCTGCTTGCCGTGGGTGCGATCCCAGATCGTCAGCAACGGCCCGACACCGGCGCCGGCAATGTCGATGGAGCCGGAGAGCAACGCATCGTTGACCGCCGCGCCGCCGGACAGCTGGGTCCAGTCGACCTTGATGTCGAGGCCTTCCTGCTTGCCGTACTTCTCGATCAGTCCCTGATCGCGCACCACGTTGAGCAACAGATAAACAATGCCGAACTGCTCGGCGATGCGGATTTCACCTTCGGCGTGGGCCACAGTCGGCGCCACCAGGCTACCGGCGATCAGGCTGAAACCGAGGCCGATGGCCGCTGCCAGCGGCGCGAATGGAAGACGTTTGGACATGATCGGATCTCCGGCAAATCAGAAAGGCGCGTCGCCCTGAATGGTGGTGCGATACAACTTGCGGCGCAGGTGCGCAGGGCAACCGGCGGCAAGGTGGATCAGCGAGCGGTTGTCCCAGAACACCAGATCGTGGGGTTGCCATTGATGGCGGTAGATGTTCTGCGGCAGCACGCTGTGGGCGTAGAGCTCGTCGAGCAGTTGTTTGCTCTCGTCCTCCGGCAGACCGACGATGCGGGTAGTGAAGCCTTCGCTGACGAACAACGCCTTGCGGCCGTTTTCCGGATGGGTGCGGACCACCGGGTGCACGACCTCGGCGACCTGGGCCAGTTGCTCCGGGGTCAGGGTCGGGCGCCAGTTGCCTTCGAATTTGGTTTCGCTGTAACGCGCGGTGTAGGAATGCGCAGCCGAGCGGCCTTCAACGGCTTTGCGCAGCGCGTCGGGCAGGCTGTCCCAGGCTTTGTGCATGTCGGCGAACAGGGTGTCGCCGCCTTCGGACGGCAGTTCCTGGGCATGCAGCATCGAGCCGAGGCTCGGCAGCTCTTTATAGGAAAGGTCCGAGTGCCAGAATTTGCCGGCGTCGCCGAGGCCGATGTTCTGGCCGTTTTCGACGATGTTGGAAACGATGAGGATTTCCGGGTGATTGGCCAGCAGGAACTGCTTGAGCACGTGGATCTGCAACACGCCAAAGCGGCGGCTGAAGTCGATCTGTTGTTGCGGGGTGATGCGCTGGTCGCGGAACACCACGACGTGGTGATCGAGGTGCGCGCGGTGGATGCGGGCGAAGTCTTCATCGTTGACCGGACGGGTCAGGTCGAGACCGATGATTTCGGCGCCGACGGCACCGCTGAACGGGCGGATCTCGAAGGTTTGCGGCGCGACAGTCGCGGCGCTTGGGGTAGCAGTAGCTGCGGACATCAATCAATCTCCCACGCACGGCGCGCTCAATGGCGCGCGCGTCGATCAGAAACTCACGCTGGATTGCGTGTTGGTTCGTGTCGTGCGGCGCGCCGATTGGTCGGCAGGTACGCAGGAGGCTGACTTTATAGCTATAAGAAGTGGAATTTAAATACTGTTAACGAATAACGATATGGCGAATGCTTAGGATTGGACTGGATGGTGAGTGACCATTTGCGTCACTTCTGGACGGAATGTGTTGTTCCGACAGACGCCTTCGTCGGATCGCCGCCCGGAGCAAGCCCGCTCCCACACTCGATCGCGTGTCTCTGGAAAAACGCAGTCGAGTGTGGGAGCGGGCTTGCTCGCGAAGAGGCCTGAAAGGCCAATAAAGATCTAGCGTTCGTGCAACGCCTCGGCCCGCGCCCGGATGATCGGCTTGAGCAGATAGCTCAGCACGGTCTTCTTGCCGGTGATGATGTCCACCGACGCCACCATCCCCGGGATGATCAGCAACGGCTTCTCGTCAGTGCCGAGATGGCTGCGCTCGGTGCGCAGCTTGATGACGTAGTAGGTGGTTTTCTTGTCTTCGTCGGTGATGGTGTCGGCGCCGATCTGCTCAAGCTTCGCCTTCAGACCGCCGTAGATGGTGTAGTCATACGCGGTGAATTTCACCGTGGCCTCCTGGCCCGGATGCAGGAATGCGATGTCCTGCGGGCGGATCTTCGCTTCGACCAGCAGGGTGTCGTCCAGCGGCACGATTTCCAGCAGGTCGCTGCCCGGCTGGATCACGCCACCGATGGTGTTGACCAGCATCTTGTTGACGATACCCCGCACCGGCGAGGTGACGAGCGTCCGGCTGACCCGGTCTTCCAGCGCCTTGCCGGTGGCCTGGGCCTTGTTCAGGTCGGTGCGCGCTTCGTTGAGCTGAGTCAGGGCTTCGCTGCGGAATTTGCCGCGGGTCTCATCGATCTTGCGCTGCACTTCCTTGATCGCCGATTCGGCGCGCGGGATCGCCAGGGTGGTGGCGTCGAGCTGACCACGGGTTTCCACTTCGGCACGCTTGAGTCGCAGCACTTCCACCGGCGATACCGCGCCCTGGGCCACCAGCGGCTCGGACATGTTGATTTCCTGGCGTTGCAGGCCCAGTTGCTGGCGATATTGCGCCTGCTTCGAGGTGAACTCGCGCAGCTCTTGCTGGCGCTGGATCAACTGCTCCTGCAGGCCACCGACCTCGTCGTGCAGTTGCTGGCGACGGCTGATGTACAACGACTCTTCGCTCTTGGCCTGACCCGGCACGGCTTTGAGCACGTCCTCGGGGAAATTCAGCGGCCGGTCATCGACCTCGGCGCTCAGGCGCTCGACCCGCAGCAGCATCGACAGGCGATCAGCCTCGGTTTCACCGACGTTGGAGGCGAATCGCGTGTCATCCAGGCGTACCAGCGGTGCGCCGGCCTCGACGATCTGGCCTTCCTTGACGAACAGCTCGGAGACGATACCGCCTTCGAGGTTCTGGATTTTCTGGATCTTCGACGAGGGAATCGCCTTGCCGTCGCCCTTGGTCACTTCGTCGATGACGGCGAAATTGGCCCATAGCATCAGGAACACGAAGAAGCCGATGATCGCCCAGATCGTCAGCCGCACCACGCGCGGCGCGTCCTCGATCAAGGCCTTGTTGACCTCCGGCAGGGGCTGGCCCTGCAGCGATGCCGAGCCCTTGAAGTAGCGGCGGATCGAATCCTTGAAACCCGACTTAAGCAACACTGATCTGCCCCTTCTTCAACGCTTCCATGACGGCCGCTTTCGGGCCGTCGGCGAGGATCTGCCCACGGTCGACCACCAGCAGGCGATCGACCAGCGACAGCAGCGATGCCCGGTGCGTCACCAGCACCACGGTCTTGTTTTCCACCACCGCCGCGAGGCGTTGTTTGAGGCGTTCTTCGCCGGTGTTGTCCATGGCGCTGGTCGGCTCATCGAGTAACAGGATCGGCGGATTGAGCAACAGCGCCCGGGCCAGGGCGACGTTCTGGCGCTGACCGCCGGACAGGTTCTGCCCGCGCTCGCCGACTTGCAGCTCATAACCCTGTGGATGCAGGCGGGCGAATTCATGGACGCCGGCCAGTTCGGCGGCCTGCAGGACAAGCTCGTCCTCGACGTAACGGGCGCCGGAAATCAGGTTGTCGCGCAGGGTGCCGGCCAGCAGCTGGATGTCCTGCGGCACGTAGCCGATGTTGTAGCGCAGCTCGCTGACGTCGATCTGGCGGATGTCGACGCCGTCCACCAGCAACGCACCGTCGTCCGGCTGATAGAGGCCGACCAGCAGTTTCGCCAGTGAGCTCTTGCCGGAACCGCTGCGGCCGATGATGCCGATCTTCTCACCGGGACGGATCACCAGGTTGATGTTCTTCAGCGCCGGGTTCTGTTGTTCCGGGTAGGTGAAGCTGAGCTGGCGGCATTCGATCGCGCCTTGCAGCACCTTGCGGCTCAGCGGGCGCTCTTCGAAATTGCGCTCTTGCGGCAGCTCCATCATCTGGTCGACCGAAGTCATGGTCACCCGCGCCTGCTGGTAACGGGTCAGCAGACCGGACAGCGACGCCAGCGGGCTGAGGGCGCGGCCACTGAGCATGTAGCAGGCGATCAGGCCGCCCATGCTCAGGTTGCCGGCGATGATCTGGTACACGCCGAAGACGATCATGATCACCCCGGCCAGTTGCTGGATCAGCAGGGTGATGTTCATCGCCAGACCGGAGAGCATTTTCACCCGCAGCTCGAGACGGCTGAGGGTGCCGATGGTCTGTTCCCACTGGTACTGGCGTTCGCTTTCGGCGTTGTTGACCTTCACCGCGTCGAGGCCGGCGAGGGTTTCGATCAGGCTCGACTGACGCTCGGCGCCGAGGGCCATGGTGCGTTCCATGGTTGCCACCAGCGGCTTCTGCAAGGCGTAGCCGATCAGCAGCGCAATCGGAAAGGCCAGCACCGGAATCCACACCAGATGCCCGCCGAGAATCGCGATGACGATGAAGATCAGGATGGTGAACGGCAGGTCGATCAGGCTGGTCAGGGTCAGCGAGGCGAGGAAATCGCGCAGGCTCTGGAATTCGTGGATGTTCTGGGCAAAGCTGCCGACCCGCGCCGGGCGGTATTTCATGGCCATGCCGACGATGCGTTCGAACAGCGTGGCAGAGATGATCAGGTCGGTTTTCTTGCCGGCCAGATCAAGGCACAGGCTGCGCAGGCTCTTGAGGATCAGGTCGAACAGATAGGCGCCGGTGATGCCCAGCGCGAGCACCCACAGGGTCGCTTCGGCCTGGTTCGGCACCACGCGGTCGTAGACGTTCATCACGAACAGCGGCGCGGCCATGGCGATGATGTTGATCAGGAAACTGGCGGCGATGGCGTCGGCGTACAGCCAGCGCGAACGCTTGAGGGTGTCGCGAAACCACGAGCGTGCACGCGGGATCAGCGTGCCGTGGTTGACGTCGAATTTGTGCTGGGGCTGGGCGAAGAACACTTTGCCGGTGTAGTCGTCGGCCAGCAGCTCGCGGCTGACCAGGGACTCGCCGCCGTCGCTTTCGCTGAGCAGCACCCGTGCGTCGTTCTCACCCTGCCAGCCGAGCAGGACGGCACTGCGGCCATCTTTGAGCAGCAACAGCGCCGGCATGGCAATCGCCGGAATCTCTTCCAGCTTGCGTTGCAGCACCCGCCCTTGCAGCCCGGCGCGCGCCGCTGCACGGGGCAGCAGCTCGACACTCAGGCGTTGTTTGGGCAGCGGCAGGCCGGTGGTCAGCATCGCCGCGCTGGCGGGTTTCTGGTGGAGCATGCAAAGAGCGAGCAGACCATCCAGTAACGGATCGTCGTGCAACGCGCGTGGATCATGACTGAGATGAACTCGACTGACTTCTGATTCCACGCTCGACACTCTTTAGCAGTTGAAAAGGGACAACTCAATTCATCCCAGGCAGCTGGACCTTGGGCTTCACGTCGTTCTGCACAACGGATGCCAAGGGTGCGACCACTCCCTGGCTCTTGAGCAATTCGCCCATGGTCGCCTTGATTCGATACTGAGTAAATAACTGAATGTTTTTGATTTCAGCCAGACGGCGCGAAGCGGTGAACAGCTCGTTTTCACTGTCGAGCAAATCCAGCAGGGTCCGTTCGCCGAGGCTGAACTGGCGCTGGTAAGCAGTGCGCACCGAGGTGCTGTGATCAACGTACTGCTGAGCGATCGGCACCTGGGCGTTGGCGTTGTTCAGGGCGTTCCAGGCCAGGCCCAGTTCTTCATTCAATTGGCGCAAGGCGTTGTTGCGGATGTCCAGCGCCTGGTTCGACAGGTAGGACTTGGACTCCAGATCCGCCTTGTTGCTGCCGCCCGAATACAGGTTGAAGCGCATGCGCAACATGGCCTGCCATTCGTTATTGTGACCGTTCTGGCCGTCGAGGTCGTTGTCGGCAGTGCGGCCCAGCTCGGCGTCGAAGCGCGGGTAGAAGGTCGACTTGGCAGTCTCGTATTGCTTCTCGGCCGCGGCGATATCGGACTCGGCCGAACGCAGGATCGGGCTGTTTTCCAGCATCTGCTGGCGCGCTTCATTCAGGTTGGCCGGCATCATCGCCATGAACGGCGCCGGACGCTCCAGCTGATCGGGCATCTGGCCGACGGCGCTGAGGAAGTTGGTTTCCGAGTCGGCGAGGTTGGTCTGCTCGGTGATCAGGTTGTTGCGGGCCTGGGCCATCCGCGCTTCGGCCTGATCGAGGTCGGCACCGCTGCCGACGCCGCGCTGGGTGCGCAGCTGGATCTGGTCGTAGATACGTTGGTGGCTTTTTAGGTTTTCTTCGGCCAGACGCACGAATTCGCGACGGGTCAGCACATCCAGATAAACCTGGGCCACGGTCAGCGCGGTGCGTTCGGAAGTGCCGAGCAGGGAATACGCGCGGGAGTTGACGGTGGCTTGTTGACGCCCGACTTCGCTGGACGTCGCAAAACCGTCAAAAACCATTTGCGAGAGACGTAAACTTGACTCGCTGCGGTTCAGGGTTTCCCAGTGATTGCCGCCACCATTGGCGCGGGTGGTCACGCTGTCGGTGCCTTCACGACCATAACCGCCCAGCAGATCGACCTTGGGCAGGTATCCACCTTTTGCAGCCTTTAATTGATAATCCGCGGCCAGCCGACTGTTGACCCCTGCCTGGATTTCCGGATGGACATCCAGCGCCTGCTGCATGGCTTCTGGTAAGGATTGTGCTTGTACGAAAGAGGCGGCGAGAGCGAAGGGTAGAGCCTTGAACAGGTGCGAACGCATGGTAAAGATTTCCCAGAACTTCTTGTCTTGAATCACAGCAAATTGGTGAGCTGCGTCGGAAGATGGCAACCGGAATGACCGTATGTCGGAAAGTTTAAAACCGGAACTGGATCACACGCTGAAGGGCAGGTCGCCGCATAAATATCAATGTGACATTACTGGGACGATTGTTTAGGATGGCACCCAGAAGGTCAATAGTTTGGCATAAAGTTAATAGCGAAAGAATCTAGCCAAAATATTGACGAACAGCAGCGTCAACTTTGCTTCATCTTTTTTTAAAAGTACGTCCAGACTGAATCGGCGCAGACAGCCATCAGGTCTATGGAAGTCAACTGAACGTGACACCCGGAGAGTCTTCAATGAGCAGTGTTGTTGCCATCGTCAAAAGCATTGTCGGTCAGGTTTTCGTGGTGTCCCCAGAGGGCGTCCGTCGCGTACTCGTTGAAGGCGACCGGCTGTTTGCCGGCGATCAGGTCGACACCGGCGTTTCCGGCGCCGTGTCCCTGGAACTGGCCGATGGCCGCACGATCGATCTGGGCCGTGACACTCAGTGGAGCGCCGATACCCCGGACTCCAGCACCGACCTGGCCGAAGCCACCGCGCAAGCCGCGCCGTCGGTAGAAGAGCTGCAACAAGCCATCGCCGCCGGTGTCGACCCGACTACCGCCCTTGACGCCACCGCTGCCGGCCCGAGCGCCGCAGGGACTGGCGGTGCCGCCGGCGGCGGTCACAGCTTCGTGATGCTCGATGCGACCGCCGGCCGCGTCGACCCCACCATCGGTTTCCCGACTGCGGGCATCAACGCTGCCGGCCAGGCCGCGCAGAACATCACCGGCGGCCAGACCACCGACACCAACGCCAATGCCCTGCGCGAATCGACCCTGAGCCTCAGCGCCACGCCGAGCATCACCGAAGCCGGCGGCGTGCTGGTGTACACCGCAACGCTGACCCAGGCGCCGCTGACCGACCTGACCATCACCCTGTCCAACGGTGCGGTGATCGTGATTCCGGCCGGTTCCACCACCGGCACCGTCAACGTGCCCCTGGCGCCGAACGACACTGTTTATAACGACCCGACCCAGATCGACGTGACCGTCACCGGCACCACCGGCGGCAACGGCATCACCGTGACCCCGCCGACCACCCCGGCCACGACCCAGGTCACCGACACCATCGACACCACCACCGTGACCCTGACGGCGGGCCCGAGCGTGACCGAAGGCGGTCAGATCACCTACACCGCGACCCTGACCAACCCGGCGCAGACGCCGGTGACCGTGACCCTGTCCAACGGCTCGACCATCACTATCGGCGCCGGCCAGACCACCGGCACCGTCAACGTGCCGACCGCACCGAATGACGTCTATAACAACGGCAGCACCGTCACCACCACCATCACCGGTGCCACGGGCGGCAACTTCGAAAACCTGGTGCCGAACCCGACACCGGCCGTTACCACGATCGTCGATTCGGTCGACACCACGAATCTGACTCTGACCGCCACCGGCACCGTGGTCGAAGGTGGCCAGATCACCTACACCGCAACCCTGACCAACCCGGCGCAGACACCGGTGACCGTCACCCTGTCGAACGGTTCGACCATCACCATCGGCGCCGGCCAGACCACCGGCAGCGTCAACGTGCCGACCGCACCGAATGACGTCTACAACAACGGCGGCACCGTCAGCACCACGATTACCGGCGCTACCGGCGGCAATTTCGAGAATCTGGTGCCAAACACGACGCCAGCGACCACTACCGTCACCGACTCCATCGACACCACCAACCTGTCGCTGAGCGCCACCGGTTCCGTGGCGGAAGGCGGTTCGATCGTCTACACCGCAACCCTGACCAATCCGGCCGGCACCCCGGTGACCGTGACGTTGAGCAACGGCTCCGTCATCACCATCGAGGCCGGTAAAACCACCGGCACCGTGACCGTTCCGGCGCCTGCCGATGACGTCTACAAAGACGCGGGCAAGGTCGAAGTGACCATCAAGGACGCCACCGGCGGCAACTTCGAGAATCTGGTGCCAAGCACTGTTCCCGCTGTCACCGAAGTGACTGACACCATCGACACGTCGACGGTCAAACTGACGGCTGATACTTCGGTTGCAGAAGGCGGCACCGTTACTTATACCGCAACGGTTGGCGCACCAGTCACCGGTTCGCCGGTGACTGTCACTTTGGCCAACGGTCAGACCATCACCATCGAAGTGGGCAAAACCACCGGCACCGTGACCACCACCGCGCCGAACGACGCATTGGCTGGCAACGCATCGCTGACCAACTCGATCACCGGCGTTTCCGGCGGTAATTACGAGAATCTGGTGGCCGACAAGACCCCGGTTTCGACCACGGTGACAGACGTTGCCGACACCACCAACCTGACCCTGAGCGCCACCGGTACTGTCGCCGAGGGCGGTTCGATTGTTTACACCGCGACCCTGACCAATCCTGCGGGCACCCCGGTGACCGTGACGTTGAGCAACGGCTCCGTCATCACCATCGAAGCGGGTAAAACCACTGGCACCGTGACCGTTCCGGCGCCTGCCGATGACGTCTATAAAGACGCTGGCAAGGTCGAAGTGACGATCAAGGACGCCACCGGCGGCAACTTCGAGAACCTGGTGCCAAGCACCGTTCCGGCTGTCACCGACGTGACCGATACCGTCGACACCACCACCGTCAAACTGACCGCGACCGAATCGGCGGTCGAGGGCGGTACCGTTACTTACACCGCGACAGTTGGAGCGCCCGTAACTGGCTCGCCGGTCACCGTGACCCTGGCCAACGGCCAAAGCATCACGATTGAAGTGGGCAAGACCACCGGCACCGTGACCACCACAGCACCGAACGACGCATTGGCCGGCAACGCACCGCTGACCAACGCGATCACCGGCGTGAGCGGCGGCAACTACGAGAATCTGGTCGCCGACAAGACTCCGGTTTCGACCACCGTCACTGACACCGTCGACACCACCAACCTGACCCTGAGCGCCACCGATTCCGTGGCCGAGGGCGGCTCGATCATCTACACCGCGACGCTGACCAATCCGGCCGGCACGCCGGTGACCGTGACCTTGAGCAACGGCGCGGTCATCACCATCGAAGCCGGCAAGACCACCGGCACCGTGACCGTTCCAGCGCCTGCCGATGACGTCTACAAGGATGCCGGCAAAGTCGAAGCGACCATCACCGGCGCAACCGGTGGCAACTTCGAAAACCTGGTGCCAAGCACTGTGCCGGCCGTGACCCAGGTCACCGATACCATCGACACCTCGACCGTCAAACTGACCGCGTCCGAGTCCGCGGCGGAAGGCGGTACCGTTACTTACACCGCGACGGTGGGCGCCCCGGTCACCGGCTCGCCGGTGACCGTGACCCTGGCCAACGGTCAGGCGATCACCATCGAAGTCGGCAAAACCACCGGCACCGTGACTACCACGGCGCCGAACGACGTACTGGCCGGCCATGCACCGCTGACCAACTCGATCACCGGTGTGAGCGGCGGTAACTACGAAAACCTCGTGGCCGACAAAACGCCGGTCAGCACCACCATCACCGACACCGTCGACACCACCACCGTATCGCTGACCGCCACCGGCAACGTCAACGAGGGCGGGCAGATCGTCTACACCGCGACCCTGACCAATCCGGCCGGCACCCCGGTGACCGTGACGTTGAGCAACGGCTCCGTCATCACCATCGAAGCCGGTAAAACCACCGGCACCGTGACCGTTCCAGCCCCGACCGATGACGTCTATAAAGACGCCGGCAAAGTCGAAGTGACCATCAAGGACACTTCCGGCGGCAATTTCGAAAACCTGGTGGCCAACCCGACGCCAGCGGTGACCAACGTCGCCGACACCATCAACACCACGCACCTGACCCTCAGCGCCGAAAGCTATGTGCTCGAAGGCACGTCGATCACTTACACCGCGACCCTGACCAACGCCGCGCAGACGCCGGTGACCGTCAACCTGAGCAACGGCCAGACCATCGTTATCGAGGCCGGCAAGACCAGCGGTTCGGTGACCATCCCGGCGCCGAGCGATGACGTCTACAAGGATGTCAGCAAGCTCACCGTGACCATGACCGATGCCAGCGGCGGCAACTTCGAGAAGCTCGACGTCAGCAAGACGCCGGTCAGCACCACGGTCAACGACACCATCGACAAGACCACGCTGACCCTGAGCGCCAGCGACACCGTCAGCGAAGGTGGCCAGATCACCTACACCGCGACCCTGAGCAACCCGGCCGGCACCGCCATGACCGTGACCCTGGCCAACGGCGCGGTCATCAACATCGCCGCCGGTGCCACCAGCGGTTCGGTGAATTTCCCTGCGCCGGCCAACACGCCTTACATCGATGGCGGCAAGGTGCAGACCGCGATTGCCAGCCACAGCGGCGGCAACTTCGAACAGGTCGATGCCAACCGTACGGCTGTGGTGACCAAGGTTACCGACACCGTCGACACCACCAATATCAGCCTGAGCGCCACCGGTTCGGTCGCCGAGGGCGGTTCGATCATCTACACCGCGACCCTGACCAACCCGGCCGGCACGGCCATGACCGTGACCCTGAGCAACGGCGCGGTGATCAACATCGCCAAAGGCGCGAGCACCGGTACCATCACCGTCGCCGCACCGGGCGACGACGTGTACAAGGACGCCGGCAAAGTCGACGCCAGCATTACCAAGACCAGCGGCGGCAACTTTGAAAACCTGGTGGTCGACAAGACCCCGGCGGTGACCGACGTCACCGACACCATCGATACCAGCACCGTTTCCCTGAGCGCCACGGCCAGCACCGTTGAAGGCGGCGTGGTGGTTTACACCGCCTCCGTCACCGCACCGGTGACCGGCTCGCCGGTGGTCGTGACCCTGTCCAACGGCCAGACCATCACCATCCCGGTCGGCGCCAGCAGCGCCAGCGTCAACTACACCGCACCGAACGATGCACTGGCCGGCGGCAACACGCTGAGCGTGAAGATCGACGGCACCAGCGGCGGCAATTACGAAAACCTGGTCGCCGACAAGACGCCGGCCGTGACGTCAGTCACCGACACCGTCGACACCACCAATCTGACCTTGAGCGCTACAGGTTCCGTGGCTGAAGGTGGTTCGATCGTTTACACCGCCACGCTGACCAATCCGGCTGGCACGCCAGTGACCGTGACCCTGAGCAACGGCTCGGTGATCACCATCGAAGCGGGTAAAACCACTGGCACCGTGACCGTTCCGGCTCCGGCCGATGACGTCTACAAAGACGCCGGCAAAGTCGAAGTGACCATCAAGGATGCGTCCGGCGGCAACTTCGAGAATCTGGTGCCGAGCACTGTTCCGGCCGTCACTGAAGTGACTGACACCATCGATACGTCGACCGTGAAGCTGAGCGCCGATACGTCGGTGGCTGAGGGCGGCACTGTCACCTACACCGCAACTGTTGGCGCTCCGGTGACTGGCTCGCCGGTCACCGTGACTCTGGCCAACGGTCAGACGATCACCATCGAAGTGGGCAAGACCACCGGCACCATCACCACCACCGCGCCGAACGATGCGTTGAACGGTCACACCCCGCTGAGCAACTCGATTACTGGCGTGTCTGGAGGTAACTACGAAAATCTGGTGGCCGACAAGACCCCGGTTTCGACCACCGTCACCGACACCGTCGACACGACCAACCTGACCCTCAGCGCGACAGGTTCCGTGGCCGAAGGCGGCTCGATCGTTTACACCGCAACGCTGACCAACCCGGCCGGCACCCCAGTCACCGTGACACTGAGCAACGGCGCTGTTATCACCATCGAGGCCGGTAAAACCACCGGCACCGTGACCGTCGATGCGCCGAAAGACGACGTCTACAAGGACGCCGGCAAAGTCGAAGTGACCATCAAGGATGCAACCGGTGGCAACTTCGAAAACCTGGTGCCGAGCACTGTTCCGGCCGTTACCGAAGTCACTGACACCATCGACACCACCACGGTCAAACTGACTGCAACCGAATCGGCAGCTGAAGGCGGCACCGTCACTTACACCGCCACCGTTGGCGCGCCAGTGACCGGCTCGCCTGTGACCGTGACCCTGGCCAATGGTCAGTCGATCACCATCGAGGTCGGCAAGACCACCGGCACCATCACCACCACTGCGCCGAACGATGCGTTGAACGGTCACACACCGCTGACCAACGCGATCACTGGCGTGAGCGGCGGTAACTACGAAAATCTCGTAGCCGACAAAACGCCGGTCAGCACCACCGTGACCGACACCGTCGACACCACCACCCTGACCCTGAGCGCCACGCCGGAAGTCAACGAAGGTGGCCAGATCACCTACACCGCGACCCTGACCAACGCCGCTGGCACTCCGGTGACCGTGACGTTGAGCAACGGCGCCGTGATCACCATCGAGGCCGGCAAAACCTCCGGCACCGTGACCGTCGATGCACCGAAGGACGACGTCTACAAGGACGCCGGCAAAGTCGAGACGACCATTTCGACCACCACCGGTGGCAACTTCGAGAACCTGGTCACCAGCACCGCCCCGGCGGTCACCACCGTCAATGACACCATCGACACGTCCACCGTGTCGCTGACCGCCACCGCCAACGTCGCCGAAGGCGAAACCGTGGTCTACACCGCGACCGTGACGGCGCCAGTGACCGGTTCGCCGCTCGTCGTGACCCTGTCCAACGGACAGACCATCACCATCGCCGTCGGCGAAACCACCGGCACCGTGAATTTCGTCGCGCCGAACAGCCCGTTGGCGGGCGGCAGCTCGCTGAGCGTGACCATCGACAAGGCCACCGGTGGCAATTACGAAAACCTGGCGGTCGACGGCAAACCGGCAAATACCTCGGTTTCGGACACTGTCGACACGACCAACCTGAACCTGACGGCCACCGACTCGGTGGCCGAGGGTGGTTCGATCACTTACACCGCGACCCTGACCAACCCGGCCGGCACGCCGGTGACCGTGACCCTGTCGAACGGTGCCGTCATTACTATCGAGGCCGGTAAAACCACCGGCACCGTGACCGTCGATGCACCGAAAGACGACGTCTACAAAGACGCCGGCAAAGTCGAGGCAACCATTTCGACCGCTACTGGCGGTGGTTTCGAGAACCTGGTGCCAAGCACCGTTCCGGCCGTAACCAACGTCACCGACACCATCGATACCACCACGGTGAAACTCACCGCGACCGAGTCGGCGGCGGAAGGCGGCACCGTTACTTACACCGCGACTGTCGGTGCGCCTGTCACCGGTTCGCCTGTGACCGTGACCCTGGCCAATGGTCAGTCGATCACCATCGAAGTCGGTAAAACCACGGGTACCGTGACCACCACCGCGCCGAACGATGCGCTCAACGGCCATGCGCCGCTGACCAACGCGATCACTGGCGTGACTGGCGGTAACTACGAAAACCTCGTGGCTGACAAAACCCCGGTCAGCACCACCGTGACTGACACCGTCGACACCACCAACCTGACCCTGAGCGCCACTGGCTCGGTGGCCGAGGGTGGCTCGATCGTCTACACCGCGACCCTGACCAACCCGGCGGGTACGCCGGTGACCGTAACCCTGTCGAACGGTGCCGTCATCACCATCGAGGCCGGTAAAACCACCGGTACCGTGACCGTCGATGCGCCGAAAGACGACGTCTACAAAGACGCCGGCAAAGTCGAAACGACCATTTCGACCGCCACCGGTGGCAACTTCGAAAACCTGGTGCCAAGCACTGTTCCGGCCGTGACCGAAGTCACCGACACCATCGATACCACTACGGTGAAACTGACCGCGACTGAAGCGGCAGCTGAAGGCGGTACCGTCACTTACACCGCGACTGTTGGCGCGCCAGTGACCGGTTCGCCTGTGACCGTAACCCTGGCCAATGGTCAGTCGATCACCATCGAAGTGGGTAAAACCACTGGCACCGTCACCACCACTGCGCCAAACGATGCGCTCAACGGTCATGCGCCACTGACCAACGCGATCACCGGCGTGAGCGGCGGCAACTACGAAAACCTGGTGGCCGACAAAACGCCGGTCAGCACCACCGTGATCGACACTGTCGACACCACCAATCTGTCGCTGACTGCGACGGGCACCGTGGCCGAAGGCGGTTCGATCACCTACACCGCGACCCTGACCAATCCTGCCGGCACTCCGCTGACCGTGACCCTGTCTAACGGCGCCGTCATCACCATCGAGGCCGGTAAAACCACCGGCACGGTGACCGTTCCAGCACCTGCCGATGACGTCTACAAAGACGCCGGCAAAGTCGAAGTGACCATCAAAGACGCAACCGGTGGCAACTTCGAGAACCTGGTTCCGAGCACCGTTCCAGCCGTAACGGAAGTCACCGACACCATCGACACGACGACCGTGAAGCTGACCGCTTCCGAAACGGCCGCTGAAGGTGGCACCGTTACTTACACCGCGACTGTTGGCGCGCCAGTGACGGGTTCGCCTGTGACCGTGACCCTGGCCAATGGTCAGTCGATCACCATCGAGGTGGGCAAAACCACCGGCACTGTGACCACCACTGCGCCGAACGATGCGCTCAACGGCCATGCGCCGCTGACCAACGCGATCACCGGTGTGAGCGGCGGTAACTACGAAAACCTCGTGGCCGACAAAACGCCGGTCAGCACCACCGTGACCGACACCGTCGACACCACCAACCTGACTCTCAGCGCCACCCATTCGGTCGCCGAGGGTGGTTCGATCACTTACACCGCCACCCTGACCAACGCTGCGGGCACCCCGGTGACCGTGACCTTGAGCAACGGCGCCGTGATCATCATTGAAGCCGGCAAAACCACCGGCACCGTGACCGTCGACGCGCCGAAGGACGACGTCTACAAAGACGCCGGCAAAGTCGAGGCGACCATTTCGACCGCCACCGGTGGCAACTTCGAAAACCTGGTGCCGAGCACTGTTCCTGCCGTGACCCAGGTCACCGATACCATCGACACCACCACGGTGAAACTCACCGCCACCGAGTCGGCGGCTGAAGGCGGCACTGTCACTTACACCGCCACCGTGGGCGCTCCTGTGACTGGCTCGCCAGTGACCGTGAACCTGTCGAATGGCCAAAGCATCACCATCGAGGTGGGTAAAACCACTGGCACCGTGACCACCACGGCGCCTAACGATGCGCTCAACGGCCACACGCCGCTGACCAACGCGATCACCGGCGTGAGCGGCGGTAACTACGAGAATCTGGTGGCCGACAAGACGCCAGTCAGCACTACCGTGACCGACACCGTCGACACCACCAACCTGTCGCTCAGCGCGACCGGCACCGTGGCCGAAGGTGGTTCGATCACCTACACCGCGACCCTGACCAACGCTGCGGGCACCCCGGTGACCGTGACCTTGAGCAATGGCGCCGTGATCACCATCGAGGCCGGTAAAACCACGGGCACCGTGACCGTCGCCGCGCCAGCCGATGACGTCTACAAAGACGCCGGCAACGTGCAAGCCACGATCACCAACGCGACTGGCGGCAACTTTGAGAACCTGGTCACCAGCACCACACCAGCGGTGACCAGCGTTACCGACACCATCGACACCACCACCGTGAAGCTGACCGCAACCGCAACAGCGGCCGAGGGCGGCACCGTCACCTACACCGCTACCGTAGGTGCGCCAGTGACTGGCTCGCCTGTGACCGTGAACCTGTCGAACGGCCAGAGCATTACCATCGAAGTCGGCAAGACCACCGGCACCGTGACCACTACCGCGCCGAACGACGTGCTGACCGGTCATGCACCGCTGACCAACGCGATCACTGGTGTGAGCGGTGGTAACTACGAAAATCTGGTGGCTGATAAAACCCCGGTTTCGACCACCGTCACCGACACCGTCGATACCACCAACCTGTCGCTCAGCGCGACAGGGACCGTGGCCGAAGGTGGCTCGATCACCTACACCGCGACCCTGACCAACGCCGCTGGCTCGCCAGTGACCGTGACCCTGAGCAACGGTTCGGTGATCACCATCGAAGCGGGCAAGACCACCGGCACCGTGACCGTTCCTGCGCCAGCCGACGACGTCTACAAGGACACCGGCAACGTGCAAGCCACGATCACCAACGCGACTGGCGGCAACTTTGAGAACCTGGTCACCAGCACCACACCAGCGGTGACCAGCGTTACCGACACCATCGACACCACCACCGTGAAGCTGACCGCAACTGCGACGGCGGCCGAGGGTGGCAACGTTGTCTACACCGCCACTGTTGGCGCTCCGGTGACTGGCTCGCCAGTGACGGTAACCCTGTCGAATGGTCAATCGATCACCATCGAAGTCGGCAAGACCAGCGGCACCGTGACCACCACCGCGCCTAACGACGTATTGAATGGTCATGCACCACTGACCAACGCGATCACCGGCGTGAGCGGCGGCAACTACGAGAATCTGGTGGCCGACAAGACCCCGGTCAGCACCACCGTGACCGATACCGTCGACACGACCAATCTGTCGCTCAGCGCTACCAATTCGGTCGCCGAGGGTGGCTCGATCACCTACACCGCGACCCTGACCAACGCTGCTGGCTCGCCAGTGACAGTGACCTTGTCCAACGGTTCGGTGATCACCATCGAAGCCGGCAAAACCACCGGCACCGTCACCGTTCCTGCGCCAGCCGATGACGTCTACAAAGACGCCGGCAACGTGCAGGCGACGATCAAGTCCGCCACCGGCGGCAACTTCGAGAACCTGGTCACCAGCACCACACCAGCCGTGACCAGCGTCACCGACACTATCGACACCACCACCGTGAAGCTGACCGCGACCACGACGGCGGCCGAAGGTGGCAACGTGGTCTACACCGCGACCGTCGGCGCGCCAGTGACAGGCTCGCCTGTGACCGTGACCCTGGCCAACGGTCAGTCGATCACCATCGAAGTCGGCAAAACCACCGGCAGTGTGACCACCACCGCGCCGAACGACGTGTTGAATGGTCATGCGCCACTGACCAACGCGATCACCGGCGTAAGCGGCGGCAACTACGAGAATCTGGTGGCCGACAAGACCCCGGTCAGCACCACCATCACCGACACCGTCGACACCACCAACCTGTCGCTCAGCGCGACCGGCACCGTGGCCGAAGGCGGCTCGATCACTTACACCGCGACCCTGACCAACGCCGCTGGCTCGCCAGTCACCGTGACCTTGTCGAACGGCGCCGTGATCACCATCGAAGCCGGCAAAACCACCGGCACCGTGACCGTTCCTGCGCCAGCCGACGACGTCTACAAGGACGCCGGCAACGTGCAGGCCACGATCACCAACGCTACCGGCGGCAATTTCGAAAACCTGGTGACCAGCAACACACCGGCCGTGACCAGCGTCACCGATACCATCGACACCACCACCGTCAGCATCACCGGCAGCACCTCGGTGACCGAAGGCCAGGCCGCAACCTACACCGTCAGCCTGACCAACCCGGCGCAAACCGAAGTCACCCTGAAAATCGTCTACAGCGGCACCGCCGCCGACGGTTCGGACTTCACCGGCGTGTACACCGTGAAAATCCCGGCGGGGGCCAGCAGTGCGCAGTTCAACGTCGCCACCATCGATGACAAGATCACCGAAGGCACCGAAAACTTCGTGGTCAAGATCGACTCGGCCACCGGTGGCAACTTCGAAAACCTGGCGGTCAGCAGCACCAATGGCAGCGTCAGCACCTCGATCATCGACAACGATGCACCGCCGGTCATCGACCTCGACGCCAACAACTCCAGCGGTGCAACGGGTGCCGACTACAAGGTGACCTTCACCGAGAACACCCCGGGCGCAGGTGTGTCGATTGCCGACACCGACATCAAGATCACCGACCCGGACAGCACCATGCTGACCGGCGCCACCGTCGTGCTGACCAACCGTCAGGACGGCGATGCGCTGAACCTGGGCAACAGCGTCAACGGCATTACCATCAACGCCAACAGCACCAACGGCACCGTCACCCTGACCCTGTCGGGTAACGCGACGCTCGCCGACTACATGCAGGCCATCAAGAACATCAGCTTCACCAACAGCAGTGAAGACCCGAGCACCGTGCCACGGATCATCACCGTGACCGTGACCGATGGCGGCAACTACTCCAACACCGCGACCACCACGGTCAACGTGGTGGCGGTCAACGATGCGCCGGTCGCTGCACCGGTCAACGTCACCGGCACCGAAGACACCCCGCTGATCCTCGGCTGGTCGACCTTCGGCGTCAGCGACGTCGACAGCCCTGCCAGCAGCCTGGGCGTGAAAATCACCCAGCTGCCGGGCGAAGGCAAACTGCAGTACCTGGACGGTTCGACCTGGAAAGACGTCGCCACCAACCAGACCTTCAGCAAGGCCGATATCGACGCCGGCAAGCTGCGCTTCCTGCCGGATGCCAACGAGTCGGGTGTGAACGGTTACGGTGGCACTGGCGTTGGTAACAATCAGGCCGACTACGCGCAGATCAAATTCCAGCCAACCGACGGCCAGTTGCTGGGCAACACAGGCACCATCAAGATCGACATCACCCCGGTGGCGGATGCGCCGACCCTGTCGGTGGCCGACAACAGCGTGAAATCCACCGGGCTGATCAAGGAAGTCTGGACCGGTCTGTCGGGCCTGGGCACCGACGGCAGCGGCGCGAATTCGACCACCCTGAAAAACGTGATCGACGGTGCCGGCAAGCCGAACACCAGCGGCACCGTGAATAACGTGCAGTCCGACGGCAGCGTGACCGCCGGCACCGCGTCGAAAACCTCGGGCCTGATTTATCTGGAAGCCGGCAAGACCTACACCTTCAGCGGCACCGGTGACGACAGCCTGCTGGTGACCATCGGTGGCAAGAGCGTGGCGTCCACGACGTGGGGCGCGGGCGGCAACCTCAACGGTTCGTTCACCCCGACCACCAGCGGCTACTACACCCTGGACATCTACCACCACAACCAGAGCGGCCCGGGCAGCTACGACGTCAACCTGTCGGTCAACGGCAGCACGCCGATCGACCTGAGCAGTGCCGGCGTGCCGATCTATACCGGCGTGCAGGATCTGGTGAATGCCGGCGTGACCGTCTCCGATCTGCACGGCAGCAACGGCGAAGGCTATTACGACGGCTACAAGCTCAACACCGGCGCCGAAGGCACCACCGTGAAACTGTCGTCGATCAGCACCGCGCTGACCGACACCGACGGCTCGGAAACCCTGAGCATCAAGATCAGCGGCGCACCGGTCGGTTCGGTGCTCAGCGATGGCGCAGGCCACAGCTTCACCGTGACCGCCACCAGCGGCGACGCCAACGTCACCGGCTGGAACCTCGGCACCCTGACCGTGACCCCGCCGACCTACTACAACGGCCAGTTCAACCTGACCGTGACCTCGACCTCAACCGAACAGGTCGGCGGCTCGGCCAGCACCACTGCGACCATCCCGGTCACCGTGGTGCCGGCGGTATATAACGCGGTGGTCGCCACTTCGGCCGACGACACCGTCACCGGCACCGACGGCAACGACATCATCGTCGCCGACATCGGCGGCCTGACCGTGGTGCCGGGCACCAACTACAACATCGCGTTCATGGTCGACAGCTCGGGCAGCATGAGCGCCTCGTCGATCAACGCCGCCAAGGACTCGCTGACGTCGGTGTTCAACACCCTCAAGCAGAGCCTGGGCAGCAACTCCGGCACGGTGAACATCTTCCTGGTGGACTTCGACACCCAGGTCAACAAGTCGGTGTCGGTGAACCTCAACGACCCGAACGCACTGACCTTGCTCAAGGCCGTGCTGGACTCGATGTCGTCCGGTGGTGGCACCAACTACGAGGACGTGTTCAAGGCCACGGCGAACTTCTTCCAGAGCGCCGAAGCGCTGGCCAACACCGGGGCGAAGAACCTCACGTACTTCATTACCGACGGCCAGCCGACTTACTACCAGAGCAACGAGCAGACCAACCCGACGCTGTACGGCAACGTGAAGCTCGATGATGTGGTCAAGACCAGCAACTACAAACTGGGCGACAGCTTCAGCACCTACATCGACAACACCCACTACCTGAGTATCAACACTGCCGGCGCCGTGGTATTGCAGACGTACAAGAACGGCAGCTGGAGCTGGAACAGCCTGGGTACCATCCACGCTCAGGGTGACGGTACCTACGAGATCTCGAGTCTGGCGGGCAACGGCAGCAGCACCACGACGACGACCACCGATAACGCCAGCAGCGGTTTCGCCTTGCTCAACGGTTTGTCGAATGTGGAGGCCATCGGCATCAACAGTGGTGTCAGCCTCAACGACCTGAAACCGTACGATTCGGACAAGACGCCACAGACCAACATCGATCCGAAGGACCTGGCCAACTCGATCATCGGCCACACCGAAGCGACGATGCCGGGCAACGACACCGTCAGCGGTGGCGACGGCAACGACATCCTGTTCGGCGACCTGGTGAGCTTCAACGGCATTGCCGGCGAGGGTTATCAGGCGATGCAGGCGTTCGTGGCCAAGGAAACCGGGGTCGACGTCAGCAAAGTCACCACCAGCAACGTGCACCAGTACATCACCGAGCACTATCAGGCGTTCGATGTGTCCGGTGCCCACGACGGCAACGACACGCTGCTGGGCGGCGCGGGCAATGACATCCTGTTCGGCTCGGGCGGCAACGACCTGCTCGACGGCGGCAAGGGCAATGACATCCTGCTCGGCGGCACCGGCAACGACACGCTGATCGGCGGTCAGGGCAACGACATCCTGATCGGTGGTTCCGGTGCCGACACCTTCGTCTGGAAGGCGGGCGACACCGGCAACGACGTGATCAAGGACTTCAAGGCCAGCGAAGGCGACCGCATCGACCTGCGTGACCTGTTGCAGGGCGAGACCGGCAGCACCATCGACAACTTCCTGAAGATCACCACGGTCGACGGCGTGTCGTCGCTGCAAGTCAGCTCGGGCGGCAAGTTCAACTCGGGCGATGCCGCAGCCGCCACACCGGACGTGACGATCAAACTGGAAGGCAACAACTGGTCCACGGCCAACATTCACAACCTGATTGCCGGCAGCGATCCGACCATCAAGGTCGACCACAACAACAGCTGATGCGTGAACAACGGCCGCCCCACTGGGGCGGCCGTCACGTTTGCAGCGCTTGAACCGGTGACGATTTCGTCGGCGCACCGCATACTCGCGCGCAGTTGGCTATGCTGCTGACAGCATGACGCTGGTCCATTTCCGAGGGATGCTCAATGTTTTACGTGCAACGCGATGCGCAGGGTCAGTTGATTCGCGTGGAAGCTGCGGCCTACGCCGAGGCCACGGAAACGCTGCCGGCCGACCACCATGAAATCCAGGCCTGGTACGCCAACGAAGCCGTGGAGAACAGCCTCAAACAGCTCAAGCAGAGCGACCTGGAAATGATCCGGGTACTCGATGACCTGATTCAGGTGCTGACTCAGAAAGGCGTGATCCGCGTCACCGACCTGCCAGCGGCGGCCCAGGCCAAGTTGATGGACCGGACCCAGGCGCGGGAAGCGCTGGGCGGGTTGAGTCAGTTGATCGATGAGGATGAGGGCGGGTTGATCTGATCCGTTTGATCGCTCCCACGCGGAGCGTGGGAGCGATCAGTCAGCCCCAGGGTTTCGGTTCACCGAAGAGCTGCCCCTGAACCCCATACAACCCCATCTCGCGAATCACCGACAATTCCCCTTGCGTCTCGACCCGCTCGGCAATCAGCGGCAGATCGATGCTATGCGCCGCACGCTGGATCGCTTCGATGAACAGGCGCTTGTCGCTTTCCTGATCGATCGCCCGGATGTAGCTGCCATCGATCTTCAGGTACGCCAGCCCCAGCCGCGCCAGGTTGCCGATCATGCTGAAGCGCCCGCCGAAGCGCTGCAGGCTCAAGGAGAAACCGAGTTCACGCAGGCGCCGGGTCAATTGTTCCAGCACCGCTTGCTCCGGCAATTGTTCCTCGCCGATTTCCAGGGTCAGGCGCGCACCGAGGTTGGAATGCGCCCGCAGAATCTCGAACACTTTGTTCAACGCCTGCGGATCGGCGAGGGTCGCCGAGGACAGGTTCAGCGCCAGGGATTGTTCATGGCCGGCCATCTGTTCCAGCACCTGCTCGAGCATCAACCGGTCCAGTCGCGCGGTCCAGCCGAAGCGCTCCAGCCACGGCAGGAAGCGTCCGGCGGGAATGGTCTGGCCCTGCTCGTCGAGCAAACGCGACAGCACTTTGTAATGCAATACCAATTGCGTGTCCTGCGCCGCCACCACCGGCTGGAAGAACAGCTCGAAGCGCTGCTGATTCAGGGCCTGATCGAGCAAGCGGTGCCAGGCGTGGTGATCGTCGCCGACCTCCGCCACCAGGCTCTGATCGAGGCACGCCCAGTTCTGCTCGCCCTGCCCTTCGGCCTGGGCCAGCGCCTGATCGCCGAGGCTGAGGACCGCTTGCGGCGAATCGCCGTGAGCGAACGGCGCCAGGCCGATAGAAGCCACGGCGGGCACGTCGGTGGCGCCTGTCGCGTGCAGGCTGCTCAACGCACTGTCGAGGCTCTGCGCCAATTGCAGCGCTTCTTCACGGGTCAACCCCGGCGCCAGCACGGCGAATTCACCGCCGCGAATGCGGGTGACGAGGTTCTGGGTTTCCGGGTATTTGGCGCACTCGCGGGACAGTTGCTCGCCGACCGCTTTCAACAATTCATCGGTGCGCTGACCGCCGAGGCGCTGGTTGAGACCGGCCAGGTCCTTGACCCGCAACAGCAGCAGATAACCGGAACTGGCTTGCTCCGGGTTGCTCACCCGCGCATTCAGCTGCATCTCGAAATAACGCCGGTTGGCCAGCCCCGTGAGGTTGTCCTGATAGGACTCGGTGCGCAGTTTTTCACTGCGTTCGGCCTGCTCCTGGAACAGCGCCTTGAGCTTCTCGACCATCTGGTTCATGGCCAGCACCACGCGGCGCAATTCAGGCGTGCGCGGCAGATCCGGCAGGCTGAGGAATTCGCGGCGGGCGATGGCGTGGGATTGTTTGACCATGTAATCCAGCGGCTTCAATTGCCGACGCAGCAACAGCGCGCCCAGCACCGCACTCACCGCCCCGCAGACCAGCAACCAGCCAAGGCTGCCGAGCGCGCTTTGCCAGAGCTTGGCCAGGGCGAACATCGGGTGGCTGACCACCTCGACCCGCGCCGCCTGCTCCCAGCCACGACTGACCAGCGCATCGCCACCGGCCGGTTCCAGGCCGATCAGTCTGACGAACCAGTCCGGCACGTTGGTGACCGCCGGAATGCCGTTGCGCTCGACAATGGTCTGGTCGGTCTTCAGATCGACCACGCGGATGCTCGAGTAATAACCGCTGTCGAAGATCGAGCTGACCAGCAGCTCGACCATCGCCGGGTCATCGATGTTCGGCGTCAACGACAGCGCCAGCGCCGTGGCCGCATCCTGGGCGTGGGAGCGCAACTGGTTGACGTACTGGGTGCGCGAGCTCTCCAGACTGACCATGAAGCTGCCGGTGAAGGCGACCACCAGGAACAGACATATAGCGATCAACAGCTGTTTGAACAAAGACATCTGAGCGCGTGCTCCTAGTTAGTCGTCTCGACCGGAAATCCTTCGGCCTGCATTTTCTTCAACACATCCTGCCAGCGTGACAGGCGTTTGGTGTCACCGACCTTCTTGTTGCCCTTGGCGCCCGGCAGGTACAGCCCTTCGGCATTGAAAGAGTAGACCGGCAGCAAATCGGTTCGCTCGGCGGCCGGCTTGATCGGGTCGATCAGGCTGTCGAGCACCAGCGGCATGGCGTCAGGGCTGGAATAGTAAGTCAGGACCATGTGCGCGCGGTTCTGGCGCAGGGCCTTGACGTAGGTGATGCGTAACTTGTCACTGGCCACACCGAGGTGGCGCAGGCTGAAATACTTGGCGATCGCGTAGTCTTCGCAGTCGCCGGCGCCTTTCCACAAGGCCTCGATGGGGGTTTCCCAATAATCGACCTCGTGCCACAGATCGATGTCTTCGACGTAGCGCATCTGTTTGTTGAAAAACAGGTTCACCACTTTGAGCTTTTCCATCTCGCTGACCTGCTTCTGCGTGGCCAGCAGATTCTGCCAGGCATCAATCCGCTGTTGCCCTGCGCCCAACGGCCCGTACAGTGCCGTGGCCTTGCGGCTGATCGCGGAAAAATCCCAATCGGCATGCAGGCCGCCCAGCATGATGCCGGCCAGCAGCAGCGCGCCGGCAAGCCAGCGCGCAATCCGTGGGATTACGTAACGTACCGCCAATGCAAGGCATCCAGGGCAGAGAGGAAAGCGCTTGATGGTGAAGGTTAGCCCAGCAAAAAACAATGGCACCATGAGATCATCGCTGCCGCGCTAAACTTCAGATGTGACAGGGTTCTTCTACACGGTTTGACAACCTGTAGAGCAATCACTAGTGTCCTTTGGATCCAAATCCGCAGTCATAGGGTGTGCAGTTGTGACCCAAAAGCCCAAGCCACTCCACAGCATCAAAGTCGACGGCCCGATTCCCGCGCATCTGGCGCGCTCGGTCATCGAAGAAACCCTGCGCGCCGCCATTCTCGACGGGCGCCTGCCCTGCGGCACCGCCGTGCGCCAACAGGATCTGGCCGACCTGTTCGGTGTCAGCCGCATGCCGGTGCGCGAAGCCTTGCGCCAGCTCGAGGCCCAGGGCCTGCTGAACGTCACTGCCCACAAGGGCGCCGTGGTCGCACCGCTGATCCAGGGTGACGCAACGGAAACCTATGAGCTGCGGATCCTGCTGGAGTCCGAAGCGCTGCGCCAGTCGATCCCGCTGCTGACCTCGGTCGACCACGAACGCGCGGCCGGTTTCATCGAAGAGCTGGAAAACGAACACGACTACACCGAAATCGGTCGGCTCAACCGTCTGTTTCACATGGCGCTCTACAGCAAGGCGCCCAATGGCCGACTGTTGCGGCTGGTGGAAGACGGCTTGAACGAAGAAGAGCGCTTCCTGCGCTTCAACCTCGAGGCCATGGGCCTGGGCAAAATCTCCCAGGACGATCACCGCGCGCTGTTGCAGGCGGTGAAAGAGCGTGACACCGCGCACGCCGTGACACTGCTGGAGCAGCACCTCAACCGCGGTGTCGAGGTCATCACACGTTACCTCGCCAGCTCCGCCGGCCAAAGCCGCAAAGCGGCGCACTGAATCCTCCCTCCCGGGTGAGCCTCCACTCACCCGGCGAATAACCCGCTTACAAATCCCCCCACCCGTCACGGTCATTTGCCGTGGCACATCGACGCCTGCGCTCTAACCTCCCTTCTGCTTTGAACAGCCCGGAATTTGCACCGCAAGGAAGTCATTTTCGACGATAGCCGCGGCGCCGATTTACGCGCACCCTTGAATCGCCAACCCAATATAGAACGGGGACGCGCCGCCCCGGCAGCAGTCCCCGCACCAGGAACCTACGGAAGGAGCCTTGTCACGGGAACAGGAAGAAACGGCGCTCTTACAGCCCGACTTCATCCCCTCATATCAATTCGATTACTTAATTTGAAAGTTGCTTCGAGTGAGGCACTCACTCTTGTCGTTCAATTTTGGCCGTTAAACGCCGAAAGGAGCAACTACGCCCAAATAAAACTTAACTTATAAGTTTTATCAGCCCCACTCATACTTCAAAAACAGCCAACTAAAAATAATTAAAAATAAACTTGTTAAGTTGTTTTGCGATGTATTAGTTTTTCTTCGCCGGGTTTGGATCCGAAATCACCAACCCGGCAAAACCTTGCGCTACGGCCGGGTTCGCAGCGGTTTATCCGTCTGCTGCTGTCCCGGGCCCTTCAGACATTGCCTGTTTTCATCGAAACCGAATGAGGCTGTCGTTCGCCTGGAGAAACTTGCTCAACGTTGTTAGCGATTAATTGAGCAATCCTTATTCCCTATTAACCAGAGTCTCGCAACCATGCCAACTAAAGAGCAACTTACACTGAAGAAAGCCGAACTCAGCATTCATCCGATCTTCTCCGAGATCGATTCTTTGGCGACATTGCGCCGGTTTATGGAGTCCCATGTATTTGCCGTCTGGGACTTCATGTCGCTGACCAAACGCCTGCAGCAGGAACTGACTTGCACTCGCCTGCCGTGGTTACCGCCACGAGATCCGCACGCAGCAAGACTGATCAACGAAATCGTGCTCGGGGAAGAATCTGACGATCGGCTGTCACACGGGCATTACAGTCACTTCGAACTGTACCTCGATGCGATGCGCGAAGTCGGTGCGGACACGACAGCCGTGGAACGCTTCGTCACGCTGCAGCAGGAGGGCGTGAGTTACGACGTCGCCCTGCAAAGCGTCGAGGTCGATCCGGCCGCTGCGCGGTTCGTCCGCGACACTTTGCACACCGCACTGCATGCACCCGGTCACAGCGTTGCTGCCGCATTCCTGCACGGTCGCGAGAGCGTGATCCCGACCATGTTCCAGCGCATGCTCGATGCCTGGGGCATTGGCGTCGAGCAGGCGCCGACCTTCCGTTACTACCTCGAGCGACACATCGAGGTCGACTCCGAAGACCACGGCCCGGCGGCGGAGCAACTGCTGGACCGACTGGTGGACGGCGATCCGCAGCGCGAAGCCGAGGTCTACGCCAGCGCCATCGCCGCCGTGGAAAGCCGCATCGCCCTGTGGGACGGCCTGCGCCTGAGCATGCGCGAACCGCTGGCGGAGGTGGCCCAATGAACGCCGCCGACTACCAGTCTTTCGCCGACGCCTGGGAAAGCCGCGCGACCATCCGCACCCGGCCGCGCCGCGTGCTGGAGGACGATGCGCGGCTGATCTATCCGCTCAGCCGCCAGCCGTTGGTGCTCAGCGAAACCTTCCTGCGCGAATGCCCGCAGCAGCGTGATTTCGCCCTGGTGCAGACGTTGTACAAATTCATCAACGACGTGGTGATTTTCGAGACCGAGATCGTCGACAAGACCGCGCGAAGCATCGCCAAGAACCGCTTCGCCGTGCCCTTCCCGTTCGCCTGTCGCTACGACGCCATGACCGTGGTGGTGGACGAGGATTACCACGCGCTGGTGGCGATGGATTTCATGCAGCAGACCGTGGCCATGACCGGCATCGAGCCGATCGAGTTGCCGAATGAAATCGAACTGAGCCGGGCGATTCCGGCCGCCGTCGAACTGGCCCCGCAACACCTGCGCAGCGCCGTGGAGCTGATCTGCGTGGCCATCGCCGAAAACACCGTGACTGGCGATGTCGCGGCGTTCGCCCGGGACGACACGGTCAAGCCATCCATCAAGGGCCTGATGGCCGACCACTTGCTCGACGAAGGTCGCCATTCGAGTTTCTGGGCGCGGATGGTGCGCATCTACTGGCACACCGCGAGTGATGCGGATCGCGACTGCATCGCGCAGATCCTGCCGGTGTTCATCGGCCATTACCTGACCAACGACATCCAGAAGTCCTTCGACCTGCGCCTGATCGATGCCCTGCCGGTCAACGACGCAACCCGCCGCGCACTGAAAGACGAGATGGCCGGGCTGGCCTTCCCGATCAATCGCCACCACCCGCTGGTGGGCAACATCGTGCGGTTTTTCCACAACAGTTCGCTGCTCGACACACCGTGCGTGCAGCACGCCCTGCGCGACTACCTGGTTTGACAAGGAGGCTGACATGAGACGTCTCGACATTTTGCTGAGGGGCCGCAGCCAGGCCTTGACCGACCTGGCGCAGGAGCTCGAACAACACGGTCATTCGTTGCTGACGGAGGTTGCTCCGTCGGTGGATCTGGTGATCGATGACGGCAGTCTTGCGCCGCAGGATTACGACACGACAGCGCAGCTGAACTTGCGCCTGGGCATTGGTGCAACGGGCATCGGCGGACTGCCGGTGCTCGATCTGCTATGCCTCTGCAACACGACACTGCTGAGCCGCGTGCCCATCGCCGACGAACCGTCCGGCAACGGTCAAGCCTTGCGCCAGCGAACACTGGCGCAGGTGGTGGACGAAGTGGCGCTGCTGGTCAGCCGCTTTTCCCGCGATGCCGAGTATTTCCAGCACGCGACAGCGGCCCGTTCGCCGGACTTCGAACAGGTGGAAAACCTGCTGTTTCTCGACAGTCTGGCCTACGTCCATCGCCTGAATGCCACGGCTAATCCGGCCTTGCTGCAACAGGCGCAGATCCCGGTGATCGAGCGGCTGCAACAGAGTCTGATCGAGCACGCGGAGCGCCCGGCGCTGCACCTCGCCGAGCAGTCGATCAGCTACCGCCAGTTGCATGCTCACAGCCGGGCGATCCAGCAACGCTTGCTGGCCATGCTGGAGACACAACCGCAACCCTGGGTGGTGGGGATTTGCCTGCCGAAATGCGATGCGCTGTTTGCTTCGATCCTGGCGACTCTCGGCAGCGGCGCGGTGTACCTGCCGCTGGAGCCGAGCCATCCACTTCAGCGCCAGCAGTACATTCTGGAAAACGCCGGGGCGGTGCTGTTGCTGCACGACGGCGAACACCCGCTGAGCGGTTCGATGCCGGGACTGGATGTCTGCCGCATCGACTGCACCGACGCCGATCTGTCGCAACCGTTGATGCGTCGTCGGCCCGAGCTCGATGCGCCGTGCATGGCGCTCTACACCTCGGGCACCACCGGGCATCCGAAGGGTGTGCTGCTGAGTCAGGCAAATCTTGCGCACTTCACCGCGTGGTACGCCGACTACGTGCAGTTGCACGCCGAGAGCCGAGTGCTGCAGTTCTCTTCGCTGAGTTTTGACTCGTCGCTGATCGATATTTTCCCGAGCCTGCTCGAAGGCGCGGAACTGGTGGTGCCCGACGACAACCAGCGCCGCGATCCGCTGCAACTGGTGGCGCTGATTCGCCGTCGGCAACTGACCCACGCGTTCCTGCCGCCGGCGCTGTTGAGCATCCTGCCGCTGGAGCAACTGCAAAGTGTCGGGCGGATCATGACTGGCGGCGACGTCTGCGAGCCGTTCGTGATCGAACAACTGACGCGCCAGGGCAAACTGTACAACCTCTACGGCCCGACCGAAGCCACGGTGCTGATCACCGCGCGGCAACTGCAACCGGGCGACAGCAATCGCACGCTCGGCGGACCGATTGCCAACAGTCGGGTGCTGATCCTCGATGACGACCTGCAACCGGTGCCGGAGCAAACGGTGGGCGAACTGTTCATCGTCGGCCCCGGCGTGTGCCTGGGTTACTTGAACAATCCACAGCAGACCGCCGAGCGCTATCTGGACCTGGAGTTGCCGGATGGTCAGCGTCTGCGCGCCTACCGCAGCGGCGACATGGCCAAGTGGGGCGAGGACGGCATCGAACTGTGCGGACGGCGCGACAATCAGGTGAAGATCCGCGGCTTCCGGGTCGAGCCGGAGGAGATCGAACGGTGCCTGCGCGAGAGTCAGCTGTATCGGCAGATCGCGGTGGTGATCGACAGTCAGCGACGGATTCTGGCGTTCCTCGCCCAGCCGCAATCGGATGCCGCGCGCGATGCGCTGAAGGCACATGCCCAGCAGTTTTTGCCCGACTACATGCAACCGGTGGCATGGACGGAACTGCCGAACATGCCGTTCGCCGCCAACGGCAAAGTCGACCGAAAAGCCTTGCTGGAATTGCCGGTCAGCGTGCAGGACAGCGGCCCGAAATGCCTGCCGGCCAACGCCGACGAAGCGCTGCTGCTGGAGATCTGGGGCGAGTTGCTGGAGCTGCCGACCAGCGATATTTCCACCGACGAAAGCTTCTTCAATCTCGGCGGTCACTCGATTCTGCTGTCACGCATGCTCCTGCGTCTGCGGGAGGAATTCGGTCGCAGCATCTCGATCAACCGCTTCATCGAACTGCCGACCATCGCCAAGCTCGCCACGCTGGTGCGCGGCACCGATGACAGCGCGGCACTCAGCGCTCAGGCGATGGCCGACGCCGAGCGAGCGCTGGAAATCGAGCCGTTGCCGATCAGCCGCATGGGCGATGTGCACAAGGTGATCGTCACCGGCGCCAACAGTTTTGTCGGTGTGCACATCGTCGAGGCGCTGCTGGGATGGGGCGCCAGCGAGGTGGCGTGTCTGGTGCGCGACGGCGGCGGGCAAACCGCGGCGCAGCGCTTTGCCCAAGCGCTGCGAGAGAACCGGCTGGAGCATCTGGACCTGAGTCGGGTGCGGGTCTATTCGGCGGACATCACCCGGCCGCAACTGGGCCTGGCCAATGAGGATTTCGAGCGACTGGATCGTGAGTTCGGCGCGCTGGTGCACAACGCGGCCAACGTCAATCACGTACTCGACTACGAGTCGCTGGCGGCGGACAACGTCGAGCCGATTTTCGAACTGCTGCGGCTGTGTGAAGGACGCAGCAAGAAGGTGTTCAACTTCGTCTCGACGCTGTCGGCCTCCAGCACCGTCGACGACGCGGGCCGGGTGCTGGAATTGCCCGCCGCACCGACGCCGCCGATCTACATCCGCAACGGCTACAACCTGTCGAAATGGGTCGGTGAGCGCATCCTCGAACGGGCCCGGGAGCGTGGGGTGCGGGTCAATCTGTATCGACCCGGCAACATCAGTTTCAACAGCCTCAGCGGCGTGTGCCAGCCGCACAAGAACCGTTTGATGCTGATGCTCAAGGGCTCGATCCAGCTCGGCCAGGTACCGGCCTTCGCGCTGAATTTCGACCTGATGCCGGTGGACTTCCTTGCCCGTTTCATCGCCTTCCACGCCAGCCGTTATTCGCCCGAACGGGCGGTGTTCAACCTGCACAACCCGGAGCCTCTGAGTTGGGATGCCTACGTTGCGTCGTTCCGCGAAACCGGCAGCGAGTTTTCGCTGGTCAGCGTCGCCGACTGGCAGCAGCAACTGGGCCGGGTCGATGTCGACAACGCGCTGTTCGGCGTGCTCGGTTTCTACCTCAACGGCTTCGAGGAAGACATCGGCGACATCTCCCTGATCGGCCACGCCAACGCCCAGGCCGGCGTACAACAGATGGGCGCGCACTACCCGGAAAAATCCCCGGCGCTGCTGCGTCGCGGCTGCGACTACCTGAAAGAAATCAACTTCATCTGACTCATCAACCAAGGAGCAACACCATGAGCAATCTGCAACCCGACACCCTGATCAAGAATCCTCACGGCTGCCACGTCGTGTCTTCGGTGGAAGTGCCGGTGGACGCCAATGAGGTGTGGTCGGTAGTGGGCAAATTCGACGGTTTCGACCGTTTCATTCCGGCGCTGTCGCACATCGAAATGACCGGCGAAGGCGTGTCTTCGCTGCGCAAGAAGTTCTTCAAGGATGGCAACATCGTGGTCGAGCAACTCAACTCTCGGGACGACCAGGCGCTGAGCATGACCTGGACCACGATCTACAACACCCTGGGCGTGGCCAATCTGTGGGCGGCGATGAATGTAGAGTCGCTGGGCGCGGGCAAGTCGCGGGCGACCTGGACGATCATTGCCGAACCGGCCAGCGGTGGGCCCGAGGCACTGCCGGGGTTCAAGGATTTCGTGCAGGGCTTTGCCGATGACGCGATGGGCAATGTGCTGAAGCTGTTTGTGTAAGGTTTCAGTTCTGCGGTGATTGAGCCACCGCTATCGCTGGCAAGCCAGCTCCCACAGGTTCCCGGTCGGTCACAAATGTTGTGTGCGCCTGAAATCCTGTGGGAGCGGGCTTGCTCGCGATGAACGATAACGCGGTCTGACTTGGTGTCAGATCTTGAAGCTGTCGACCAGCTGTTTCAAACGGTTGGCCTGCTGCGACAACGCATCGCAATCCTTCAACGTTTCATTGAGGTTGGCCACGCTCTGCTGGTTCAGCAGGTTGATCTGGTTGACGTCGACGTTGAGGGTTTCCACCACGGCAGTCTGTTCCTCGGTAGCGGCAGCCACCGACTGGTTCATGCCGTCGATTTCGCCGATGCGCTGGGTCACGCTGACCAGACGCAGACCGGCCTGGTTCGCCACTTCAACGGTCTCCTCGCTGGACGCCTGACTGGCGTTCATGGTGGTCACCGCTTCGCGGGAGCCGACCTGCAGCGAAGTGATCATCTTGTGGATCTCTTCCGCCGATTCCTGGGTGCGGTGAGCGAGATTGCGCACTTCGTCCGCCACCACCGCAAAACCGCGTCCGGCTTCACCGGCCCGGGCCGCTTCGATGGCCGCGTTGAGCGCCAGCAGGTTGGTCTGCTGGGAGATGCCTTTGATCACGTCGAGAATGTGGCCGATGTTGTCGGTGCTGGCATTCAGGGTTTCGATCTGGGTGCACGACAGGCTGATCTTCTGCGACAGCTCGGTCATCGCCTGAATCGTCTGCTCGACCACCTGACGACCGTCATCGGCCTGCTCGCTCGCGCCGCTGGCGTGTTGCGAAGCATCGGCGGCGTTGCGGGCGATTTCCTGAGTGGCGGCACCCAACTGATTGATCGCGGCGGCCACGCTGTTGGTGCGCGCGCTTTGCTCGTCGGAACCGATGATCGAGGCGTTGGACGATGCCATCACCCGTTGCGACAGGTCGTGTACGTGGCGAGTCGCGGAAGACACTTCGGAAATGGAAGCGTGAATCCGCTCGACGAACTGGTTGAACGAACTGCCCAGCTCGCCGAACTCGTCTTTGCTTTCCACCACCAGACGACGAGTCAGGTCGCCTTCACCCTGAGCGATGTCCTGCATCGCACGGCCCATGGTGATCAGCGGACGCATCAGCACGGTGATCAGCAGGCTCAGGAACACCGCAATCGCGCCGACGGCGACGAACATTGCGATCAGTGCCGAGGTGCGGAACTGGCTGAGTGCGGCGTAGGCCTTGTCGCGGTCGATCGACAGACCGATGTACCACTCGGCATTCGGCAGACCGGCGACCGGAGTGAACGACAGGATGCGTTCCTGGCCGTTGAGCACCACGTTCTGGTTGCCCTTCTCGATACGCACACCGGCGTTCGGGTAGATGTCCTTGAGGTTCTTCATCACCTGGTCTTTGTCCGGGCTGACGATCACCTGACCGTCACCGCTGACCAGGAACGCGTGGCCCAGGCCGCCGAAGTCCACCGAGTTGATGATCTTCACCAGGGTTTCCAGACTCAGGTCACCGCCGACTACGCCGAGCAGCTCGCCGTTCTTTTTCACCGGCATGGCGATGGTCACCACCAAACCGCCAACGGCGGCCATGTACGGCGGGGTCAACATGGTCTGGTCAGCGGCCACGGCCTGCTTGTACCAGGGACGCTGACGCGGGTCGTAACCGTCCGGCATCTTCGCGTCAGGGCGCTGGGTGAACACGCCGTTGGCCTGACCGACGTAGGTGAACTGGAAGTTGGAGGTGAAGGCCGGTTGATCGACCAGGCCCGGGAAGTCGGCGTTTTTGCCTTGATGGGCAACGTTCTGCGCGAGGTTTTCCAGTACCAGAATCCGCCCGCTCATCCAGTTCTGCACACTGCTGGCGGTCAGGTCACCGGCCTGCTGGACCGAGGACTGGAGGTTCTGGCGAATGGTGTTTCGCTGCAGATAGTCGTTGTACAACGTGAACAGCGCGAACGCCAGGACCACGACGCCCGAGGCGGCCAGCAGGATTTTATGGCTGAACTTGAGATTCATTTCATGGGACTTCTTATGCGAAAAGTGGGGATGCGTTCCGGATGCAACATTCCATGTACAGCGCAGGCAGCGTTCTGACGGCTGCTCTACTTTGGTGCACGCATGTCTCACCAGTCTGTCGGCACGCTTTGGAGAAAACTTAGGGTTTTGCAGGAAATGGATGGCATTTCTGCCAGATTCCCGCCGGACGGCGTATTAGAGCGGTCGCCTCTGCTTTTTTGATGAGCGTTTTGCAGCGCCGGTTGCAAATTCTGTAACCCTTGATGACAATGCGACTAATTATCATTTGTGACGTTCGGGCTGTCGCGTTCATGTCCTCACCTGAGTTGGCTGTACAGGCGCTTTACACGAGTCATCACGGCTGGCTCAACGGCTGGTTGCGCGCTCGGCTGGGCAATGCTGCCGATGCGGCGGATCTGGCCCAGGACACCTTCGTTCGCCTGTTGCAGCGCACCGAGCGCCTGGAACTCAAGGCACCCCGCGCGTTTCTGCGCACGGTTGCCCGGGGATTGGTGATCGACCATTGGCGCCGTGAGGAAATTGAACGCGCCTATCTGGAAACCATCGCCCATTTGCCTGAAGCCGAAACTCCGAGTGCCGAATCCCGCGCATTGGTGATCGAACTGCTCGAGGGCATCGCCCGCATGCTTGAAGGCTTGAAGCCAAAAGTGCGTCAGGCATTTCTGCTGGCTCAGTGCGAAGGTTTGACCCACAAACAGATTGCCGAGCAGATGGGGCTGTCCCTGCGTTCGGTGGAGCGCTACGTCGCCGACGCGCTGTTTCACTGCTACGTGCTGCGGTACGAAAACTGATGCCGGTGGATAACCTCTCGCTTGGCCGACGCGCCGAGCCACCGCAACAAGTCGTCCGACAGGCCATTCACTGGCTCCTGCGTCTGCGCAACAACCATGGCAACCCGCGTCTGAATCGTCAGTGCGAACAATGGCGCGCCGAACACCATGATCACGAACTGGCCTGGCAGCGGGTGCAGTCTCTGCAAGCCGAACTGACCCACAATCTGCGCACCGTGCCCGGTGCGCAGGTGGCGTTCAACACGCTGGAAAACAGTGCGCAGGGGTTGGGTCGACGTCAGGCCTTGAAGCTATTGTCCGGCGCGCTGCTGATGGGCTCGGCGGGATGGCTGGCCAGCGACACTTCCATCTGGCAACAGTGGCGTGCCGACTATGCCACCGCCACCGGCGAGCGCCGTGGCTTCCAGTTGCCGGACGGCACGCGGATCGAACTCAACACCGCCAGCAGCGTGGATCTTGATTACACCGCACAGCAACGGCTGATCAAATTGACCCGCGGCGAAATCATCGTCACCTGCGGCGGTGCCGATGAAGGTGCGCCGTTTGATCGACCGCTGCGGGTGCAGAATCGTCATGCCAGTTACGAACCGTTCAACGCTCGATTCATCCTGCGCCAGGAAGAGGGTTGCACCCGTCTGAGCGTTACCAGTGGCCGGGTCGCGATTCATTCCGCTGGCAACTCGACGGAGGCCATCGCCGGTCAGAGCTACCTGATCGATCACCATCAAGTTCGCCCGGCGCCGGCGTTGGACATGGACGCCGGTGCCTGGGTCGACGGGTTGATCGTGACCCGCAACATGCGGCTGGGGGACTTCCTCAGCGAAGTCGCCCGGTATCGTCAGGGTTTTCTGAGCTGTGCGTCGGACATTGCGGATCTACGCCTGTCCGGCGTGTTCCGTCTTGAGGACACCGACAAGCTGCTGGCGATCCTGCCGCAGACCCTGCCGGTGCAAGTGCGCTACCGCACGCGTTGGTGGGTGACGCTGGAGTCTGTGGTCTGAAAGTATTTTGGCGGGTTTTCGCGGCAAGTCCGGCTTAGTCAGTAAGCACTTCAACTCAGCCTTCGCGACTGCCTACGGAAACCTACAATGACTGCGCGCGTTACCTGTAAGAACCCTCTGAATTTCTCTGCCGAATCGGGATTGTTGCGCCACGCCGTTCGGGCGGCGCTGTTTTCTACTGCACTGGGCGTTGGCGTGCTGCCGAGCCTGAGCATCGCGGCCAATGCCAGCGAGGTCAGCAGCCACCGCTACAACATCGCCCCCGGACCGCTGGGCGATGCGCTCAACCAGTTCGCGCGCCAGGCGGGCATCACGTTGTCGATGACGCCGCAGCAAACCCAAGGCCGGCAGTCACCGGGTGTACAGGGCGAGTATTCGACCGATCAGGCGCTCAGTCATCTGCTCGGTGGTTCGGGTCTGGAGGCGGTCAGCCAGGACGGCAGCAGCTATGTGTTGCGCTCGGTCGCAGAAACCGAAGCGCTGGCCCTGCCGACCACCGACATCAAAGGCTTCGCCCTCGGCAACGCACTGGGCAGCATGGACGGCTATAACGCGACGCACAGTCAGATCGCCACCAAGACCAGTACCGCGCTGCTGGAAACTTCGCAAAGCGTGTCCGTGGTCACCCGCGAGCAAATGGATGACCAGGGCTCGCAAACCGTGTCCCAGGCCATGCGTTACACCCCCGGCGTGCTGACCAACCCCTACGGCGCCACGCACCGTTACGACTATGTGGCGATGCGCGGCTTCAACGACGGTTCGGTGGATAACATCTACCTCGACGGTCTCAAGTCGATGGGCGACAGCGGCACCTACAGCACCATGCAGGTCGATCCGTATTTCCTCGAGCGTGTCGATATCCTGAAGGGCCCGTCGTCGGTGCTGTACGGCCGCAGCTCGCCGGGCGGTCTGGTGGCGCTGACCAGCAAGAAGCCGCTGTACGAGGCCTATCACCAGGTTCAAGCCACCGTCGGCACTCAGGGCCAGCGCGGTGTCGGTTTTGACTTCAGCGGACCGGTCGATGACGACAAGCGCATCGCCTATCGTCTGATCGGATTGACGGATCAGTCCGACACGCAATTCGACCACAACAAGGAAAAGCGCTTCGCCCTCGCGCCGACCGTCAGCATCGATTTCAGCGAAGACACCTCACTGACTCTGCAAGCGTATCTGCAGCATGACCCGGACGGCGGCTATCACGGTGGCGTGCCGGCCGACGGCACGATTCATCAACGCAACGGTAATCGTATCTCGCCGCACTTCTTCGAAGGCGAGCCGGGCATCGATGGCTACTCCCGTGATCAGCAGTCGTTCGGTTACCAGTTCGAACACCGCTTCAACGACGTCTTCACCGCGCGGCAGAACTTCCGCTACCTCGACTCCAAAGTGAACATGGATCAGGTGTACGCCTATGGCTGGACGTCGCCGACCAGCAACGAACTGAATCGCTACTACACCGGCGGTAACGAGCGCCTCCATGCGTTCATCGTCGACAACATGCTCCAGGCCGAATTCTTCACCGGCGCGACCAAGCACACAGTGCTGATGGGTGCGGATTACCAGCGGCGCAAAACCGTGGTCGACTGGACCAGCGGCGGTCTAGCGCCGATCAACGCGTTCAACCCGGTGTACGGCAATTCCGCTATTACACCGTACGGCGAGACCAGCTATCTGCGGCGCCTGGAGCAGACCGGCGTTTACCTGCAAGACCTGATCGAAATGGACAAGTGGCGCTTCTCGCTGGGCCTGCGTCAGGACTGGGTGGAAACCTCCGACGAAAACCGCATCGCCGAAGCGGGCCGCCCGGTCGGCACCGAGATCAATGATCGACGCACCAAGCTCACCGGCCGTGCCGGCGCGCTGTATCTGTTCGATAACGGGCTTGCGCCGTACGTCAGCTATTCCGAGTCGTTCAATCCGAACTCCTACGCGGACAGTGCCGGCAATCCTCTCGCACCGACCGATGGAACGCAGTGGGAAGTGGGCCTGAAGTATCAGCCGCCGGGCACCGACAATCTGTTCACCGCCTCCTTGTTCCACATCGATCAAGAGAACCTGGCGACCAAGCTGCCGCAGGAAAACTTCTATCGCGCTGTTGGCGCTGTTCGCTCTCAAGGCCTTGAACTGGAAGCGCACATGCAGTTGACCGACAACCTGAAAGTCCTCGGCAGCTACACCTTCACCGACATTGAATACTCGAAGTCGATGACCAGTACCTTGAGCACACCGACCAATGTGATCGAGAACAAAGGCAACTCGCCAACCCAGGCACCGCGGCACATGGCATCGCTGTGGGCGGACTACAAGTTCGACAGCGCGGCACTCGATGGTCTGCGACTGGGCGGTGGTGTGCGGTATGTCGGCTATAGCTGGGCGGATGCAGAGAACACCATGAAGGTGCCGTCCTACACATTGTTCGACGCATCGATTGGCTATGACCTCGGCAAGGTCGGTTTGAAGGGTGTCGACGTACGCCTGAATGCGAACAATCTGACCAACGAATCCTACGTGGCCTCCTGCGCAAGTCTGGACTTCTGCTACATGGGCGAAGAGCGCAACGTCGCCGCGACGGTCAGTTACCAGTTCTAAGCCTTTGTCTTGTGCATGAAAAAGCCAGCCCCTGATTTCAGGGGCTGGCTTTGTCGTATCTGTGGGGGAATTTTCATGCGTTCGTTTCTGGTTTTGTTGCACCGGTATATCGGGTTGGCCACGGCGGTTTTTCTGCTGCTGGCAGGGGTTACCGGGAGCATTCTGGCGTTCAACCATGAGCTGGATGAGTGGTTGAATCCGGAGTTTTACGCAGCTTCGGCCGAGGGGGCGAAACTACCGCCAGGTGAGCTGGTGGATGCGGTGCAATCGTTACATCCGAAGTTGCAGGTCTGGTACATGGAGTACCCGAACGAGGCAGGCCACACGGCATTGCTGGCGGCGGTTCCACGGAATGATCCGGCGACGGGCGAACCGTTTAAAGAACGCAATGAAGTGTTCTACCTTGATCCGGTGAGCGGAGAGCAAAAAGGTCAGCGTTACTGGGGCGAGTGCTGTTTCCAGCGTGAGAACTTCGTTCCGTTCATTCTTGAGTTTCACTACAACCTGACACTGCCCGGTAACTGGGGTTTGCTGTTGATGGGGTTGGTGGCCATCGCCTGGGTAATCGATTGCTTCATCGCCCTCTGGCTGACGTTGCCGCGGGGTAAACCGTTCTGGAAGAAGTGGTCGAACGCCTGGAAGATCAAGGGCGGGCATGCCTATCGGCTCAACTTCGATCTGCATCGAGCGGGGGGCTTGTGGCTGTGGTTGTTATTGCTGCCGATAGCCATCAGCAGCGTAGCGATGAACCTGCCGAGCCAGGTTTTCAAACCGGTGGTGTCGTTGTTTTCTCCGATTGAACCGAGCGTGTATGAAGCCCGAGGACGAATGCCTGCCGAAGAGCTGGGGATCACTCGATTGAGTTATCAACAGGCATACGAAAGGGCACAGCAGGAGGGGAAAAGGTTGGGGCTGACAGCGGCGATCGGCGAGTTGTATTACAGCTTTGAGTACAACTTCTACGGTGCGGGGTTTGGACAGCATGACACCGAGGCCCACGGTAAATCCTGGTTGTTCTTCCACGGTACGGACGGGCGATTATTGGGGCAGGAGATAGCAGGAGAAGGGACGTTGGGAGAGCGGTTTTATCGATTGCAGTTGCCGATACATGGGGGACGGATCATAGGCTTCACCGGACAAGTAATGATCGCGATATTGGGTGTTCTGATTGCAGGGTTGTCGGGGACTGGCGTCTACATCTGGTGGCGCAAATGGCAGGCTCGTCGGAGCAGCAAGGCACGCAGAGCGGTTTGAAGACAGGTTTTTGGTGTCCCCTGAAACGACAAAACCCCTGTCTGCTTTAGCAGACAGGGGTTTCGGAATTCAATCTTGACGATGACCTACTCTCACATGGGGAAACCCCACACTACCATCGGCGATGCATCGTTTCACTTCTGAGTTCGGGATGG